>CALXXU010000025.1 GCA_944392765.1 uncultured Anaerobiospirillum sp.
TAATTAGATTTATCTAATTGTAATTTATAATGTGATTCACTTAGTGGTGTAAAGCGTGGTTCTGCTCTTCGAGCAGTAACTGCACCATTAAGAGGCATCAAAGTTAATTTATAACAGCTCCCTTTTCTCTTGAGCTCCCGAGCTTTGTCCTGTGCCGCCGTTGCGCAGATTGAGACCTACTTTGACGCCTTGTTCACCCAAGACCAAGATGCTTTAGCTCAAGCAGTCGCTGATGCCAAGAATGTCAATCAGCTCCAAACCTTTGCAATGTGCTACCTCACCGCACTAGCAGCAACCGGCGACCACTACTTTTGGTCTGAGCTGGCTGAAGATGGTATTACCGGTCGAGATGATCTTGATGTGAAATTTTGGCTCAGTGCCGCGCTCTTAGAGCACAGTGCTACCCCAATCCCTGGCTTTAGCGCCGTGGCTGGTGCCAATCCTTTGGCCATTTTCAAGGTGAAATCATGATCACCACCGCGCTCAATTCCCAAATCTTACAGGTGGCCAGCTTTAAACCCTCGGCGACTATGACTTCCCTAGTCCAGACCATGCGCACGCCCGAGCGAACTGAAGCCATCGTGACCATCTTAGGCCCAGCCATTAAGGCCGATGCTGAGCTGTTCAACTTTGTGGTGCCTGAGGTTAATGCTACCAAGATCAAGCGCTTTTACCAGGCGCTGCAAACGCTCGATCCCTTGCTCTGTAGGAAGCTCAAGCCTTATCGCACCTGTATGGGCATGGTCGGCGGTGAGTGCTTCGAGGAAGCAATTGCGCAAACCAACGAGCAATTGCAACGCTTGCTCAAAGAAGCCAAACGCCATCAATTACCCCAGGACAAATTAACTGAGCTGCGGGCACTGTGCTATCAGGCGGTAGGCACAATCATCCACTTTGGCTACCTGGTGGCACTGGCTAACGCTTTCCCGCACCTGCCCACTGCCCGCCCCGAGGACCTGACCGCCCTCGCCCAACATCGCAACGTCAAGCCTTGGCTGTTCAGCTTGGTCGCGTTCTACCTCAAGCTGCCAAGCTCAATTATTACTAAGTGGCGCACCACCACCAACCACGTGTTGCCTACCGCGCCAGCATTAAGCATGGCCGAGCAATTTAACGCCGCCTTTTGGCTAAGCTGCGCTCTGTTAGAGTACACCGAGCTGAAAGTGCCGGGCTTTAAGGAGCTGAGCGGCCCTAACCCTTTTGCTGTAATCGATGCGTAGGAGCTACCTTGTCCCCACAAATTGCCCAATTGGTCACGCATAAGCCCACGCCTGCAATGACCGAGCTTGCGGAGCGCTTATTGACTGAGCCCTATTACAGCGACTTTCTTCAGCTCTACCAGCCGACAGTGGCGCACGATGCCGCTAGCTTTGAGGCATTAGCAGGGGACGCGCGTGCGGCGGCCCTTAGCCAGTTCTACGCAGACCTCCAAGCCTTAGATCCCGAGGCCAATAAAGAGCTTACGCTATACCGCTGCGGCTTAGCCCTAATCGGTGAGCCCAACTTTGCCTTAACCTTAGAACCTGTGCTCACCGCTTGGCATCAACTCTCAGCGCAAACGGGTGATCTGAGCTCGGTCATTCCTGGGCTGCGCCTACACACTTACCACAACGTTGCAAAAGCGCTTTATCGCACTGTGCTTGAGGTGTTGCTGCGCCATGAGGCCGAGATTATGAGCGCCGATAAGGATAAGATCCGCGCAATCATCTGGGACCAGGACGCGGGACTATGGTTAGTACGCTTTGCTCTGGCCTATGTGCGTTTGCGCCACGCCACCCCAGCTGAGGCTTGGGATATCACTGATCGCGTTGGCAGCCTGAGCCTTAAGGACCTATGCGACAGCGCCCACACCTTATGCCACGATCTGATAAGATGCGGTATTGTCCCCACTGAGGATGGCCGCTATCTCTACCCGCTCTATTGGGTGATCGGCGCCTAACATGAGAGGATTTGCCCTTATAACCGACCCTACATAACGCGCATTAACGATACTGCCTACAGCACTGCGCCTGCCCCTCAAGTAAGCTCTGAGGACACCATCTACCAACCCACGCCCACAAGGCAATAGCTCAATTTGGAGGATCCCTTGGATTTCGATAACATCAAGCAGAAAATGGATAAAACCGCCAATCAACTCAACCCAGTGCTCGAGAAAATTTTGGACGGTCTTCTCAATGATGATGCGAAGTTTGCGCAATTTGACGCCGAAATGCGTCCGGTGATGGAACACGATGCGCAAAGCTTTGATTTTGTCGTACCAAGCAAGCGCAAGAATCAGGTCAAACGCCAATTTAAGGCGCTCAAAGAGCAAGATCCTAAGATTTACCGCGATCTTAAGCTTTTCCGCACGGCAATTGGTCTGTTCTCTGATAACTTGTTTGAGAACGGCTTCGTTGCTCTTGTCAGCAAGCTCTCTGATCCCCGCAAGCTGGCAAACGAAGGCTTTGGGCGTGAGCACTTCTACCCGCTGTTCATGGAAATTTTGCGCTTCGCAACGATGGATATGCAAATGCAATCCGTGCTTGCGCTGATACGCAAGGGGGCCTCGACTTATAACCCAAGGGAAGTCAGTGACAAACACCGCATTTGGATGCTGCGCTTTGAGTATGCGTACATCACCTTGCGCCGTGCCAGTCCTTTAGAACCGTGGCTTGCTAAGCTCAGCCCTGACTCTGAGCAAACCTTCAAAGACTCTTGTGACACCGCTTTTGGTTCGACCCGCCTGATGAGTCATCCGCATGAATTTGACGAGTTCTGGGATAAGGTTCAGGACAATCAATAAACGTACCTATCTGGGATTCCGGACCTTGACAAAGTTGGAAGTGATTGGAAGTCAGTTATCTAACCTTGCCTAGCTGCATAAATAGGCGGTTCTGAGATACAAGGCCGCGCCTATAAAGGCGTTGGTACGGAATCCTGGATAGTTACCAATAAACGATCCTTGCTATGACGCCGCGCCCCGCTTAGACTAACAGCATTAGGGCATTTTGCCCCCCTTTTTGCCGGGAGAAAATCCATGTCTGAGACGATCAACATTGCCGAGCAACTATACAATAAGCTGGGACAGCCCAGCATAGCGCAGTTTTTTGAGGTCGGTGATGCTGAGCGCAACGCAATCGCCTTCCAATATAGCGCGCAAATAGTCGAGACGCTGTTGCAAGACGAGCCCCTGTACCAGGCTTACCTGAACCAGACCAAGGAAGCAATCGCGCAAGATTGCGCCCATTTTGACCGCTTGGTCGAACCTAAGCGCGCCAAGCAGGTACGCCGTTTCTACAAGCTGCTCAAGCAGATTGATCCCCAGACCTACCGCGATACCGTGGACTTCCGTACCTCCCTAGGCTGTCTGCATCAGTCTATCTTCGACCAATTCATCGCAGATGAGAGCAATCACTTAGAGCAAACGCTCGCACACGGCTTTTCTTTCAAGCCCGATCAGATTTATTTGAAAATCTGTGAAGCGCTGGCATACCAAAACATATTGATGATGGATCTCACTGCAGGGACACTCATTGTGGATGAAAAGGCAGTCACTTGGCTCCGTCGCTTCGGTTGCTGCTATTTACGCCTGCTCAAAAAGTCTGATCCGCAGCTGTGGCGCATCAAGTTATCCTTCGGCGACTTTGATCTCAAGACCATATGTGAGAATCAATTCCTGGAGTTCCTTCATTTCGTGCTTAAATAAGAGCAGTTCTGTGCCAGCACCAGCCTTGTTCCTGTATGGCGTGCCCAGAGGGCAGGGCCTTTGCCTAAGGCGCGGGCCTCATGCTGGTCAGGGGTTCCAAAAGTTCAACTTCAAGCAAGTGGCAGCCTAAGCTAACCAAGTTATGGCTGAAACGAGCCTACGTTAACCCATGCCATGGAGGGGCGCAACTTTAAGGGCGCAATACCCCAGACGCGCGTGATGCTGCGCGGTACCCCCAATATGCATTCCTAAACGGAGGATTCAATGGGCGCAATTAACGATCTTTACGATTTTCAGCGTGTCTGCGGTTACGCCCCAGACCGCGATGTCTTGTTAGAATTGGCACTCAATGCTGGATTTGCCCGGAGCATGGACCAACTCGAGCAAGCTGCGCGCAAGCTCGTCGACAGCGTGGTGCTCAACGAAGAAGGCTACCAGCGCTTTATCGCTGCGACCCAAGATGAGGTCGACCGCGACAAGGCTCAGTTTGATTTCTTGGTGCCGCCTAAGCACAAAAAGGCTATCCGGAAGTTCTACCAATTGGTTAAGACTTACGAGCCTGATGCCTACCGTGCCATCCTGCCATTTCGTACCATCCTGGGATGCCTGGATGACGCGACCTTTGACGAGATCGTGGTGGACTATATTCCGCGCCTTGAATACCAAATCAGCATCAGCGACACCTCCCGCATCATCAACATTGACCATATCTTGTGCCGTACGGTGCGCGCTCAACTAATTCAACTTAACGATTTGCTCCAAGACTTCCAGGCCGGGAAAGGAGATCAAGCTAAGATTGATCTGTGGAGCATGCGCTATCGCAATAGCTACATCCGCATTCTGCGTGCGGCCCATCACGAGGAGTGGTACGACATGTGGCCTGCTGAGGCCAATTTCCGCAACGCGTTCAATACGATGTTTTTGCGCACGCTCTTAATGCCAATAATGCAACAGCGCGGCTTTTTCCCTGCAGGCAAAAAATAGGAGCAAAGCTCATGGCCATCAACGACATCCGCGATTTCGTCGAACTCAATCCCAACGGCGTGGGTTTGGACGACCTGCCCCTGCTCAACGCGATCGATCCCGACGACCATTTTTCCTCGCTCAACAGCTTTGCCCACCAGCTGGTAGAGGACGTGGCCTGCAATGACGAAGCCTTTGCGCGTTTTGTAGCCGCAACCCAAGAGCAAGTGGAGGCTGATGCCGCCAAGTTTGACACCGAGGTGCCAGCCGCTTGGCGACTTCACCTGAAGCCTATCGCTTAGTCACGCCTTTTGCTACTGCCTTAGGCAGCATCAACGATACCGTCTTTCAGGGCGTGATTGAGGCCTACACCGCCGAATATGAGCGGCAGGTGGCTCAGGCTCAAGATCCCACCGAGATCACGTGCCAGGACGACATCCTATGCAACTTGATCCAAGCCCTGGGCATGCATATGCAGCAGCTGATGGGGGTGATGGGGGACTTAAGCGAGAACATGCGGCTGTGCACGCCCGAAGAGCTTCTCTGGTATGCGCGCTTTCGCAATTGCTATATCCGCTGGCTCCATGCGGTCGATGCCAAGTCGTGGTATGAGGTGGGTGCCCCCCAATATAGCCTGCGCGACTTCCTCGACATGGTCTTGCTCCACACCTTAATGGATCCGTTCCTGCGCGAAATAAACGCCGAGCTCAACGCTAAAGATTAGTGGCCATCCCCTGGTACCAAGCTCAAGGGCGAAACTTAGGTGCGTTTAAGACCTAAGCTCAGGCAGGTCGGAGCAAAAGACCTGCCCCCAAGCTTAAGTCAGGGGCTTTAACGCAAAAGCTTACCACGTGAGCCCATATTTTGTAGAATTGGGAACCAGGGTACGCTTTTGTGGATGTTCCGATGCCCACCATTATTTCCAATGCCGAAGAGCTGGCGGCAGCCATTGCACGCATGCATGAGCCTGAGGCCTTTGCTCAGTTTTGCGCCCTGAACCAAGACTTTCTCAACGCCGATGAGGCCCAATTTGCGCAGCTGGTGCCACCTGAGCGCGCACGGGCAGTCAACACGCTCTATGGCGTAATCAAGCAATACGCGCCCGATTATTTTAAACTGCTGCAGCCATTTTGCACGTCCTTAGGCCAGCTCAGTGACGAGCTCTTCGAGCCTGTGCTCCACAGCGGATTGAGGCATGCGTCGCGCGCCGAGCTGAAGTGTGAAAATCTTGAGCTCTCGATCAACGATCTCTGCCTGCAAATTGTGCTGGCGCTCTTTGGGCAAGCGAGCAAATACTTCGACCAATTCAAAGGTGACTACGATGCGATGCGCAAGCACCAGCCTTCGGCTGAGGAAAGTCGGTGGTTAGCCCGTTATTACCTGGCTTATATGATTCTTAGCCATCACACCGATCCTGCGATGTGGGATCAGGTCGGTGCCTCCAACGGCAAAACCTATCGCCAAGTTTGCAATGGGATGCTGATGATGTGCGACAAAATCGTCCGCGCCGCCCCCGAGAACTAACCCACCAAGGTCAAGCCGTGCCGACGCACTAGCTTTCAAGCACACTCAGAGCAACACCAAGCAGGGCTTAGGCCCAGCGCCGTGCTGAACTCTGACTCAGCGCCATGCTGGGGTTTCATTCACAGATCGCGCTCACAGCGTCGTGCCCCAGCTTAATTATTAGATCGCGCAGAGGATGAGCCCAGCGCGGTTCTGGCAGTTAATCCTAAGAGCGCACAGGCCTAGCATTGAGCTGAGCCTGTGTCTTTATTATAGGATTGAACCCGTGTTTCGGGCGCTATCTTTAGTCCTCACCGCCCTGAGGTGGTGGTGGGATGAGGCCCTTGATGACGCGATCCACGGCATCTTGCGAGTATGGGAAGCGCGCTTCGGTATCGGCCTTCTCCTCAGGGCTTAAGCCTTGAGCAAATGGGGCGCATTGCTCCTTGCTAAAGCCGCTTAAGCAGTGACCGTAGATGCTCGCACGCATGTTGCCGGTGTAGTCGAACTTATCTGAGTACATAATGCCCCAGATATTGGCCAGGACAAAGAACACGGCCGAGATAATGGTGGCCAGCTTTAAGAAGCGCGGCTTTAACTCAAAGTAGGTCAAGACCGGAATCATGGCAAATGGGATGATGACCGCGATCTGCCAGAAGTTAAGCACCAGCGGGGCGGCGGCTGCGGCAATTAAGACTGCTAACAGGGCGCTGATAGTGATGGCGCGGGTAAAGCTCAGCTTAACGTCGCTCGCGGCCTCACTCTTAGGGAACTGTCTAATCGTAAAGTAATTGCACAGAGCCGAGAACAGCACGGTAGCGCCGCCGACAATGCTTGAAAGGCCAATCCAAACGTAGCACAGTACGGTAAAGGCTAAGGTGAAGCTCTCTTGAATTGGCGGCACAATTGCCTTCTGCGTGACCAAGAGCGAGCCAAAGCGCAGCCAATAGAGCAAGCCCTTAAACACCGGATAAACATTAACTAAGCCGTAGCCTAAATAGCGATCCTGGGCGTAAGCCGATGGATTGGTGAGCAGGCTTGGGTTGACCATCACCACCTGAACAAATGGCCATAAGCTTAAGGCCACAATGGCAATGCCCACAATGATGCCTAAGTAGCTGACCTTGAGGTCACGGCGTAACCACATAATACCGATCGTGGCGGCCAGCACCGGCCAAGAAAAGTGCAGCTGTAAGCAATAACCGACCGCTAAGACCAAGAGCAGCGAGAGCGCAAAGCGCAGAGCGTAGGTCAGCTCAGGGACGCCATACTTAGGGCTGCGCAGGCGAATCAAGCAGTTAAAAGCCAAGGCCGTACCGATCGAGAGATAGGCTGGGTTGTAGAGCATGGTTTGGTACAACATCCATGGGCTTAAGGCAAAGACGAAGGTACCAAAGAGCACGATCTTACGGCTATAGAGCAAGCTTAAGCCATTGGCGAAGATCAAGATGCCCGCGATGCGAATGAGCAGCTGAAAGATGAGCAGCGACTCGACCGAAGCATGGATTTGCAGCGGAAAGCCAATGACAAAGGAGGAGACATAGCCCGGCAGATTGCCTAAGGCACTAGCCTCATTGCCCCAAGGCAGATACTCGCCCGTAAAGAGCGCGTGGAAGCCCTTGAGCAGCATCTGCTGCTGGTCAAAGGAGAAGTGCTGAGTGTTTTGGTAGGCGATCGAAGCTACAGCAAAGATCGCAATGACCAGCGCGATAATAAGGTAGTCTTTGACTTGTAAGCGCTCGTTAGTCACGGCACACCTGCTCTATTGGTTGGATTGATTAATTGGACCTAGGGTAATGACCGCCATACCGTTGTCAGCATAGCCGCGCGAGAAGGAGACCACGGCATCAGGGCGCTCGACCCCCTCCGGCTTTTGCACATACTTAAAGGTGCGATAGTAAATCGGCAGATCGAGACTGCCGCCCCCTCCTGACACCTGTTGGCCGCCTTGGAACTCGCCGTAGATGTAGAAGATGTTGTTATCGCTATCTAAGTTGATATTGGCGCGGGCGCCTGCCTCCAAGGTGTACCAGCCCTCGACCATCCACGACTTGCCGTCGTAGTCTAGGTACGCCACCGCCATCGACACCGGCACATGCGCGACATTCTTACACTCTAAGGTTAGGGCCGCCGCACTGGTAGCGCTCAGCCAAGAGGCCATACACAGACCCCCGACCAAGGTGAGCTGGCTCCACTTCATAAGTTTTCTCCTCTCGGGGCTTACACCCCACCACTCAAACTGACCCGAGTCCTCAAGCTGAGCCCTATCTCCATTGACACGGCTCACTTAGCTTACTTCGGCTTAATTATCGCTAACTTAGGCTCTCTTATGGGATAAAGGAACCGCCCTGCTCCTTGTTCTTATCCTTAGGCTGCTCGACCTGAGCCCACGGATCTTGCGGCGGCATCGCATCGTTGGACTGAGCTTCCGTTGACTGGGATTGCGTCTGTTGCGATTGCTCCTGCTGGGATTGCGTCTGTTGCGATTGCGCCTGTTGCGATTGCTGCGGCGCGCCGTCATTGCCCATATTTTGATAGTACTGATAATCGCTCATGGCATCCGCGCTGCCTGGAGCGTTGTAGTGGCCATCCTTGAAAATCACATTGATGATATCAAGGTTGCGCGCGAGGTTAGCCCGGCGCTGTTCCTTGCCCGCCTCATCTAAGGCGCTGTAGTCAGGACCACGGTCAACCTGATGATTAGGGCCTACGCGCGAGTACAGGTCAAACATCGGGTACATCGGATTGTGGACATTGAGCGCCAGCTCAATATTGTCCTTGGCGTGCTTTAAGTGCTTACGTACCTGCATCATCAGCATGCCGCTGTAGAGCAGCGGAATTAAGCACAGCGTCATATAGCTCAAGGAATAGTTGTAGAAGAATTGCAGCAATAAGAGCAAGGCTACCAGGGTGCTGCCGTAGGCGTTGAGGCGTAAGGCCGTGGCAAAGCTGATCTTAAGCTTGAGCGTGAGCGAAGCGAGCGGCTTGAGCAAGCATGCGGCAACCAAGACCACTAAGCCGATAATCGATAATAGCCAGATCGACACCATGCCCCATAAAGCAAAGTAGGAGCTGCGAAAAGCCGCATCAAAGACCTGTGCCGTCGCCAAAGGCTCAAAACTACCGCCTGTTTCGCCATAAACCGCCGTCCACGGCACCGCAATTGGGCCGTCTACGGTATTGAGGATTAAATTGTTGGCCGTGAGGCTAATTGGCACCTCAATCGGCTCGGTGCTCAAAGACGAGCCCGCTGGGCGCTCGGGGTCGAGCACCGCGTCAGCGTTTAACGGATCGCCATTTAAGTTATAGGCCAAGACCGCACTGCCGTGCGAATTGCGTACGATGAGCGGGCGCATGCCATCTTGCGGATTGTTCGGGCTCAAGGTGCCCTCAGGTGAGATATAGCTTGGAGGCAGTTTCGCAACAATGGTGCTTAACTCCCAGCTTTGCAACTTGTTGAGCGCTTGCTTGACCTGATAGGTGCCCGGCACCGCCAAGACCGCGCACAACACCATCAGATACAGCAGACCTACGCCCTTGAGCTTAAAGAGCACATCAAAATAAAAGCGCTGGGACAAAACGGCCCGCACTGGCATTAAGACATAGGATAAATAACGCGACCAGTTCAACTGGCTCTCCTCCTCACCACGGCAAACTGCGCTAATTATAGCAAGCTTGCACCCGACGCAAACCATCAAGCATCATTGGGCTATACTATGGCCGTTTTTAGTTTTGCTTTCACATGGTGAAGACTATGGTACGTGCCGCTGTTCTTTTTGCACTCGCTGCGGGGCTGATTAACGCTTGCTCTAGCCCTTCGGCGCTCGACACCGTGGCGGCAACTCGCGCCCAAGCCCGTACCACCAGTGATAGTGCAGAGATGTTATCTGAGCAAGGCACCATCCTTATTGCCACCAATGACTTCTCGACCCAAGAGCGCATGCGCGCTCTGGCCAGACAGCAAAACCTCGCGGTTCTCACCACCTACACCCCATATCAGGGCTCAACTGCTCGCATTTATGGCTCGACGGCCTTAGGCTGTATCGCCGGAGCCGTGCCCGTCAGCGAAAGCCCCGATCTTAAATTTCAGGTCTGGGGCCAAGGACGCAATTACGCCCACCCGATCATGGCGCAGTACTTAAATGACCTTAAGGTCCGCATTAAAGCTCAAGGCCTCCCGCCCTTAGTGGTAGGCGATATTGGCCTTAAGTACGGCGGCCCCTATGGTCCTAAGTCCAATCATGCCAGCCACAACACCGACATTGACGTCGACCTGCCCTTTTTCTTTGCCGAGACTAAAGACGTTTCCGCGCACCCTGATGTCTATATTGTGCGCGGACAAAAGGTCCTGCCCACCTTCACCCCAGAGATCGCATCCCTTATCATCAGTGCCACCTCCGATCCTCGTGTCGATCGCGTCTTTGTCGCGCCGATGATCAAAATGCGCATGTGTCAGCTCTACGAGAGCAAGCCTAATAACGGCTTTTTGCACAAGTTGCGTCCGTGGTTTGGCCACCAAGCCCATATGCATGTGCGCCTCAAGTGCCCCA
Source organism: uncultured Anaerobiospirillum sp. (assembly GCA_944392765.1). Lineage (GTDB taxonomy): Bacteria > Pseudomonadota > Gammaproteobacteria > Enterobacterales > Succinivibrionaceae > Anaerobiospirillum. The sequence continues at coordinate 10,702 of CALXXU010000025.1, forward strand.
GCGACAGCCCGCAGTGTCTAAGCCAAGCCCCGATTCCAGCAGGCACCGGTTGCGGCTACGAGGTTAAAAGCTGGTTTATGCCACCTCCGCCTCAGAGCAAAACCGTCCGCCCAGCTCCTAAGCCTAAAAAGGTCCTGCCACAGCAGTGCAAAATCCTGTGGTCACACCGCTAAGCTCAGCCTTTACTGATGCGCGCCCAGGCCTAACTAAGGTACGCCGCCTAACTGAGGTGCACTAGCAGGGCGCACTACCACTGGAGCACAAATTCTAAAGCAGGCGTTGCTAAGTTAGATGGCTGCTAGTGATGGAGTTTAAAAATTTTTAACGTGCCTGCTGCCTCGTGAAGCCTAATTGGATGGCTTGTATCTACGGATTGTCCGGCGAATCGCCCCATCAGCACGGCGTTAAATACTTTTAAACTGGCTCACTAGATGCACTAATGCTGGCATGTTAGCTGCACTTTAGCAGGCATGTTGGAGCCAAAGAGAGAAGGGCTCAACTTAACGGGGCATTCTTTGCCTCAAGCGGAATGATTTTGCCGCAAGGCAGAGTCTAAGCTGCCCCAAGGAGCAAGCCATGAGCATTCGCGATATCACCCACAGCAATAATCTCGGCCTGAGCGTTCTTGCCAAGAGCAACGCGACGACCGCATCTGGCGGTATCGCAGCTGCAGGCCACGCCAATCCGAGCGCCTCAGCCTTTTCGGCGCTGCTCGAAAACGCGCGCGAAATCAAGGGTGTCTCCTCGGTCGCAACCAAGAGTGCGCAAGCACTGCACTCTGAGGCGATCTTAGCGACCAAGGCTGCGCATGCCCGCAGCCAAGAGAGCTCGGGCGCGCACGGCGCCCAATTTGCCGCGATCTTAGGCCAAGCCCAAGAGCAGTATGCTCCAAGCGCTCAAGCGCAATACGCCCCCGGCGCCAATGCGGCCGCTAATACCTTACTCTCGGGCAAGAGCCACGCCCTAACCCAACTTGCGACCAAACTCACCTACGATGACCTCAAAGGCCGCATCGCAGCTTTAGAAGGTAAAGAGCTGCCTGAGGGCTCCAGCGCCCGCACCCAGGTAAGTGCACTCACCACTGAAGTAGCTCAGGTCATCAGCACGATTGAGGCCGCTCAGTCCTATCAGATCGGGGCTAGTGCACCGAGCAATCCTGATGAGGTAGTTGAGCTCAGCGATAAGAGCTTGGACTTCTCGCCGCTCTTACCTGCAGGCCTACGCGCCTTTATGTCTGACTTAAAGTGCCCGCAAAGCGAGCTTGATAACTTCGTCAATGTCATGATCTTTGGCAGCGAAGACGGTCCCCACGGCCAAAATGCCGCCCAATACTTTGGCGCCGACCACTTAAGCGGAGCTGAGCTCAGCACCCGCATGTCCGATCTGATGGCACGTGCTAACATCAACGCTCCGGCCTTAGGAGCGAACGACTATAACTACGTATTGCGTGATCCGCAGGCAGCCTTAGGCCAGACGATCGGGGTCAGCACCAATGCTGATTTGGACGAGCGTGCCCTCGAGCGTGAGCTTGATAGCACCTTTAAGCGCGATATGGCCTTGATGCAGATCTTCGCCCAAGCCAACAACCAAAGCGCTTCGATTTTCTAGCAGAGCTCAGGACAGAAGTCCAACCCCAGAGCCTCCAACGCCCACTCCTGTGGGCATTGTCGTCACTGCGCACACCAAAGCCAGCCTCGGGCTAAGTCTAACCCAGAGCTAAAGCTTCACGCAGCGGCGCTGACAAGCGCTCGCGCTGACTTAGCAGCATTGCGGCTATTTCGTCTGGGCCCCACAGTACTACTTGATAGCTGAGCTTACCTGCTTGCACTGCGCTCTTCAGCTCTGAGGCAAAACCGCTCAAAGAAATGAGCATAACGTGTTGACTCTCATAGAACGGAATCAAGCCGTCAAGATAATCCAAGACTTGAATCGTCACCGGTTGCTCGGCACTGCGCACTTGCCACAACACCCGCGCTGGCGTGGTGCTGATCAAGGTGAGGTTCTTGGCCGAAGCCTCATGCACCTCGGCGACATTGAGCCCGCGCGCTTCAATGAGCTGCGTCATCACATCACTTAACTTGAGCTCATCCTTAGCAAGCTTAGCCTTAAGCTGCAAAATTACAATTTGCTCGCGCGTCACGGCCGAGGCGACCATCGAAGCCGCATGATTCTGTTGCCAGCTGGAGTTGAGGTAATGGCTAAAGCTCTCTTCTTGCTCTAAAGACAGGCGGCTTAGGTCGCGCGACTGAAATTCCTGCAAGGAGCTGCGCAATTCCTGCGGCAATTGGCTGCGCTCTAAGGTGAAGTCATACCAATTGATGTTGCGACGCTGGGCCTTGCGCGCCGAGCGCAGCTCATCGCATTGATATTGGCCGGTCACCGTACCCACGTGCAAGGTCGATTTTTCAAGATTCTCTAAGATGACGATATCGCCCGGCTGCATCTCATAGGCAAAAGGCCAGCACGAAGCCGTGAGCGTCTGGGCCTCGCGATCTTCGAGGCCACACACCTCCTCAAAGTAGTAGGTGAGATCAGCGGCGTTGTCATAATCGTTGAGGTTCATCGGTACGCCCTCAGAACCGCAGCCGATGTAGCCTTGAGTGAGCCAGTCTTGCTCCTCCTCGCTACTTGCCGCCTCACACAGCCAAAAAGCCATTCTCATCTCCCAAAGCTATTTAACCCAGGCGCCTTGCGCGCAACCATGGGCTCTACGCCCGCGCTGATGGTACATATGCACGTAATCAGATGAAGTCAGCGGCCGCTGCACGTACACGTAATGGCGATCGGCCTTACGCAGCACCGTGACCTCTTTGAGCTGCGGAAATTCTTGCAGGAAGTCCGCTTTGAACAAAACACGACCAAAGGCGCGATCGTCTTCGACCACGCCCACTGCCTTAGTATGGGTAATCACCGCGCGGTGCTTGTAATCGTCCCACACCGTGCTGCAGGTCAAGACGACATAGCGTACCGTGCCGTCTTTGAGCACCCGACGTTGCGCTGTCAGACTAGGCAGGTGCAGCTGGGCTAAGTCGTGCTCTACCATAACTATTCCTTTGTTTGCATCTAGTTCTGTACCTAGAGCATAGCACTATGCACTGGCGATCTCACAACATAACGCAAGAAAGTTGACCTAGCTCGCATAATCATCCTAATTTCGCGACTCCAGATTATGGAATAAGAACATTTGGATGACCGTTTGCACGGACGGCACAAAGGACAATGGTGCGCACAGCCCAGCTTGCGGCATTGCGACCAAAGTCACGCGTGACCCTTTAGAGACCCATGGCACAACGCTGCGCTTGCAGTATTGTTCTTACCTCCACGCCAACGCTAAGGGACTGCACCATAACAAAGGTTCCACCTTAGTGGGTTTTACCAGCGATGTCGGAATCCTTTTTGACCTTCCTCGGGCGACCGCCACCTTCGGCCCGATCTCTACCTCGAACCATTGGTGACTGGAGCAGCCCCTCTGCCTCTTTTTGGCCCCGTCGAACCGATTGTCGCCGCAGAGACAAGGCATCAGATACAGCAGAGGTTCCGCCCCAGCCAATTTCGTTGGCGAGCATGCCCGCCATCATTCGACGTTGCGCTTCCGAAAGCTGGCATTTTTCAGCCAGCCTGCTAAAGAACTCAAGATTGAACTGGTAGTCTGTAATGCGCTGCAACTAACACCTCCTTGAAGAGTAGCTTTCGATAAATGTTTGCTATAATCTTACCACAAACTTGAAACCATTGTTTTTGTACAGCTCCTAATCTTGCGTATAAAGCACGTCATGACTTGAGTCAGGCAGCACAAAGGACAATGGTGAGCACAGCTCAGTTTGCGGTATTGCCACCAAGCGCCTCAAGGAAACGCGTAACTCGTCCCTTTGAGACCGAGGCTAACAGCTCAATCGTTGTGATTGCGCTGTTCCCAAACATGGAGTACACGCATAGAAGAGCTTGCGCTGACGCCAGATGGCGGCGGGGGTGGTGGGTGGGAAAGTCTAAACTTGCGCTTAAGCGGGCTGTATTGAAGCCCAATACCAAGTCGCGCCGAGCATCGACTCCGCACGACTCTGGTCGCAGCTGAGGCAGGCCCAAAGAGCCTCAGGATGCACCTGGCACGCCCCCATACCCCAGCAACAGCAGGATTGAAGCTAGAGCTCTAAGGCTTGTCTGAGGGTTGGGGTGAGCCGCTCCTTTTGGCTGATGAGCTCACGGGCCAGCTCCTCTGGGCCCCACAGCACCACGTGGAAAGCAGTCTTACCTGCCTTGACCGCAGCGGTGATGTCAGCGTCAAAGCCGCTTAAGGAAATGAGCATCGCACGCGAGCACTTGTAGATGGGCAAGATGCCTTCCATAAAATCCAAGACCTGCAAGGTCAGAGGCAGCGGCACCATTCGTACCTGCCACAGTACTTTGACCGCAGCGTTATTTTGCGGGCTGCTAACCAAGGTGACGGTCTTGGCAGTGCTCTCAAGGACGTCAGTGACCATGAGGCCAAAGGCTTGAATCAGGCACTTGACCACATCGGCCATATTGAGCTCACCGGAAGCCAGCTTGATCTTAAGGTGCATCAGCACCAGGCGCTCGGGGCTGATCGCGGCAGGCGCTGGATTTAAGGCCTGACGCAGCAAAAAGGCACGCTCTTGTTCGCGACTTAAGGCCGTGACTGTCGTAAGACCTGCGTTAAACACGCTACCTTCAGGCGCCCGCTGCTGCCAGCAAGCCATGAGGTAAGTGGTCAAGCGCTCCTCTTGCTCGAGGGTCAAACGACTTAAATCGCGCTCTTGGTAGACGTGCAGGGCTGTTTGCAAGTCTTGTGGCAATAAGGAGCGATCGATGGTCAAGCTAAACCAGGACACGGCGCGGCGCTGAGCTAAACGCCCTAAGCCCTCATCGCGACACTCGTAAATGCTCACGACCGTACCCAGATGCCAAATCGTGGTCTCGATATTCTCTAGGATGACGATATCGCCTACCTGCAGCTCGTAGGCAAAAGGCCAGCACGCAGCGGTCAAGGTCGTAGCCGCGTGTTCATCCAGACCACAGATATCCTCAAGGTAGAAGGTCAAATTCTTGGCCTGGGGGTAGTCGTTAAGATTCATGGCGATAGCATCGTCGCCACAGCAGATAAAGCCTTGGCTTAAGCAAGCCTGCTCTTCGTTCAAACTTTGCGTCTCACAGATCCAAAAGGCCATGCTCACTCCCTTGGTTCGTTCCACACACAGCGGTCATACCACCGCTTTTGCGGGCGCTGAGCACAGCGCATGCCAAACGCACCATGACAGGGCATAAATTCCATCTAGACTGAACTGAGGCCGCATCGACAAGCCCAAACCTATCCCATGCCCCAAGACTTGGCAATGCTCACCAAAATATGGCTTCACCACTAATAGCCGCGCCCAGCTCCGCTGAAACCAAGTACTGACTAAGCACCAGCAAACCTTGGGTAAATGCGCTATTTATCAGCTTTCTGAGCGATTTTCAGTTGCGTGCCCATGGATATGCATTTTAGTTATCACCAAGCATGAAAAAGTAATATTAGACTATAGCGGACAAGGCAGGTATCTTGAGCCTTGCCATCAGTCATGACGATGCACCCAATTTCTTAACCCGATTTTGAGCTCAGTCTTGTGAGCTCACACCGAGCACAACTGGGGGCCACCCATGGGATAGGTGGTGGCCTCCTTTCTAACCAAATTGTGTTTTAACTGACCTATCAGGCCGCGAGGCCTTAACCATCCCTAAGGAAGTGCATCATGCCAGCAACTGCATCCGGGGTAAAAGCCCCGACTGGGCACCTAAATGCCAGCACCGTCTTGGTGGTCGGCTGCGTCAGCCTAGCCTTATTTTTAACCTCCTACATCGGCAACGCCCTCACGGTAGCCGTACCCTTCTTTGTTGGGCGTTATGATTGCCCGCCGCACTTGGTGACCTTAGCCATCAGCGGCTACGCTACCGCCTTAGCCTGCGTCTTATTACCGGCCTCGATTTGGGCGCGCCAGCGTGGTAACAAGCGCCTCTTTGTTTATGGCTTGTTGGGCTGCGCTCTCTCCACGGCCTTGACCACGCTCGCACCAAGTGTATGGTTGCTCTTTGTCGGCCGCCTGCTCCAAGGTGCCAGCGCTGCCCTGTGCCTGAGCACCGCCATGGCCCTCATCGCCGCGCAAGTACCAGCACAGCAGCGTTTTGGTGCCATCGGCATTGCGGTGGGCTGCACCTATGTCGGCGTCTCAACTGCCCTGAGCTTTTCGGGCATCATCATCGACTCCATTGGCTTTGAGTGGATGTTCTACGCCAGCGCCACCGCCTTTGCCCTGCTCACCCTGGTCGCCCGTAAGCTACCGCAAACACCAGTACATCAACACCAGCGTCTGCCGAAAACCAAGAGCCTCTTTTTTGCCTTAGGCATCGGCCTGTTCTTAATCTCGCTTTCGACTCTATCGACCCAAGCCTTAGCCCCGTATGGACTCATCGTGGCAGTGCTGCTCTTAGCCTTGGTCGCCTCGCGTGACTATGCTATCTGCCAGCGCCATGGCTTAGCTCAACACGCAGGCCCCCACGCCACTTCAGTCCCGAAGCATCCTGAGGTAGTGATTCCGGTGCATTTTTTACGGCATAACCCGGCCTTCTTGGCCTGCTTCTTAGTGAGCATCACCGCCTATTTCTCGGTCATGGCTGAGCCAGTGTTATTAGCCCTATTCTCACAGTTCACCTTGGGCCTGCCAGCTAGCATCGTCGGCTTTATCGTGGTGGTGCAACCGGTCACCATTGCCCTGGTGTCAACCTTAACTGGGCACCTGACGCGCTATTTGAGCGGCAACGCGGTCGTGACCTTAGGTCTTATTATCCAGACCATTGCCCTAGGTTCCTTCGTCTTCATCGACGAGAACACCACGCCGCTGGGTTTAATCGTACGCCAGCTCTTTGTTGGTACTGGTTTTGCGCTCTTTTCCGCGCCTAACACCACCTTGCTGACCTTTGCCGTGGGCAAAGCCAACTTCGCCTTGGCCTCAAGCACCCAACAGGTAGGCCGCGCCCTAGGTCAAGCCTCGAGCCTCGCCTTAGTGTCCTTAATCATCGCAGCGGTGGTCACAGCCCAGCCTGACAGCGCCCTCTACCCGGTACAATTTGCTGAAGCCACGGTCATCATCTTAGCTATCAGCGCTATTTCGGGCCTGCTTGGTATCGCCGCCTCGGGCTACGGTTGGTACTTAAGTCGCAATAAGACTCACCTTAGCACAGCGTGCCAAGATAAAACCGTAGCTCCAGAAGTCACTGCGGCTGAAGCAACTGAGTTAGTCTCCGTACGCGCAAACTAAGCTTACCTTCCCCTCCTGGGCCTGACTTGCGCTCTTGAGCGCAAGCCGGGCCTTGTGCCTTTTTCATATGTGAGCACCCGCACGCTTTGCTGGCACTAGGCGCCTTTTTTGCCGCCTTATTCTGAGGCCCGTGCTAGAATCTTTGAAGTGTGCTCCGGCACATGGGCTGATTGACTTAAACTTTTGTGATTTTAGGTGGGGACCGTGGCTAAAACTCCTAATAGTGGCTTTGTGTCATACCTAGGCAGCTATGGCCTAGGCAGCAATTTGCAGTATGACGAGCATGTCGCCAAAACCGCGCAACAATTTGGTATCGAAGCCTTTGAGTTTGCCCTCCCGCAACAACAAGAATATCGTGCTGCCATCAAGCGCGCGATCGACCAACGTCAGTCCTGCCTCATTTTGCTCTCAGGGCGCGCGGGCGATGGCAAGACCCACTTCTTGCGCACACTATTTACCGACCCCGAGTATTTAGGAGGCACGCGCGAAGAGTGGAATCGCAGTCCTAACTGCTTTGAGTTCACCAAGCAAGGTACAGGCGGTCCTATCACCTTTACCTTGGTCAAGGACTTCACCTCCAACGACAGCGACGCCGAGCAAAAGAAGCTGCGTGCCACGATCGAAGCTATCTTTAGCCAAAACCAAAATCCTCAGCCTGATGCCCCGTGCCGCATCGTCATCATCGCCGGTAATAATGGCAAGATCTTAGAGCGCTTCCAAAGCTTTTACGGCGACCAACGTGAGGTCAATATCTTTATCCACGCCCTCGAGCGTTACATGCTCGAGCACGATCGCAGCAAAATCGACGAGCTGCCGGGCGTGCAATGTCACGATATGTCCGCATGCTTAGGCAAAGATGAAATCGAAACCATCTACCATCGGGTCTTAGACGATAACAGATGGGATCAGTGCGCGCAGTGCCCGTACCACGCGCTATGCCCAATTGTACGCAATCGTCAGGTGCTGCAAGAGCCGCTGGTGCTCACGCGCCTGCTGCAAATCCACGAGCTCTTAGTCGACAACGGCCTGCACTTTACTATGCGTAATGTGCTCCTGTTGATCGTCAACGCCCTCTTTGGCCGCACCAACGATGATAAGTATCTCAACTGCAATGTGGTCATGCGCAATTTCAAGAGTCTCAACAAGCAAATCGAGGCGGTAGCGCCGGTAAGTTCTGAAGCCACCGAGGAAGAGCGTGCGACATACCAATTTGAGGTCGACCGCTTAGTCATGGCCACGCCTTTAGGCTCCAAGCCGTTTGACAATTTGTTGGGTCTCAATCTCAAAGCAGCCACCACCAAGCGTGGGCGCAAGAAGTCAGAAGAGCCGCAAAGCTTTTTGAGCGATGACACTATGCCAATCTTCCATGAGCTCGGCACCTTAAATCTGGGTGCTTTTAGCACCAAGCTTATCGACGAGTTCTTGGTTTTAGGCGCCAACACCGATGTTTTCTCCGCCGAGATCGCCTCTTACCATGCTCGTTTAGCCCGGCTTCATGACCACTACGACCTCTTTGGGAGCTTGCAGCGCTGCTATCGCAGTGTCCAAAGCAAGGACTTAGATGAGGACGGTGGCAGCTCCACCGAGTACGCTCAGATGGCCGAGCTTTTAATGAGCCTACGCCGTTTACTCTTCTTTGTACTGCCTGATGCTCAAAGCGATGCCATCTTCCAAGCAAGTGCCAGCAGCAACTCAGGTAAGCCGTTCTTTGCGCCCTTCTTGCTCACGGCCTATCCTTTTGCCTTGGACTATCTCAAGCTCAAGCACGACGCCCTCAAGATTAAACAAAGTTATTGGCGTGAAGGCCAAGGCCTTAACTTGCGCTCCACCAACAGTTTTGATCTGGCACGCCAGCTGATGGTCGGCCTCAACCGCGCCTTTACCAATCTTATGATCACCTCGGGGGCAGCTGAAGAGGTCTATATCACCACCAACAATAAGATCGACCCGATGGCCTTGAGTGTCATCTACGATCGCAGCCGCTACCATGTCCCGGTCGACTACCAGGGCAACGCCCGCGATAACGCCCTGCGCTTTGAGCTCTTAGGCGAGGATCGTTTAACCTTAGTCTTCAATACCCCTATGCTTGAGGGTAATGACCAAAGCAAACTTCCTGCTAAGCAATGCTATTTAGAACTTAACCCCAAGCTCTTTGAGTACCTGATGGCACTAGCCGTCGGCACTTCGGGCCTGTCGTTCTCACAAGAGAACACCAACGACCTGGCCGCCTTTAAGGCCAGCATCGATGCTACGATTGCTGCGCAAATCAGCTTTACCTACCAGCACATTTTCCCAGAGCCAAGCTTTGACGTGCTCTTTAACAATATCCAAATCTGCCAGCTCAACGAAGCCGGTGGTTTAGACTAAGGGGACGCTCATGACCAACGATTTATCCGAGCCAATTACTGAGCCCCTGAGCCCCAATGAGCAAGACAGCTTGCGCCAAGCAGCCGAAGATGCCATTTTTGCTGGCATGGCCCCGACTGATGCCGAAATGCGTCTGAGCAATCAATACCAAGCCTTGCAGCAACATGATGACTTAACCGAGTCGGTATTAGCGCACAAGGACGCCTATCGGGCGCGCGAGATGGGGCCAACGACACTTACGTCCCAGCAAGCAGCCGCTCTCATTGCTGAGGGACGCCACATGCAGCCTCGGGCCAAAGCGCACTTTAACTATGCCCAAAAGGCTCACGAGCAGTACCTGCGCCGTGCCACCGATCGGGCCTTCATCGCTGAAATCGTCCAGCGCGTCAATGGCACCCCAACTGCTCCTGACAAGGAAGAGACCCAAAGTGCCTTAGAGCCAAACTTGCAGCCTACCAACAGCACCCTAGAGGTACCAGCTCCCCAAAGCGAAGCTACAGGCTGGCAACAGGCACTAGGCTTGCCTGAAGACCAAATGCTAGGCGGCTTAAACGCGAACTTACCGCATGCCCCTGATATGTCGGCCTCTTCTGAGGACGAAGAGCCCCAAGGCGGCTTAGGCCCAAACTTCAAGCGTGAAAACCGCGCTGCCCTGCTGGGTATCGCCCCGAGTGCCCGTCGCGCTAACCCTGTCTTATCCCTACTCTCGACCAGTACGCCGCAGCATGCGCACGCTACCGTCCCGCCTACTTGCGCTCCAGCGCCTGCTGATTCTGATAGCGCCGCTGTTTCGTCTGCTGCTTCGTACGCTGCAGCCCCTGACTTATCGGCAGCAACAGCTCAGGCCACGACGCCCGTCCCAGCACCCTTAGCGCCAGCGGCCGACGCTACGGCGATCGTAGCATCGCATGCTAGCGAACCAAGTACTGCGACTACGCCCAGCAATTTAGCAGGTATGGTCAACACCATAGCTGACGTACCTACTCAGCTTGCCGCAACTACTGAGAGCGCGCCAGAGCTTGATCGTGAGGCTAGTGCGCAATCAGCGCCCGCGCCATTGTCGCCTGACTTTGCCGCCCAGGCTTTAGATTTGGAGACTTGCCGCAAGCTGGTGGCACCAGTTTTAGCTCAGGTGCGCGCGAGCGAAGATAAGACCTTAGGGCAACGCTTTGCCCATCTGCGTGAGGCAGGTTACAGCTTCTATCAGCTCGAAGAAGATATCTTGGGCACCGGTTTTGACCACAGTGAGCAACGTACCCATCTCATGCTTGAGTTTCTGACCGTGCTTGCCAGCCAAAATCAGTCCGATCCTTTTGCCGTGGCCCAAAGCGATGAGTGGGGCCGCTTTGCCTTCTTAAAGCGCCGCAACCTCATCTTGCGCCAGATCCTGTTTAATAACCCAGAACTGGGCATCATCGCCGCAACTAATCAGCAAGATGAGGCCAAATGGCAGCAGTGGTTTGAGCAATTTAGCGCCAAACTGCAAACTCCGCCTAAAAACCGAAGCGAAAATAATACGACGTACCAGCCTGAGTTCTTGGCCGCACTGTTGGCTCAGCTCAAGGAAGTATGCCTAGGACAATTTGAGCGCTTTGTCACCTTGGTTAAAGTGCTGCGCTCATGGTCAATCGACACCGACAAGAACCGTCAATGGTCGACCCTCTTCCTCTTTCCTTTTGGCTATGATTCCCTGTTCTGGGAAATCGATAGTGAATTAAGCTTTAACATCAATCTGATGGGCGGTGCGGGCCAAAACGTCTTTAGCATGCTGGTACGCGCAGGCGCTGCTTCATTGGGCTCTCGACTGGTGGAGCGTTTCTTTGTCGATCACAATGGCCTCAATACCGGCGCGCGCTTCTTAAGTGGCACCTTGCTGCCCGGCTTTGAGCAAGAGCTTGAAGTCACTGAGCAGCACTTGCAACAACAGATTCAAGCGGCCACGTCGTTTGAGCAACGCATTAATCTAAGCACGCAACGCATTCGCATCGCGACTACGCGCTATTTGCCGTATCGCGATCTGCCGCGCTACCACTTGTTACGTGAGGATTTTGAGGCGCTCTGTAGTCTTGATTTGACCAAACAAGAGCTGTTTTTGGCTTTAGGCTCCTTAGGCGCGCTCCATCAGCTCTGCTATCTGTTAGAGCAAGAACAAAAGGTGCTCGATTTGCCCGGAGACGCCACGCACACGTGCGACCTCAATATGGTGATCGTGGCCAATCCTGAGCATAAAAACGGGCTACGCGCGCTCTCGATGCGCCGCTTCAAGGAAAATATTGCGCTCTTTGCTCAGGCACGCGCCCACTACGTCAAAGCCCACTTGCGTGCCGTGGTCGCAGCTTGCGCCCCGGAGCTTTTAACTAAGCCCCTTCTGACCGTCACTGAGCAAAAGCTGGTGTGCAATCTAATGCGCTGCGCCTTTGACTTCAAGCCGAGCGTACGCATTAATCTGCTCGAGCGCACTATTACCCAGCCTAAGGCTAAGGACGACCAAAACTTAGAGTGCGTGACCACCGTGCCCGACGGCATTAGCTATGCTGAGATTGAGTCGGTGCTGATTGACGATGAGCGTGATATGCACATCCAGAGCTTGCACTCAACTTGGAGCGCCGATATTGGACTTACCACCAAGGAAAGTGCAGTCAGCTATTACTATAGCCTAAGCGATGAGCTGCTCTATTACTTGGTGCTGGCCTTAGTCCCGAAGGGGCACCCAATTGCCCTCAAGGACTTTTTAACCAAGCTCTATGAGCGCTATCACTTGGTGATTGGCTTAGGTGAAGCTGGTTCCTACGCCGTGGAGGACGCAGACTTCATCGCCAATGAGCGTCAGTTCAAGCTCAAGCTTATGCGCAATCATTTGCTCATCAGCTTAAGTGATGCGTGCGACTATGTGCGCAATCCATTTAGCCAAGCGGTGGAGAGGGAAAAATAATGACTCAGTCCGTCCGCACTCCTGCCCATACCAGTAGCGCTTCTAAAACGACGCGCCAGTATGTCGATCAGCGCAAACGCGCTGAGGCCAACTTGCTGGGAGTACGTTCCCACCCCAAGCAGCCTTATGCTGAGCATAAGTTTTTGTTAGAGCAAGACTTGCTCGGCTTTGGCCTCAATAATCAGTGCACCCGCGACGGCACTATGATTGAGTTCTTGCAGGTACTCATGTGCCAGCCGCGTAACTTTGCGCTGATGCCCTACTGGCAAGAACCGCAGGTACGCTTAAGTTCTGAGTTCTACCCCGCTTTTATCCGCACCAAGCATGTGCTGCTGCGGGCCCTGATCTTCAACAACAATACGGTGGGTCCGATTAATCAGCGCAATGACTTAACCGACGAACACAAGTGGGAGCAATGGCAGCAACAATTCGTCAGTGCCAACAACTGGATTAATGGTACTGAGGACAGTCCCGCCTTGGATCTGAGCTACCTCAAGCGCAGTTTTAAAGACTTTGCCACCTTTACCACCGCCTTACGCCTCTTGCAAAACTGGGCGATGGACAGCGGTGATGGGGTTGCTTGGACTTCACGTTTTTTAATTCCGTGTGGTCCCTACACCTGTTTTTGGCAGCTCAACCAAGAGCTCAAGCCGATCAGTCCTGACTTAAGCGGCTCAGGGCAAATCCTTTACTTTGCCCTGATGCGCGCCCCCACCAAGGCTAGTCTCCAGCAATTTCAGAATTGGGCCAGCAGCGCTCATGAGCGCTCGCTCTATCCGGAGCTGGGACTAGAGGTCAAGTCCAAGCGCTTTAGCGGCCAAGTATTAGCGCTCACCCAGCAAGTGGGACGGGAGCTCTATCAACGTTTCTTAGAGCAACCTAATATCTTCAATCGCTGCGCCCAACAAGTCGAAGGGCCTTATGCCCAAGCCGAGCTGGAGCTGTGCCAATACCTTGCGGCTCATGCCGGGGCTTTGGCAACCAATGCCGACGACAGTGACTTTAACTACTTCAGAGATAAGCAGAAAGCATCGTGGCCTCAAGGCCAGATTGCGGTTGACAAGCTCAATCACCTCAACTCCTTCCCGCTGCAAGGCCACCGTATCTTTATCCAGCTTTTAGGTGACTATGCCAATATCTTGGCCCAAAGTCTAACCCACCAAGACCTCTTTGAGGCCTTAGGTACTATCACCTTGCTCAATTTTATGGTGTTGGGACTTGAGCAAAGCCAAGGCGCGATGGCGCTCTACGATCCCGATAAGGCGGTCGACATCAGCATCATTCCAGCGGTCAATACCTCGCCTAAAGACCGTATGCGCAAGGCTGCGCTTATGCGCTGTAAGGCCAACTACGAGCTCCATGCGCTGATGTTAAAGCAATACGCCTATGCGCACTTACGCTTCTTCCTCGAGGAAGTCCAACCCGGTTTTAAAGGGGGCGTACTCACGGCCGACAAGATTAACCTTATTTTGAAGGCAATCTTTGCCCTCTTTAGCTTCAATCAAATTGGGCAAACTGAGCTCTTAACTTACCTTGCCGACAAGCTGGCGCTCCTTAAGGGCAAAAATCCGGTCGGCACGCCGTACGAGCGCATTGTGGCCTTGCGGGTCGGCTACAAGGATTTTGTCACGGTATTCTTGGGCTACTTCCAAGATCAGCGCGCCTACGACAACAACTATCATCGCGTGCTGGGGCGCCAGATTGGCCTTATCACCACCGAGCTCACCACCGGCCACTGCTATGTCTTAAGTGACCACTTGGTCACGACCTTGGTGATGGCGATCTTAGGCAAGAACCGTCATTTGCCTTGGCAAGACTTTTTGCAAGCGCTCGCCGAGCGCTATCACATCATCATTGGCGTCAAGCAGGCACGGGCCAATTACGCTAAAGGCGGCCGCTACTATGGCAGCTTGCGCTTGGGCGATCTCGATGAGGAATTTCGCAAAAACGAACGTGCCCTGCGTATTAAGCTCGAGCGCTTAGGCTTCTTGTTGGTCTTAAGCGACGGCTGTGATTTCGTTAAAAACCCATTTTGTGCGGCGGGTCCAAACCCTCAATCTTAATCCATCCTTGCTGGGGATTGTCGTCTATGTCCACTCAAACCACTCCACCGACCGTTAACCTAGAGCTGACGGTCGCTGAAAATCAGGCCTTAGCCTATCAGCGTGAGCTGCAAACGGTTCACGATGCTGTGGCCGCACGCTTAGCCCAAGAAATCTTAGGCTTAGTGGGCGCGCAGTGCGTGCTTGAGTTTTTGCCCGAGCAAGGCGAGGAAACAGGTGATGATGACGAGCAAGACTTTGCTCCATCACGCCTGATCTTATTTGAACATTTAGATCCGCACTACCTCACGGCCATTGTGGCTAAAGTGCAGGCGCTGCAGGAGCAAGGTGAGATCGCCAGCAATCTCTCGATTGCGATCACGCAAAAGGCCCTGCAAGACTTGGATTTAGGTCCAAACATACCCTCGTGGGTCGTGGCCAATGACCAAAACGCGACCTATTGGCGCAACAATATTGAGCCTAATACCATCAAGCTCTGCGCTATCTCCAGCGGTGAGAACGAGGACACCTTAAGCAATATCACCGATCGCATCAACTCCGAGAGCTTAAAGCAGCACCTCTCAGACAAAGCGGTGTTAGTCGAGGTCTTAACCTCCTTACAGCAAGCTCTACCTGAGCTTAGCACCGAACTTACGCCTTATGAACAAGCCCAGATCAAGGACGTGCCGCGCATCTTGGCCGCGCTCTTGACCGACCCGCTGCGCGATGACTTAGCCACCACTTTAAGTGCCCTATGCGACACCTTAAGCGTCAAGCCTAGTGATGTCAGCGCCTATATCGCCCAGGTTCTGTTAGCTTTGGCCGCCGGAGCACGCAATGTGCGCTCAGCCTTAGGTCAGGCCTTGCCTACCTTCCAGATCCCGCGCCAAGAAGAGCTCTTCTTAACTAAGAGCAAGAGCCCTAAGCCTTACTCCAAACTGCAAGTTAAGCGCTTAGTGAGCGGCATTTTAAAAGAGCGCCCGACCCTCTTTAATTATGCGGTCGCCGCTGGCCAGCCATTAGAGAGCTTCAAGCTTAACAAGCTCAAAGAGAACCTGAGCCCACTGCTCACGGCCACGACTGTGATTGAGGGCACTAAGGAGGAAGTACCACTGCTTGCCGAGTGGGAATCAGGCCTGCTCAAGGAATTTGTCGCCCCCAAAAGCAAGCGCGAGGCGCTTTTTGCCCAGCTGTGCACCATCGAATGGACGGGCAAGCTCGAGCTCTTCTTTAACCCAGAGCCTAAGGCCGAGCAAAAGAAGAGCCTCTACGAGCGCACCATGGCCATGTTCCAGGACAATTTGACCAACGAGGCCAAACTCACCACCCAAGAGGAAGCCACGATTGAGCTGGTCAAGCAAGACGTCATGGCACTGACCCGCGACAATCGCAATGAGCTCAATGAGCTCTACCAAAGCCGCCGTGCCATCTTCGACCAAGAACCGTCCATCAGCAAAGAATGGGAAAAGTATATCTACTACGAAGATAACTACGCCGAGCCTAATTTCCTCTTGTCGCTAAGCAAAGCGGTGCTCAATCTGGCGCGCAGCAGCGATGACAGCGAGGAGCTGCTCGAGCGCCTCACCATCACCTTAGATGGCACCGCCCAGAAGATCTTAGAGAAGAATGCGGCGGTGATGTCGTACTTTAGCCTGCGCTATGGCGCGTTCCTGCGCGGACTGACCGAACATCTGGGCGGCCGCTTGGTGGTGGACTACGCCTGGAGCAATACCACCTCGAAAAAAGCTGAGTCCCAGGACGAGCCCGACCTCAATCCGCTCTTTAACTACCAAAAGTTCTTTGCCGCACGTGGGAAAAAGCAACCCTCCAAGTCGACCAAGGAGCGCGACCTGACTTTAGTCTTAGTGCTCACTCCAACCTATCGTAAAAAGGAAGGCAATACGCTCGAGCAAGGCAAGCCGTTTAAGCTCACTTGGCAGCTGCGCCCTGAGCGCGTCAGCTCCTTCTTCAGTGCTGACTTAGAGGCCCTCACCTCAGGCCCAATCTTACGTTGTGGCCTCTTTGAGCATGATGAGTTTACGGCGCAAGGCACGCTCCAAGACTTAAGTCTCTACAATAGCACCACGCTCTTGATTCCAGAGAAGAGTGAGCGCACCTTCTTTAACGTCAGCGACAGCGCTGATTGTGACTTAAGCGCGCGCTGGCAGGCCACGATGGAGAGCTTAGAGCAGCAGCTCAACGACCCTAGCCTTACCCAACCAATCAAAGATTGCTTTGTTCAATTTGAGCAGCAGTATCACGACTGCTTACAACAGCTCAAAGACTGCACCTTGCAGCCGCACGCCTGCCATGAGCTCAGCCACAGCTATAGCGCCCTCCAGTACGAGCTCTTACAGAGCCCGATTAATCAGCTGCAACAAGGCTTAAGCCCGGCGACCGCTAAGCTCAAGGAACTGCTTGCTCTCATCTTGCAAGTAGGTATGGCCTATCGCAAGAGCGACAGTGCCCAAGACTCAAGCTACGCCATTGCCACTCCATTTACGGTCGAGGCCTTGCGCAGCCACGCCTGCAAGCTCGAGCGCACTCAAGAGCTCATCTGCGACATCTTGGAAAAGCCAATTTCGATCAACGATCGCGATGTGTTCTTGGCCTCCTTAGAGCAAGATCTCAACTACTACGACGCCCCCGAGCTCTGCCTCAATGGCTTAAGTCAGCATGATGCCCCGGTCAATGCCCGTTATAGCGAACTTATTGCCACCCAAGCCTTAGGCGGCTACACCCTGTATGTGGCCTCCAACAAGCTGCGCTCGGACTTAGGTGAGAACTTTGCCCGTCCCGTCAATCTCAAGGGCCGTGGGCGCCCGAAGAAGGCCATCACGACCAATCTCTCTAACGGTGCCCAAGGCGGTGGCGGCTGCTCGGGCATTGGTGGCGCTAACGCCAGCAGCAACTCCAGCGAATTAGCCTTAGGTGCTTTGAGCGCGCAAATTGGTGCTTACCTCAAGCATCACCCTTATCCGCTCAGTCAATGCACCCTGATCTTAAGTCATTGCCCGGTACCAGGCTTTGCCTTGGAGCTCTATCGCACCTTGCAGCACGATCAGCACGAAAACTGGAGTGGCACTCGTTTGAACTTGGTCATATTGTGCCCAAGCGCCCAGCAAGCCCAAGAGGTCTTTGCCCTCTTTGAAGGTGAGCGCTTTGCCCTCAAGCAATCACTTGAAGGCCCAGAGTTTGTCAAGAACGTCAGCGTCACGATCTTGCTTGAGGACAATGGGGTTGGCCTGGGCAAACGCTTTGGTACGCTCAACGATTACTTAGAGCGCATGAGCCTGCAGCAAAACGCCGTCAGCGCTTCAAGCTACAGCACAAACTACAACACAAGCTACAGCGCTTACAGCTACAGCACACCAAGCTACCAAGGCACCAACAGCGGCAACGATCGCTTCGCTCAAATCGGCCTCATGGTCCATGCTTTCGATGCCCGCTCAAGCTTCCAGTTCACTCAGGCGTATGAGGTTCCGGTAGTCAGCGATGAAGTGCACTACCAGCCATCGCTCATCAATATGGTCGATGCCAACCCAACCCAAGCCCTAGGCCGCTTTGTGGTCAGTCCAGTCCTGCCTTTAAGCAAGATCGTGTTCTTGCACAGCATCTTCTACCTCAATACTGGTTCTTACCAAGAGTTCAAAGATGCGCAAGCACAGCTTAAGCAAGCACTCCATGAGCACCAGGCAAGCCTCGAAACTGCCGGGCGCGCCGCTACGGCCTTAGGCTTGAGTGCGCCAACCAATAGCACCCTGACCATCCTAACTCCGCTTTATGAGCGCACGATTGAAGATGAGTACCGCTCACCTGACAGCGCCCGCCTGACTCAAGCGGTCACGCAGATCCACAAGTCATGTGATGCCGTGTTCTATCTTGATGACTTGCTTGACCGCAAGCAGCTCAAGAGCAAGGGTATTCGCGTCCTGTACTATCAAAAACTACCGCACAATAGCCTCAACTTCATCATTGCCACCCAAGTCAATGTCGAAGCCAAGACCCGTCAATTCTTGCAGAAATTGGTGGCCGACACCAACTTAAGCCCTGAAGATCAAGCAAGCTGCCTCAAGCAAGTGGCCGAGGCTTCGCTCAATATCTCCGGACGCTTGCTCATGCACGCGCAGCTGCGGCGCCAGCACGCCTATGAGCTGATGGGCGTGGTCTTAACCGGCTTTATGGCGCAAAGCATGATGGATCTGATCGCCCAGCACTATCAGGCCCAAGGCCAGACTTATCGCACCTTGATTTACCTTGATGACTACAAGGGCATCTTCCAAGCGGTGGGCACACAGCGCCAAAAGCGCCTGGCAGACCTCTTAGGCATTCAGCTCATCAAGCACGAAGTCAACGGTGAGCCGCATTACCTCTTAAACCTCGTGGTGATGGAGAGCAAGTTCTTAGAGAGCACCAGCACTAAGGCTGCGAACAAATCCTTAAAGCAGACGCGCGAGACCACCGAGCTCTTGCACCGCGCCTTTAAGATCTACGCGACCCGCCACAGCTTAGATCGCAAGCAGTGGCTGGCGCGCATCGCCGACATGCTGGTCGACAATAGCGACCAATTAAGTCCGCAGGCTACCGATCAAGGCTCAGATGAGTTTAGCCGAGTTCAACAACTCATTCGCAACGGCCAGGTCGACATCTTGCTCAAGGGCTGCTCCTTAGTCTTTGTCCGCAGCAGTGGCGAGGATGAGGGTACTAGCCTTAATCTCTCCGTGCCACCGTGCGAGGCCAGCATCAAGCCTAAGCTTGACAAGTCAAGCCCAGAGCAAGGCTTCCCACTGGTGCAAGCTAAGTTCACGGGCGTCGGTGTCACCACCGTCCTCGAAAGCTTCTACCAGCACCAAGGCAAGGGCGATCAGCAGGCCCTGGAGGACATTGCCACCAAGTGCCACGATGACACCATCAAGTACTACTGCATCAAGGACGATCCAAAGTTCTTGCTGCAAGCACAGCTGCCTGCCACCCAGAGTGAAGTCCGAGCTGAACCTAAAGCCCAAACTGAGTCTATTAAAGCCGAGCAAACAGTCGCCCCAACCACGTCTGAGCAGCCAGCCCTGGTCGATACCACCACAGCTGAGCCTGAAGCCAATGACGACTTCCAGCTGGAGCATGAAAAGCAGGTTCGTGACCCAGGATTTGAGCTCAAACCAGAGTTCGGCTGGCAAACCGCACCGCTTATTCACGACGAGTTCACTCAGCCAGAAGAGACCGTGGTAACGCCACAGCCTGAGGATAAGCCGCTGCCAACGCCAGAGGTCAAGCCTGAATCGCCTCAGGTGCAGCCACCAGTAACACCGGTGCCACCAGTTGTGCCACCACAACCTCCGGTAACACCAGTGCCACCAGTTGTGCCACCACAACCTCCGGTAACACCGGTGCCACCGGTTGTGCCACCGCAACCAACGATTGAGCCGCCAGTTATGCCACCGCAACCACCGATTGAGCCGCCAGTTGTAAATCCGCCGCAGCCTGAACCTGAAGTTCTGGCGCCAGAGCGCAGTGAGTGGCTGGCCACGGTACCGCGCCGCGCCTACAGCTCTTGGCGTCCTGATGTGGCTACGCTGTTGCCATGCTCGGTACGTGATGATAAAGCCGATCAACGTCAACTCGCACGCAAGATCGAAGATATCGATGAAGCATTTCGCGAGTTTGGTGTGGATGCCAAGGTCGATTATCCCGTACCTGGACCAATCATCACGAGCTACATCTTAAAGCTCGGCTACGGTGAAACTTCCAAGGCAATTGAGCGCATCGTCAATGAGCTGCCGCGTAAGCTTGGGGTACCGTCAGTCCGCTTTATCGCAACTAATGTCATTCTTGAGGTACCAAACGATCATAGAGCGGCTATCACCTTAGGTGATGTGCTCTCAAGTGCGGAGTTTAAGCAAACTAAGGCGGCCTTACCGCTCGCATTAGGCCTTGCCCCAGATGGCGAACCGATAGTGCGCGATTTAGTCGATGGTGGCCCACACTTATTGGTAGCAGGTACCACTGGCTCAGGCAAGTCGGTTGGCCTTAATAGCTTATTGCTCTCTATGATTGCGCGCCTTTCACCGCAAGAGTTGCGCCTCATCATCATCGATCCTAAACGTGAGTTCCAAGCCTACGATGCGCTGCCGCACATGCTGGCCCCTGCTATCAAGGACGTCACCACAGGTTCAATCACTTGCTTGCGTTGGTGTATTGATGAAATGGAGCGCCGCTACGACCTGTTTGAAGATATCGGCAAGCCGAACTTGGTGGAATATAACCAATTCATCACCAGTGAACTGCAGCAAGGCCGCCGCAATCGCAACTACTTTGCCGATGAAACTCAAGAGTATCTTGAGCCTCTGCCCCGCATTGTGATTTTGATCGATGAGTTTAGCGATCTGATGGCACAAACCCGAGCCAGTGGCCGCTCCAAGGGCAGCGAGTTTGAGGCCTTGATTGCCCGCATCGTCCAAAAGAGCCGTGCAGCTGGCATCCACCTGATCTTGGCCACCCAATCGCCACGCGCCAACGTGGTCACAGGTCTCATCAAGAGCAATCTGCCAGCACGCATTGCATTTAAGGTTAGTGACAATCGCGAATCTATGATCGTCTTGGATGAAACCGGAGCAGAAGACCTATTAGGCAAGGGCGATATGCTCTATCACCTCAGCACAGAGCCTACGCACCGCGCCCATGGCCCATATGCCACCGGTCAGAACATTGATGCGCTAGTCTCAGCTTGGCATAAGCGCTACGGTGACCCAGAGTATTTGACCGATCTTACCCAAAAGCTCGGTTTGAGCCCGGCAACACCAGACAACTTAGATGAGATCTTGGCCAAGGCAGCAACCTTAGCCCAAGAGTTCAAAGCAGAAGGAGCTACCATAACCGAGCGCGATCTGCGCCACCGCTTGGAGCTCAATACTCTGACCACGCAAAAGCTCATGGCTAAGCTCACCGAGCAAGGTCTGCTCTAACCTACAGCGCCCGCTCCCTTGGGGCGGGCGCTGACACAGCAAGACAGCAGAGAGCCAATAACTTAATTTGAGCGAAAACTGTGAGCTAATTGACACCTATTTGCCCCAATCATGGTAAGATTGCTATGTCATGATGTTATTTCTTAACATTAGCAAGCAAATCATTAGAAATGATTGTTATACATATTAAACCCTCTCAAGTCTTGTTAAGATCTAACATCAGAAGTTTACTCTTATTAAATAAATATCATTCAAATATCTTAAAATTAAAACCCTAATATTTATTTTTAAATAAAAACATAGCAAACATCGTTGATTAATATTTTATTAATTTTCTATAACAATCTAATAAACCATGTGCTTAAGCTTTTTGGCATTTATAAAATTAAATATTAACCAAATTTTATGCCATCTGTTTGTTATAGATAAAAAAAACACACAAATCCGTGACATTTTTTTTTTTGCGAGTTTTAGTAGGTAAGTTTTAACAAATTATTCAAGTTAGATAGTTGACTGATTCATATGTTTACTGAAATTTTCAACTCACTCGCTGCATGTAAGCTTTTTATTAAATTTTTATTTACTGCATGCACAGGCATATGTGGTTCAATAATTGGTCTGTATTATTATATAATCAAATTTCCATCAAGCGGCAATTTGAGTGATTTATTTTATGCAAAAATTGCTCTAGGATTTGGATTTTTTGCTTTTATTGTGGTAGTTGCATTTACCAAAATTACTCTTGACAGAATAGCAATACTTGATAATAAAGACAAGAACGAGCAAGACGAGGATAAAGAAAAACAAGAAAAGTCAGAAAACAAACTTTTTCACATCAAAGTTGAAGTTATTGAAACTGGGACTATCTTAGTAAAGAAAAAAGTTTCGATTGATTCTGAACTCAATAATATCGCTCAATCTATTGCCGTTATAGCAAATTCAGATAACAATGGCATTGGGCCAAATGTAAAAAATGTGTTAAAAAATATTTCAATTAAATTACAGAAAATTATTGATAAAAACAGTGATAACGAAGCTGCAATTCTTGAGATATTAGACAAAATCAAAGATCTTAATATCACTGACTCACCAGTAAGTGAAAACACCTGTAACAAACAAAATAAAGAGGAGTAACAAATATGTCTGTTGGTTTGCTTATGCTTATCGGCATGATTGTAGTTTTCGGTGGTTTTCTTGTAATATTTGGAGTACCATTTATTTATGGTTATTACCAAATAACAAAGCAGGAACGAAAAGAAAAGTCTAATAAAAACCATGCTAGCGCCCATTCTGAGCTTAACATGTAGCAATTAAATAAAGCGAGACATATTTTATGAGATTAAAACATCAAAATTGTCTCGCTTTATATTTTCACCTGCTAGCATTAGGGCCAGCGACTAGGTCATCATCACGCATGACTTGGGCTGTGTTTATGCTGGAGCTCAACTCGCTGACCGCGCAAAAAGTCATGGCCAAACTCAAAGAGCAAGGCCTGCTCTAACCTACAGCGCCCACCCCCTTGGGGCGAACCTTAGCAAGGAGGACAAATGTTGTCTACAGGGGTACTCATGCTCATTGGCATGACTGTAATTTTAGGCACCTTTCTGATAGTATTCGTCATTCCTTTTTATCGTGAATACTATCAGGTCACGAAAAAAGAACAACGCGAGCAAGAAAAGGCTAATGCGAGCAACAAAAGCACTAATTCAAATCCAAACACGTAGCTGCACAAAGCAAAGCGAGACATAGCTTGCCTATGCCCAGCAGTTCACGCTATTTTCCCAGCGATTATCACCATGGTGGCTATGTGGCTGCGTTTTATTGCCTCAGCTACGCTGCCCGCACAACTCAGGATAGCCCCGCCGTGTGGTCAGGCTGGGATATCAGCCTTACCGCCATCATCGGCATCTTTGCCTTTAGGCAACAGCTCGATGTTCCGACGAGCGAGGGCATCGACCTCAGTAGCGCAGGCGTGGTCGTGCTTAACCTCCTTGCGCACAAGAAGGCTCACTCAGGGCACGTCCCTGTGCGCCCTAGTCATTTCTTTTGCGCGCAAAGTTGGTACAATCCGCTTGCCCTTTGTCTTGTTCTGAGGATCGATATGCACAACGCGCTTTTTTTGCTCGCCGCGATCGCGTGCGAAGTCACGGCTACCACTGCACTCAACTACACCCACCAGTTTACGCGCCTGCTTCCATCGGTGATCACGGTAGTGGGCTATGTTGCCTCCTTCTACCTGCTCAGCATGGCGCTGCGCACAGTGCCGATCGGCATTGCCTACGCCCTGTGGTCTGGCATTGGCATTGTCCTTATCACCTTGATTGGTGTCTTTGTCTTCAAGCAGCAACCAGACCTACCGGCCTTGATCGGTATTGGCCTCATTATGGCCGGGGTGATGGTAATCAATCTGTGGTCGCATATGGCGGTGCACTAAAGAGCGCCGCTTGCGCCTAAGCAAGCGGCTTTGGAGATAATCTCCGGTTTAGAGAATCTGGACCAAGTAGTCTTGGAGCCAGATAACCGCGACCACCACAAAGAGTACCGGAATCGCCATAGTGAAGTTAAAGCGGAAGTACTGCTTGACGCTGATGGCAAAACCGCGCTTTTCTAAGAAACCCAGCCATAACAGGGTCGAGAGCGAGCCAATTGGGGTGAGCTTTGCGCCGATGTTGCAGGCGGCCAAGTGACTGTAGATTAAGGAGTCGTGGCTGGCGCTAATCGCACTACCTGCGACAAAGAAGTCGTTGAGCGCTAAATTGCCCAGCATGATCATCGGCAGGTTGTTGAAGATAGCGGCGCCCGCTGCCGAGATATAGGCCGTCGAGAGCATCTCCACCAGGCTGATGTGCGACATATTGCCGTAGATGTTCACCAGCTGCTGGCCTAAGCCGCCCTTGTACATCGCAAAGACGATGAGGTACAAGGTGAAGCTGAAAATCACGATGTCATAAGGTGCCTTGAGCAGGATCTTGGCATTGTGACCTTTGTTTTTAACCAGCATCACGATCGTGATAACGGCGGCAAAGCACAGTACTGGCACACACACTGGGGCATCGGTCAGCTCGGCGGCAAAGAGGCCTACCACAAAGCACAGAATAAAGCCAAAGCAGAAGCGCTTTAAGGCAGGGCTCAATTCAGTTGAGCCACCCTTCTTAAAGGAAATGACCGGCGGCAATAAGCGGCTGCAACCAATGAAGAAGCAAATCAGCATCGTGATGACGCTGGCGATGGTCGGCAGAATCATGGTCGCGGCAAAGCTGGCAAAGGTCAGCTCAAAGTAACCGGCGGTGATGATGTTGGTCAGATTCGAGACCACTAAGGGCAAGGAAGCTGCGTCGCAGACAAAGGCAGACGTCAGCAAGAGC
>CALXXU010000026.1 GCA_944392765.1 uncultured Anaerobiospirillum sp.
CGACTAAATTGATCTAAGCCGTGCAGCAGAAGAGATGCCCAATTTGGTGCAAGATTTAATTTGTAACAGCTCCCTCCCTTATTTAAGCCAAAAATTAGGTCTTGGGGGCTACGGAACGCTTTTTGCACTTTGGCAAGCCCATGTTGGCTGCACTTGCCGCCTTACTGCCGCCTGTTTGCTGCGCTTTGGCGGCACTGATACGGCAGTGATGCTGTCCTGGGTGGCACCATTGTGCTTATTTCTTCTTTTGTGAGGCCGTCAGGTCGGAGAGAAAACATGCGCTCTGCATTCAAAGCTTTAGCCATCACCCTTGCGCTGGCTTTAGGTTGCCAATCGGCCCTGGCTGGTTGGTACTCCGCTCGTGGTTCTGCTGCGATTGTTGATGATGATGTCGCCGCTGCCCGCCGCATGGCAATTGATGATGCCTTGCGCAATGCCTCCCTGCAAGCCGGTGCCAATGTCTCGATTGAGCAAAGCATCCAAAACGGCACCCTGCTTGACGAGAAGATGCAGATCGTCAGCCGCTCCCCAATTCGCCGCATGATCGTGGTCGAAGAGCAAGAAAACGGCAAGATGGTCACGGTCTTGGTCAAGGCCTTGATCGATGATTCCTCAAGCAGCGATTGCTACGCCGGAAATATCAAGAAGATCATCCTGCCATTCATCTTGCGCTATAAAGACACCGAAGCTTCGATGTCGGCCGCCGACATGCCTGACTTTGCTGAGTTCTTAACCGATCATCTCTACGCTGGTGTCGCTCAAAGCCCGGCCTTAACCTTATTACCGCCAGATCGCGCCCGCCTGTTATTTAACCAGAGCTCCTCAGGCCCTAATTACAATTTACAGCGCACCTTAGACAGTATCTCGCGCCGCACCCAAGCCCAATACATCATTGTGGGCTCGGTCTCCTCGGTTGCCGTCTCTGAAGTCGGCTCCAATGCGGTCACCAAGCTCATCTACACCCCAACCCGCACCTTACGCTTCTCGGTGCAGGTCTATGATGTCTATAGCGGCCGCATGATCTTAAATAAGGACTACTCAGGCGATGCTGAGTGGGAATTAAAGGGCGAGAAGTTCTCGCTACGCTCAGATCGCTTTGCCTCCTCGGATTACGGCCAGCGCATCAATCAGCTCACCAAGTATGCGATCGCTGATATCGTGACCCAGCTGCGCTGCCAAATTCCAATGGCGCGTGTGGTCAACATCAGTGATGACACTATCCGCATCAACTTAGGCTCCAACTCCAACCTCCAGGTAGGCATGCGCTTCCACTTGATTCACCGCAGTGACTTCCAAGATCGCCACAGCATGACCTACTACCAAAACAGCGAGACCAAGAAGCTCTATAAGGTCGTGGATGTTTCGCCGAACTCAGCGGTCTTAGTCCCAGTTGATGTCGCCAACCAGCTCATCAACGTCCAGTTAGACGATGTGGTCGAGCTCAACGTCTAACCCACCCATCTTTTTTTCTGCCAAGCCGCCCTCTGAGCGGCTTGCGCTTGCCTATGCCTTTTAATCTCACTTGTGTATAATAGGCCCCGCTTCTTAGTCCTCATAGTTAAATGGATATAACAAGCCCCTCCTAAGGGCTAGTTGTAGGTTCGATTCCTACTGGGGACGCCACTTCGGGCCTAAGCCTACAACTCTTCATCTAATCCCACCTCAGCTCACCTCACATTTCTGCCCCCAGCTCACGACACTGCGCCCGTAAACGGGGTAAGATAAGCGGCAATTTTGTCTTGCGAGGTTTTCTATGCTTTCTCTCAGTGACGCCCTTAAAGTCAACTGGTATCGCCGCTTTTCCGCCAATGGCCGCGCCTCCCGCAGTGAATTTTGGTGGATGGTTGGCACCTACTTAATTTGCAACGTAGTGCTCGTGACCATTATGCGCATGGGCAGCATCTTTGCCTTGGTCGCGATGGTGGCCGAGATCGCGTTCTTAGCCTTCACCGCGTGCGCCGCCGCGCGCCGCCTGCACGACCGCAATATGGCCGCTTGGTGGCTCTTGCTCGTGTTCATTCCAACCTTTGGTCTGCTTATCTTGCTCGTACTATGTGCTCTGCCGGGCACCCAAGGGCCTAATAAGTACGGTCCTGATCCGCTGGACGGTGACTTTTACCGCAATGTCTTGGGCTCAGGCAATAATTACCGCAGCAGCGAGCGCTACGAGTGGTATCAGTGGCAAGAAGGCAAAAATAAAGGCGCGCGCCCTGAATCGGAGCAGCAGCATTTCAATCCTTTTTCCGGCCACGACGAATTTGGCGAGCAGCTCAAGGCTCAACGCCGCAACGACAACGACTCCGGCAGTGGCTTTCAGCCATAGCGCGCAAGAGGACTGATTTATGGACCGTGAGGTTACGGTACTGCAAGCTTTACAGCTAGGCTTTAGAAAGGGCCTGCGTTTTTATGGCCGCTCGAGCCGCCCTGAGTTCTGGAAGTTCTTTTTGTTCACCTGGGTCATGGTAGCCGCGAGCGTGGTGCTCACGCGCGTGCCGGTGGTCGGATCCTTATTGCAAGCCGTCATCATCATTGCCATCTTGTGCTGCCAGTACACGGCAATCATTCGCCGTCTGCACGATCTCGATCGCTCCGGCAAGATTATCGCGTTCCCTTACCTCATTGCCCTGGGCTATTTCATCGCCTTAATCCCGGTGCACGCGCTCTATCCGGAGATCGCCACCGGCGTCATGTCGACCATTGCCGGTTGCGCGATGGTGCTCTACCTCTACGTCCTCTACCTGTGCAGCAGTGAGGGCACCCAGGGACCAAATCGCTATGGTACCGACCCTAACGACGCGAGCATCGAGCAGCAGGACTTTGTGAACCCCCAGCATATGGCCTCCCCTGAGCTCTTAGGCGACCCATGGCGCAAGTTCAAAAACAAGGTCGACCGAGAAAAGGCCGCCCAAGCGGCCGCTGCAGCAGGCACTGAAGCCACTAGCTCGGCGGCGCCCAGCGTCGAACCGATCAAAGTGCCTACTCCGACTGGACGCAAATCACGCCGTCAGCGCAAAACCGAATCAAAGTAATTAAGAAAGGAAGCTCACATGCCTATCTGGCTTGCCATTACAACGTGCCTTAAGGACAAACTCTTTGTGACCGGCGGTCGCGCCGGACGCGCGGAATTTTGGTGGTTTACCCTCTTTACCATCTTAGTGCGCGTGGCCATGTACCCGCTCAACCTCGCAGGCTACGCCGGCATCATCTTCGCTGCGGTCAGCTTCCTGCTCTTCATCGGCAACTACACCGTGCTGACGCGCCGCTTGCACGACACCGATCGCAGCATCATCCACGCTTTTCCTTTGATCGTGGGTCTGCTCCTGGGCTTAGCCGGTTTCTTTATGAACGTGCGCCTAGCGGTCACTGTAGGTGAAGTCATTGCCGTGGCTGCCTTTGCCTATCTCTTAATCCTGTGCGCCCTGCCAGGCACTAAGGGCGCCAATCGCTATGGCGATCCGATGCCTTTAGGCGCCGCCCCAGTCGAGGAAACTGCGGTGGTATCACGCCCAGCGCCGAAGCAAGAGGCTCCAGTCGCCCCACCGGTCAAAAAGACCAAGCCTAAGACGCCGCCACAGCCGCTGCCAGAGCGCCCGAAGCACCAGCGCAAATTTAAGTAAACACTTTACTTAAGCCTATTGACGCCAAGGCCCAGCGTAAGCTGGGCCTTGTGCTATCCAAGGTCACTGCCACCAACAGTTCGCCCACCCCTGGGTCAGTACGCTCGCCCCAAGGTTACTGCGACCAACAGTCCGCCCTTGGGGCAAGGTAGCTTACTGCACTGGCAAGACAGCTTACTGCACCGGTGCGGCCGGTGGTGCTAAGTGCAGATTCTCAGGCAACTTACCGGTGAGGACATCAGCCTCGGTGACCGGCTTAAATGGGATGTAGAGCTTGCGGGGCTCAGATGGCGCGCCATTTTGAACCATGTCATAGAGGTACTCGATGGTCAGGTAGCCTGCTTGATATGGCATGAGATCGACGGTGCCACGATAGACGCTGCTTTGGTCGCTCATCAAAGAAATGGCCTCCGGAGTTGCATCCCCCGAGAAAATGGCATGACGACGGCTCTCAATCCCATTAACAGTAAAGGATTGGAATGCACCGACGCCACCGGCGTCCGTGACCGAAACCACCATATCGAGATCTGGATGCGCCTTTAAGGCCTCATCGGTTACGAGCTTGCCGCCTTCAGGGCTGGCACCTTCCTTACGCAGGACAATCTTGAGCTCAGGGCAGATCTCCTTTAAGGCCGCCTCGGCGCCATCAGCACGAGGTACCGTCGCTAAGACATTGTCCTGGGTGATCAAGGCCACCTTACCGCGACACTGCAAGGTATTACGGGCCCATTCCGCCGCTTGCTTACCAATCTCATAGCCGTAGTGGTACTCGTCAATGCCGTACTCCAAATGCGAGCCTGGGACGACCTGAGCTAAGGAGCCGGTAATAATGCCTTGGGCATTGGCCTGAGCATACAGATCTTGCAAGGCCTCAGCATCAAGTGGCGTGCACGCAATGGCATCGAAGCGATCATCTACCATGTTCTGCAAGTCGGACACTTGCTTATCGACGCGATTTTGGGCATCGATGATGACGCATTTAATTCCCAGCTTTCGGCACGCGGCCACCATACCCCAGCGCACCGATATATACCACGGATTGCTCAGCTGCATCGCTGAGTAGCCGATGGTAATATCCGCCGGATTCTTTTGGGCGCAAGCCCCATTAGCCCAGCCCAGCAAGGCCACGCATAAGGCCAGCGCTCCTGCTTTTGAAAACTTCACACCAACCCTCCTCACTAGCAAAAGCAAAAGGATTTCTCCTCACCCTAGCAAAGGGCGTGACAAGTCCCCACGTTAACTTCCAAAAAATGAGAGCTGGGCGTAACTTTGGCGCGACAAAATGCTCAACTTGCGATCTCAGGCTAATCTTCGCGCCATCATGGGCAGGCCCCACCCAGCGGCGCACTAGCTGCGAGCAGCACGCGGCGCACCATGCGCGCACCATACAGCGCATCATGCGCTCAGCATACTGCGCACCTCTGACGCCCACCCGACTTAAGGCCACCAACTCATGCTATCCCCAAATAAGAACCGGTGCACCCGAGCCATAACAAGTGGAGCACTCGACCTATAACGACCGAAGCGCCCGCCCCCAATAAAGCTCACCCCAATGAAGTTCAACTGAGAGAGTGACGCAAATCACAGCCCCAAACTGCCCTGTACACCAGGATCGATGCTAAGATTAAGCAGTTCCAGCCGCAGCATAAGGAGAGGGGGCTATGGTCAACTTCGGCCAATCACTGCATACCTGCTTAATTTCCAAGATCTTTAACGTGAGCGACCGCGCGCCACGCAGCGAGTTTTGGTGGTTCATGCTCGCCCTATTTATCTTTAATTTCTTAGGCGGCCTGATCATGCTGGTGCCGCTTATCGGCATGCTCGTGTACTTTGTTCTGAGCATTTGGCTCTTTATTGCCCAAATCACGGCGACCGTCCGCCGTCTGCACGACGTCAATAAGCGCGGCTGGTGGATGCTCCTGCCTTCTGTGGGCGTCATTGCCATCTTAACCCTATTGCTGATGGCGCTCGGCGGCTCCAGCTTTACGGGCTACTACGGCGAGGAGCAAGTTGAGGCGCTCTTGGTCGACATGAGCGGCATCTTAACGGCCATGGTCTTAGTGACCTTGGTCCTCTCTGTGATCGTCTTGGTCTTCTTAATTAGGAAGGGCACGGTCGGCCCGAATCGCTTTGGCCCCGATCCGCTGCAATTCAACCAAGGCTACGGTTACTTCAATCCAAACGGCCCGCAAGGTTATGGTCCGCAAGGCTACGGTCCCCAGGGCTATGGCCCACAACCAGGCCCGCAAGGTTACGGTCCGCAAGGTCCTCAAGGCTACGGCCCACAGCCTGGTTTTGGCCCGCAACAGGGCTTTGGGCCGCAAGGTGGATCCCAAGGCTATGACCCGAACCAAGGTCCCCAAGGCTACGGCCCACAGGGCTTTGGTTCTAACAATGGTCCATATGGCCCGCAAGGCAATTGGCAGCAGCCTAACGGCCCATGGCAGCAGAACGTCGGCCCGAACGAGCAGAACTTTGGGCCGCAAGGCGGCTGGCAACAAGCCCCGCAAGATGGTCAGTGGCAGCAAGCCCCGCAAGACCAGTACGGCCAAAACTTTGGCGGCCCGACTGAGCAACAAAACCAAGGTCAGCAGGACGCGACCTTCTCAGGGGAGCAATCAGCCAGCAAGTTCTACCCTGAAGCCGACCAGGGCATGTACGCGCCGCCTCCCAAGGCGCCGCAAGCCAAAGATATCTGGCAAGACAAGCACTAACGCCACATAAGCGCCCTCTTTTCTTTTTAAGCCCAGCACCAGCTGGGCTTTTGCGTCCCTAAATTGGGGCAAGGACAGATTGGGGGCATGACAACAAAATCCGACCTGCTACCGGCCCTACCGCCCAGCTTTTCTGAGGTCGTCCAAGCACGGTTTGCGTTAAAGCAAAAGGCTTATTTATCTTATTTTGGTGCTACATCAGCCCTACTCAACTCAGGGTCATTGCCCCCGTGTGAGTGGTACAATCAAGGGAGTTTCACAACCACAAATCAACCCGAGGAGAGCCAAATGGACTTTAGCGAGCTAGAAAAAAAGCTGCCGACAGGCGACCTGACTTTTGCTGAGCTGCGTCAACACGGCAAAGTTTATGTCGACAAGACCTCTTATGTTTACGCGATTGCAACTAGTGATCAACCTCAAATCCTGACTCGTCCGCGCCGCTTCGGCAAAAGTACACTGCTCTCAACAATTGAGGAGCTGTTCCTGCATGGAGTTGAGCCCTATAATGGGCATGATTCCTATTTCAAGGGGCTAGCGATTGAATCGCTGTGGCATAACGATGGCGACTATCTTGTGCTGCACCTTGATTTTAATAATATTAACTCTAAGTGTAAGAGTCGCACGGTAGCTCAGTTTGAGCAAAAACTGATGCAGCATGTCACTACTTTCTGCCGTAAGCAGAAGATTGATCTTTCAAGCGAGCTTGCTCCTGAGCCTTTTCTTTCTGAACCGCTTAGCTTTAGTGACATTTTCGATGCGCTGGTACAACAGGTTCCTGATTATTCTCTGGTGCTACTGATCGATGAGTACGATGCGCCGCTGATTGCCCATGCTAATGATCAAGCAGAGCTCCAAGAGTGCCAACAGCTGATGCGCGGCTTGTTTGCTACCATCAAAAGTTTTTTGTACAAATTCCGCTTTGTCTTCTTCACGGGAACCACTAGCTTTCAGGGTCTGGACTTAGGTTCATCGGCTAACAACTTCACCGACATTTCCTATGAGATGCGGTTTTCAGCCTGCTGTGGCTATACTCGCGCTGAGCTCAAGCAGTATTTTGCGCAGCATTTGCGCTACGCAGCAGCAATAAAAAACGACTGCACGCCAGAAGCAGTGAGCGCCGCTCACATCGAGGCGCTGTTGGACGAGCTGTCGGACTGGTATGATGGCTACTCCTTTGATGGATCGCAGCAAAATAAGGTCTTTGCGCCTAATTCGGTGCTCAAGTTTTTGGGCGATGCTACAGCCCTGCTTCAGCCTTATTGGAGCACGGAGCCGGAATTGCCGCAGCTGCTTAAGAGCGCTTTAGCGCGACTTGATGGATCAAAGTTGCTTCAGGACATGAGCACCGGCAAGCTCG
Source organism: uncultured Anaerobiospirillum sp. (assembly GCA_944392765.1). Lineage (GTDB taxonomy): Bacteria > Pseudomonadota > Gammaproteobacteria > Enterobacterales > Succinivibrionaceae > Anaerobiospirillum. The sequence continues at coordinate 7,689 of CALXXU010000026.1, forward strand.
TAGTCGACTACTATTCTTTTATTGAGTCATCGCCGATTAATCCTGAAGCGCACCCTTACGCCTTGCTCTTTCAGAGCGGCTATCTTACCTTCTCTCGAACCTTCCTCAATGGCGATCCGCTTCACCTCAAATGTCCCAACCAAGAGAGCAACATTGCCTTGAGCAATTGGCTGAACCAGCGCTCGAGCTAATTAGTGATAGACCCCCATCCATGATGGACTTTTGGCATCCCTAAATTGGGGCAAGGACAGATTGGGGGCATGGCGCTAAGATCCGGCCTGCCATCAGCCCTGCCGCCCCGCCTTACGTGCCATGGGGTGCACCAAGCGCCAAAATAGGCCGGTTATGGTTTGCCTGAGGCGGCTTAGGTGCGCAGCGCGTGCTTGGTTCTGTGAACTCGCGCGGCATTTTTGCGCGCTAGTTCACTGACTAGCTTAAGTCGTGATGCTAGAATTAGTAAGTTACCTAGGCTTCAGGCCTAGCTGACACTGAAGCGGGCTTAAGCACGCTTTAGTCTTGCCTTTTTCTAAGGTCCCGAACCACTCGGTTTCAGCGGACTTTTCCCAACAGATGTGTTGTTACTGTATTGCAGCAAGCTGAGCTTTGACTTAAGTTGAGTCAATGCTCCACCCTGGCCGCATTGCTGCATAGAGGCAACTCATTGCTGCATAAAAGGCAATAAGGCGTCAGCCTTTGATAGGCTCTAGCCTTAGAGGATTGCTCCACCAAAGACGCACACCAAGCTTGGGTCACCCCTGTGTTTGTGATTGCGCCCCTTGGTCTCAGATAGATTAGGACGGTCTAATGCTTAAAAACTTCATCATTACTCCAAAAGGTCAGTTTGCTACTGCCTTTGGTGCGTGCGTCGTGTTAACGGTTGTTGCTGCCGTAGTCTCGAACAGCTCTGCTCCTGACTATGCTGTCACCTTGCGTCTGTCGCACGATCGCGTCGCCGGCTCCATTGCTGACTTGTCTGCTTACAAGTTCAAGGAGCTCATCGAAGAGAACTCCGGCGGCAAGGTCACCGTTGCCATTTACCCTAACAATGGCCTGTCGGCCGGCGACCAGCAAAAGGCCGTTGAGATGTTAAAGGACGGTGCGATCGACATTCAGATCTGCTCGGCCACTGACCTTTACAAGTTAGACCAACGCTTTGGCACCTTCTGGCTGCCATTCTTATTTGACAATGAAGAGCAAGCCTACTTCTTTGCCAAGGACGAGACCGTCAACGAGACCCTGCAATCGTGGCTCACTCCACACAAGTTAGATCTGCTCACCATGCACACCACTGGTGCCTTAGAGCTGTCTAACAACAACCGCGTGATCGATTCCCCAGATGATCTGGAGGGCTTAAAGATCCGCGTCGCACCATCTGATTTTGCCAGCACCGTGATCTCTGAGCTGGGTGCCGAGCCAGTTGAGCTCGACTTTAGCGAAGTTCCTCACGCCTTAGAGCAAGGTGAGATCCAAGGCTTAACCTCGAACTTAGCCCTGTACTTATCGAGCAAGCTCTATGAGACTCAGCCATACCTCACCTTATGGAACGGTATGTATGACGTCCAGGTTTGGGTTGCCAACGAAGAGAGCTTAGGCAAGCTCGACGACAAGCTCAAGACCGCTTTCACCAAGAGCTTAACTGAGACGGTAACTTGGCAGCACAACCTCTTCACCGAGTTCAAGAAGCTCTATCTCAAGACCTTAGAGCAAAAGGGCGTCACCATCACCAACTTAGATGATGCTCAGCGCCAAGCTTTCCGTGAGAAGGTCAAGCCAATCTACAACAAGTACATTGAGGCTTTAGGCAACGACACCTTACTCTTCTTCTTGAGCCACCGTGGTGTCGATGTCGACCAAATCACCCCACTGGTCCCAATCGAGTACAACATTCAAAAGCAAGCTGAGGCTGCCGCCGCTGAGACCGTAGAGGCCGTCAAGGACGTAGTTCCAGTTGAGACCACCGAGCCAGCTCCAGCCGAGGAAGTAGCTCCAGTAGCCGAGGAGACCGCTCCAGCTGAGGAAGCCGCCCCTGCCGAGGAAGTAGCTCCAGTAGCTGAAGAGACCGCTCCAGCTGAGGAAGCTGCCCCTGCCGAGGAAGTTGCCCCTGCCGAGGAAGTTGCTCCAGTAGCCGAGGAGACCGCTCCAGCTGAGGAAGCTGCCCCTGCCGAGGAAGCTGCTCCAGTAGCCGAAGAGACCGCTCCTGCTGAGGAAGCTGCTCCAGTAGCTGAAGAGACCGCTCCAGCTGAGGAAGCTGCCCCTGCCGAGGAAGTTGCTCCAGTAGCCGAAGAGACCGCTCCTGCCGCTGAGGAAGCTGCCCCAGCCGAGACCACTCCAGTAGCTGAAGAGACCGCTCCAGCTGAGGAAGCTGCCCCTGCTGAGGAAGTTGCTCCAGTAGCTCAAGAGACTATTCCTGCCATTGAGCTCACTCCAGCTCAACCTGCTCCAGTTGCTGAGGAAACCGCTCCTGCCGCTGAAGAGGCTGTATTAGCCGAGGTCACCACCGAGCCTGCCCCAGTTGCTGAGCCAGCTCCAGTGGCTGAAGTCCCTGCTGCTCCAGTTTCGGGCTCTGAGCTGCACGGCTTAGTTGAGGACGATCCAGCTGTTCCAGGCTTCAAGCCAGTCGTTGAGGATTACGCCTCCGCTTCGGGCTTTGAGCCAGTTGTAACCGAGAACGCCGCTTTATCCGGCCAAGGCCGCAGCGGCTTAGTCGAGGATATCCCAGAGGTTTCGGGCTTTGACCCAATCATTGAGGACTACGCCTCCGCTTCGGGCTTCTTACCTGTAGTTGAGGAAACCCCAGCCGTTCAGGGCTTTGAGCCAGTAACCACGGCTCCTCGTTACCTCCACGACGATCGCGTCTACCAGCGTCACGTTGCTCCACCACGCGGCTATAACGAGCCACGTCAGTACCGTGACTATCGCGAGACCGCCCCACAGGGCTTTGAGGACAGCTACGATTATGGCTATGACTACGGTTACGGCTATGACTACTATGCTGCCCCACGTGGCTTTGACAATGGCTGCGCTGTTCCAGCACCACGCCACATGGCACCACGCGGCTTCGAGCCAGACTACCGTGCTCCAGCCCCACGCCACATGGCACCACGCGGCTTCGAGCCAGATTACCGTGCTCCAGCCCCACGCCATATGGTTCCACGTGCTCCAGCTCCAGGCCAGTACCAGGCCATCCCAGAGCAGAGCACCATTCAGTACATTGAGGTAGCTCCAGGCAAGTTCCAGGCAGTACAAGTAACCCCATTACAAGAGGTTAAGATTGCTCCGGTTCCAGCTCCAATGCCAAAGCCATTACCTCCAAAGGCTCCTAAGGCACCAGCTCCAGCACCGGTAGCCCCAGCTCCAGTAGCTCCGGCTCCAGCCCCTGTTGCTCCAGCTGTAGTTCCAGTCGCCCCAGCTCCGGTTGCTCCAGCAGTAGCTCCAGCTCCAGTACCTGAGGTTCAGCCAGCTGTCGTCCAGCCAGCCACCGCTCCTGAGACCGAAGCCCCTGCTTCGATCACCCAAGAGCCAGCTGCCCCAGCTCCAGTTGAAGCCGCTCCAGTAGCAGCTCCAGTTGAGGCCGCCCCAGTAGCAACTCCAGTTGAGGCTGCTCCGGTTGAGGCCGCTCCAGTTGAGGCCGCTCCTGCTGCCCCAGAGGCCGCCCCAGTAGCAACTCCAGTTGAGGCTGCTCCAGTTGAGGCCGCTCCAGCTGAGGCCGCACCAGCTGCCTAACTGAAGTAGCTTAAGCTTTCTATCTGAGAAAAAGCCCTGTCGCCTGCGGTGATGGGGCTTTTTTCATGGGAACAAAATATCGTGATTTCACCGCTAGGGGCTTTGATCACAACGCAAAGTTTGATAATCTTGCTCTCGAAAATTGGTGTTGTTTCGGGTAGCTACGCTCAGCTCGATGCTCTAAATTTTTTTTTTGACTGCAAGTTCGGGCCTTTCTTTTTGTTGTGTTGCACCTGTCACCAAGCTGCGCGGTATTGTTGCCCATTAGATCAAGGAAGGCCGTATGATTTTCTACGTTGAAGATGACAACAGTATCCGCGAGATCGTCCTGTACTCGCTCAATTCCATGGGCTTAGAAGCTCAAGGCTTTGCCGATGGCGCCAGCTTCTTAAAAGCCTTGGAGACGCAGCGTCCTTCGCTCATCATGCTGGACGTGATGCTCCCTGACACCGATGGCGTGTCCCTCCTCAAGCTGCTCAAGCGCAACGTCAAGACCGCGGACTTACCGGTCATTATGGCCACCGCCCGTGGCGCCGAGATCGAGAAGATCCAGGCCTTAGACCTGGGTGCCGACGATTACCTGGCCAAGCCTTTCTCCATGATGGAGATGGTCGCGCGCGTCAAGGCGGTACTGCGCCGCTACAAGCAAGATGAGCCTAAGGTGCTGTCCGCAGGTGACCTCACCATCGACGAGAACAGCCACGTGGTCAGCGCCGGTGGCAATCAGATCGACCTCACCTACAAGGAGTACGAGCTCTTAGCCCTGCTCTTAAAGCACCAAGGCCGCGTTTACAGCCGCGAGCAAATCCTCGACCTCATCTGGGGCCATGACTATGACGGCGAGAGCCGCACGGTCGACGTCCATATCCGCACCCTGCGCGCTAAGTTAGGCGACAGCGCTAACCTCATCAAGACCGTGCGCGGTGTTGGCTACAAGCTCGAGATCTAGGCGCCCGCCCCTTGAGCTTAAGCCCCATAAAGCCTAAACTCAGGCCCACACTTATCTCTGCCGTCAAGACCTAGCCCCTGCAAACTTACGCTGACAGGGCCCCTTAGGCAGGTGACGGCCGGGACTTCTTTTGCCTTTTGCTGAGGTCGCATTGTGCGCCAAAAAATATTTCGCACCTTTGTCGAGCTGTCCTTAGGGATCTTGCTTGCTATCGGCACAGCTGCCTTCCTGATTCACCAATACCTTAAGACCCAAGACGAGGTGCACTACCTCCAAAACTTCGGTACCGTGCTCGCCAGCGCTATCAATGAGAGCGGCTGGGAGTTCTTAGAGCATGCCGCCCCCAAGTGGCTGCGCATCACCATTATTGACCCTGATGGCACGGTGCTCTTTGACTCGAAGCTTGACGAAACCAAGATGGAAAATCACGGCAAGCGCATCGAAGTCCAAAGCTTGCTCGACCACACTATGGCCGACGATAGTCTCGACGATATCGGTACTCCGCTTAATTTCAACATCAGTCGTTTTTCGCAGAGCTTACAGCGCCAGACCTACTACCACGCCCTACTCTTAAAGTCAGGGCAGATTCTGCGCTTATCCTTTGCCAGCAACTCGCTCTTTTTATACACCCCGCACTTCACCATCTTTTTGACCTTTATCCTGCTTGCGCTGGTGAGTGGCTGTTATTTTCTGGCGACCAAGCTGGCCCGCTCCTTTATGGCTCCGATCAATGCGATTGAGCTCAACAAGCTTCATAATTTTCAGGACTTGTCGAACTCAGCGCAAAAGCTCAAGAGCACCTATCCTGAGTTAGAGCCGTTCTTATGGCGCATCAGCGTCCAGCAACGCAAGATCGATGAGCAGATCGACGAGCTCCGTCTGAAAAACAACGAATTTCAGGCTATTACCAAGTCGATGTCTGACGGTTTGGTTCTGATCAACGCCAAGGGCAACATTGTCTCGATCAACAAGGCTGCGCGCACGATCTTTGGCGTCACCAAGGAAAATTGCCTCAATCAAAGCTATGTGACCATCGATAGTGCTCAGTACTTAAAGGACATGATGGACAATAGCATCACAGCGCCCAAGCAAACCAAGGCGATTACCCGTGACGGTCGCGACTACGAAATCAGATTTAGCAAAATAAGCGACAACGAGACCTGTGTCGGCTACGTCATGATTATCTTAGACGTCACCGAGAAGAAGCGTACTGAGCAGCTGCGCCAAGAGTTCACCGCCAATGTCTCGCATGAGCTCAAGACCCCGCTGCAAGCCATTATTGGTTACTCCGAGCTGATGGCTAACGGCATTGTGTCGCCCAATGACATTCCGCACTTTGCTTCACGCATTCACAAGCAAAGCACCCGCCTTAAGAGCTTGATCGAAGACATTATCTTCTTGTCGCACTTAGACGAGGGGCAGGTTGCGAACTTAGAGCAGTGCGACGTCAAGCAAATTTGCTATGAGGTCTTTGACGATCTGCAAGAAAAGGCGACCGAGCGCGAGGTCAAGCTCCAGGTTCAAGGTGAGCAGCTCATTATTACTGCCGTCAAGCGCTACCTTTACGAGCTCATTTACAACTTGGTCGACAACGCGATTCGCTACAACCGCCCACAAGGCACAGTCACCGTGAACTTACGCAGCCACAGCAACAAGTGCACGATTGCGGTAAGGGATACCGGTATTGGCATTGCCCCAGAGGAGCAGCACCGCATTTTTGAGCGCTTCTATCGTGTAGACAAGTCGCACTCGCGCCAAACCGGCGGCACCGGCTTAGGCCTCTCGATCGTCAAGCGTGTGGTGCTCTACCACTACGGCAAGATCAAGATTGCAAGCAAGTTAGGTGAGGGCACGACCTTTACCATCACCTTCAACTTCAACAAGCTCCAAGAGCTCGCCGCCCTCAACGAGCGCAAGCAGCAGGCCCTGCGTGAGCGCAATCAGGAGATTCCGCAAGCGCCAAGCACGATGCGCAGCGCCGCCGAGCTCACCGCCCCGATCTCAGCGCCGCCTGCGTCCAGCACGGCCCACGACCTGACGCCGTCAAGCGAGCGCATCCAAACTCCCTAACAAAAAGCGCCCTTAGTTGACCAAGCATCCAGCGGCCTTAGTTGACAATTGAGGCCGCCCAGCGCACAGTACAAACAATGTGATTAGCAGATCTGGTGTAGCAAATCAATGATAATCAATGGTGGCAGTCACTTCAGCAATTAGCCGTGTTGCTGCTAGTAATTACAAATGTATTACTCACCAGTAATTTAAGATATAAAAGCCTTGTTATCTAGCTAGTTCACCGTAATTTAGCAAGACAGCCAGTTAGTATCGGGCTCACTGGCATGACTCAGGGGTTGCCATAAAGCTCATATCGCCATTTAGCTTATTTATCAGCTTTTATGACACCTCCGTTGTAATCCCCCTAAGTCATGCCAGTGACCCAAACCGGCAATCCTCACCTCAAAATTTTGCCTAACAATGCTCAATGACAGCACAGGTTAAAAACTCAAAATCAGTTCACATTTTCATCATTTTGTAATACAATGTACGCAAATCAGCACACAGCGTGTTACTGATTAATATCTTGGAGACTATATCATGTCAACTGCAACCATCAACGTTCGTCTTGACGCTGACCTTAAAAAACAGTTTGAAGACTTCTGCAATGACGTTGGTATGTCCGTTTCTACTGCTATCAACTTATGTGTACGCAGGATAGTCAAGGACAACAAACTTCCTTTCGAGATTAGTAGCGACATTCCAAATGAGGAAACGTTAGCTGCAATTGAGGAAGTCAAGCGTATGAGAGCTGACCCGAACCTTGGCAAGACTTATACCGATGTCGATCAAATGATGGAGGAAATTCTTGCTGATGCTTAAGGTTAGACCATCGACCAAATTCAAGAAGGACGCACAAAGACTCAAGCGCCGTGGTTTCAACCTAACTTTGCTCAATGAAGTTATCAAGCTTCTTGCAACTGGCGAAAGGCTACCTGAAAAATACCAAGAACATCAACTAGTCGGTCAATTTGCTGGATGTCTTGAATGTCATGTCGCCAACGATTGGCTTCTAGTTTATGAGATTGATAAGACCGAGCTAAAGCTGCTACTTACAAGAACTGGTACGCACAGCGATTTGTTTAAAAAATAGCATCTAATCTCAATATTAAACGCCTGTTTTCGACTTCGGAACAGGCGTTTTTACTTGAAGTTGAACTAAACCTCCGATTGGATATAACCAGTTAGTCACTGCTGTGATTAGTTATTTGTTACTTGTCCTGAATCTCATCTGTTATCACTTAAACTACAAGAATTGCAGGTGGATATGCGAACGGCTGCATCTGAGAGCCTTTCTGCAACTTTAGTCGACCTGTACGGTCGTGTGCCACCTTTGAGTAAACAACCACCTAAAACGGCTCTTTGCGCTGTACCTGCAATCACTCTTAAGCTCTTTGTGGTAATCATAAGAGCCATAAACAGGCAGAAAGCACGATATCTGTGGCTGTTTGCTTCTAAGTGGCAGTCGACCGTACAGGTCGACTTTAGTTGGCATTTTAAGACCCGTGCACACGGTTCAGAATCCAACAAAAAATAAGCGCCGCGCTTGGAGCCTTCTGGTCACTTCAAGCACGACGCTTAGTGTTGTGTTTCTATAGGAGATTATTATGACTGCGGCATCGCCGCTACACCGTTACCTACTGCGGCTTTGAGCCGTTAGAGGCATTGGATTCTGGGGCCGAAGTCTCAGCTTGAGCAGCAAGCTGCTGTGGCGGAACATAGTCCTGCGACTGTGTGCTTGGCTGAGCCTGAGCACCTTGAGCTTGGGGCTGAGCGCCTTGAGCCTGTGGCGCAAAGCCGGGCTTCTGGCCGTTAACTGGTTGCTGGGCAAAGCTTGGCTGATGCTGCTGGAAACCCTGAGGCTGTTGAGCAAAGCCTGGCTGTGGTTGCTGGAAGCCAGGTTGCTGCGCATAGCCCTGTTGTGGCTGCTGGAAGCCTGGCTGCTGGCCGTTAAATGGCTGTTGAGCAAAGCCTTGCTGCTGAGCGTAACCCTGCTGCTGGAAGCCAGGTTGTTGGCCGTTAAATGGTTGTTGAGCATAGCCCTGTTGCTGGAAGCCTGGCTGCTGGGCATAGCCTTGTTGCTGATAGCCTGGTTGACCGTTATAAGGCTGTTGATAGCCCGGCTGAGCATAGGCTGGCTGGGCCTTGTGCTGATTCATGATTTGCTCTTTGAGGCCTGGCGTGTATGGATCTGGGCCAAAGCGGTTTGGACCAACATTGCCCTTAACAAGGCAAGCGCCGTAAAGCAGTGGGCTGAGCCAAGTGGAAAGGATCAACAGCGACCACCAGCCAGTCATATTGAGGTCATGCAGACGGCGAATAGCGAGCAAGAAATTGAGGATGATGTTAGGGATCAACAGCACCAGCCAAATGAGCACGGCAAAGAAGACCACGTCCGCAATATAGGCAGACTCGCTGTAATAGTAATAAGGGTCAACCAGGCCATATCCTGCCAGCAATGCGATACCAAAGGTTAAGAGCGCATAAGCAATGACCCAAATTTGCATCCACCAGAACTCCGCACGGGAAATGCGGTAATTAGTGTTGAAACGGCGCGCAAACGTAAGCTTGACGGCCTCGAAAAAAGTTACCATGACGACCTCAAAATATTAAATGATAGTGACATAGCACAACCACTAAAACGCTTGTGGGCGCTATTACGCAGCTATTGGGCGTTGACCGTTGTTACTTTTGTGGTTGCTGCTTTTCAGCGGCGTCAGCAGGTGCGCTCGGTGCTGCGGCCTGAGGAGCAGATTGCTCTGGAGCAGCTGAGACAGGAGCAGCTGGGGCTGGGGCTGGGGCTGGAGCAGCTGGTTGCACATTAAAGCCCTGCGGAGCTTGCGGCTGTTGCGCAAAGCCCTGAGCATTGGCGCTATTAACCGTGTGGGTCCCCTGGAACTTCTTACCTGACTTGTTCAAAAGGCTCTCTAAAACCCCTGGGGCGTAAGGATCTGGACCAAAGCGATTAGGGCCGACCATACCAGGGACCAGTCCAAAGCCGGCAGCGACATCAAAACCGCATAAGGTAAAAATGAGGGTTAGGGCCCACCAGCCGCTCATATCCAAGTCGTGTAAACGACGGATGGTGATGAAGACCAAGAAGACAACGAGCGGCAGGAATAAGATGGCAAATAAGGGGAAAATGACCGTTAAGAGCAAAACAAAAATAAAGGCCAAGACCATAGCCAAGTTATCCCACCAAAACTCAGAGCGCGAAATGCGACACTTGGTGTCCAAGGCACGAGCTGGGATCAGCTTCATGGCGTTAACGAAGGAAATCATATGAACCTCAACTCCTCTACGAATTAATCCGACCTGTACGGTCGGCGACCATTGCGAGACCAAAACCTTGAAGTTTGCCGGTTTGCTGATGGCTATCGGTTGACCGGGACTCAAATCATAGCCATCGATAGCAACCAAATATCAAGGTGCGTACTGGTATGGTCGCTGACCGCACAGCTCGAATTTATGTGGCATTATAGCAAGGCCATGCCTTAGCATGGTTAGCGACCGCACAGGTCGAATTAATCAAGAAACTGAAGCTAGTTTAATCAGGCTCATTCCATAATCTGGCAGCCAAACTTTTCCTTAAAAATAATTTGCCCCCCAGTCAATCTTGGTGCAGAACTGCGCCAAGCAAGTGCATAGGCAAAACGCCCCCGCTAAAGCAACAAAGAGCATAAATAAGCCTCTGTGAGCGCAGATAACTTGATCAGGAATTTTCGCAATTACGAACGAAGCGCAGTGCTGTTCCTAAGCGAACAATCGCCGCCGGAGGCAAAGCAATGGACAGTGATCTTAAAGCCATCATGACGCGCGACTTTGTGCTGGTCACGCTCGTCAACCTGCTCGTCATGACCGGCGACTACCAGTTTTTCTTGACCACCGCGCTCTATGCCATGCGCCTATATGACGCGCATTTGAGCGAGGCCGGAGCCATTTCGGGCCTGTTCGTGCTCGGGTGTTTTATTGGACGCTTTGTGACCAGCCACTTCATCACCATCTACGGTGTGCGCCGCACGCTCTTGGGCGGACTCATCCTGCTCACAGGCTCAGTGCTCATGATCTTCGGCGCCTCCAACATCGCCCTTTTCACGCTAGAGCGCTTTTTCTTTGGCTTTGCTATCGGCGCCGTCAGCACGGCCACCAGTACCTTGGTCGCCTACTGTTTGCCGCACACCGTGCAAGGCTTTGGAGTCAGCATCTTCTCGATCTCCACCGCCCTGGCGCTGGCCGTAGGCCCATTCATTGGCCTGATGCTAACCGCCACTTTTGGCCCGTGGTCCGTCAACGCGCTGGTCTTAATCCTGATCGCTTCGAGCCTGCTGTTATAGCAAACGCCATTAGTTTTTGCTAATAGATTTTTGTTTTATAATTTTACAAAATTTCAGAAGAACGGCTTAAACAAGCGGTTTTGCTTGATGATTATAATAAAGTTAATTAGCCAAAATCACTGACGTTTGCTATAGCTCCATTCATCCGCACCAATCCACCGCTCAAACGCTCCCAGCTGCCATTTTGGGCCTTGGATAATTACATCGACCGCAAGGCCCTCAAGGTCGCCTTGGTCGCCTTTATCGTCCCAATCGGCTATGGTTGCGTCACAGCCTATTTGGCAGCGATGAGTGAAGAGCGCGGCATGGGCAAAGCAGCCAGCTATTTCTTCTTGACCGTCGCGATAGTCACCATAATCTCGCGTCCGTTCTGCGGCCGCCTCTTTGATCGCGTGGGTGAAAACATCGTAATTTACCCGGCGATCGTCCTAGCAGCCCTCACTCTATTTATCATCGCCCGTGCTGATGCCGCCTGGATGATCGTGGCCGCTGGCGTGATCCATGGTCTGGGCCTCAGTAATTTCCAGTCTTCAGGCCAAGCACTGGCCCTCAAGCTAGTAGATAGCAGCCGCTATGCGCAGGCCACTTCGACCTTCTTTATCCTGTGGGACTTAAGCCTGGGTGTCACCCCATCACTCTTCGGCTACATCGCTCACGAAGCAGGCTTTGGCGTGATGTACACCATGTTAGGCTGCGTGGTTCTATCCGGTGTCGTCCTCTATTACTTCGTCCACGGACGCACTCACCCACTCAAGCGTCCGCTCTTTAAGCCACGCGACCCGAAGGCCTAACGCCAATAGCGCAAGCTCAGAACTAACGCGCCACCAGCGCCCATCCCCCAAAATCAGCGCCGCACCAGGACTATCCCAGTGCGGCGCTTTAGTCAGCAAAGCTAAAAAGATGCGCTGTTATTTGCCTGGCTCACTGGCAGCAGCCTTAATCTCAGGGGCGGCTGACGCTTGGGGCTCAGCTGTCGCAGCGGCTGGAGCTTGTGGTGCTGGTTGTGGAGTAGCTTGAGGAGCTGGCTGATTAGCTACTGGCTGCTGTGGCTGAGCATAGCCTTGCGGCTGCTGGTAATAGCCCTGGGGTTGCTGGGCGAAACCTTGCTGTGGCTGGTAGTAGCCTGGCTGTGGAACATAGCCCTGAGGTTGCGGGGCATAACCTGGCTGTGGAGCATATCCCGGTTGGGGCTGGGCGTAGCCCTGAGGTTGTTGGGCATAACCCTGAGGTTGCTGATAATAACCTTGGGGTTGAGTGTAGCCGGGCTGAGGCGCATTGCCCTGATATTGCTGCGCGTAACCTTGCACCTGAGCATAGTTGGGCTGAGGCTTAGTCCAAGCAATCGGGCGGCGTTCTAAGGTGGCCTTAATCACCCCTGGCGCAAACGGGTCAGGTCCAAAATTGTTGGAACCGGTATCGCCCTTCAGAAAGCCGATGACGTATGGCACAAAAAAGCCCACAACTGGAATAGCCATAAGTAAGACAAACCAACCGGACTGATTGCGATCGTGGAAGCGCCGAATGATGATAATGAACACCATAAAAACCGGCAGCAGAAAAAGAATGAGTAATAACGGGTACGATTCACTGCCGATTAAGATGGGTAGAGATACGATTTTGATAAGAAGCAAGTCCCACCAATACTCCGAGCGCGGAATGCGGCAGTCCACGCTCAGGCCACGAACCCAAAAGAGCTTTAGAGCAGTTAACGGAGAAATCATGACAACCTCGCATTGTCTGTCAGGGGCGGAGGCAAGTTAACTTTACCTTTCATGGCACCAGAGCGGCGTGAAGCCAGCCCGGCCCCATGTTCTTGTTAACCTGCGACAGCGCACTTCAAAGTCAACGCAAGCTTACGCCTTGGTCATTCCAGATTTTGGCGCTCAATCATTGGCTGCCCCTTTCTCATCGCTGTGCTCCCTTGATGAGCACCAAGTGTCGCCTCCAACCAACTCACAGCAGAGCTTAATAGCCTCACCTACTACATCCTCTCTCAGCTGGGGTTGCTGCTAATAACCATGCAGATGGGTCAGTTTCTGAGGGAACGAACAGCTCGAAAGTGGGCTTATGAAGTCCGGTGGTTCGATTAATGGCAGCAAGCTCAGCTGGTGCGGTTCAGTGCGCCCCTGCGCCAGGGCGGTGAGCTTTGCGACCATGAGGCGAGCTAGGTCAGCGACCAAGGGCACCACCACCGAGTTGCCAAATTGGCGATAGGCTTGGGTGTCTGAGACCGGAATCTCAAAGCTGTCCGGAAAGCCTTGCAGACGCGCGCACTCACGCGGCGTGAGACGCCGTGGATTACGGCCACTTTGGGCAATGAGAATCTCAGAGCCATCCTTGTAATAGCGCGCACTAAGGGTGCGGGTTACGCCATTGAAGTCTGCCAGGCTGTAACCAAAGCCATTGCCCGAGGCTTGGTGCTTTTGGGCATAAGCCTTAAGGTACTGCCAGAGGTGGTCGGTGAGGGTGTACTTGTCCGGCACTATGGGCTCTAAGATCTCGCGCAATACCAGTGGGCGTGCTGGGGGCTGGAGCGCAAAGTCAAAGCTAAGCTCGCGCCCAAAGCGCCGCGCATCAAAGCCCACGATAAAGATGCGCTCGCGATGCTGCGGCACGTAGGCCTGACCATCTATCACCTGGGCAAATACCGCATAATCGAGCGCACTGAGCGCCTCCTGAATGATTGTGAAAGTTCGGCCCCGATCGTGGCTGCGCAGGTTTTTGACATTCTCGAGGAGAAAAGCCTGCGGACGCTTAGCTTGCAGGATGCGGCATATCTCAAAAAAGAGTGTGCCCTGGGTTTGGTCGGCAAAGCCGGTCGGCCGACCTAAGCTGCGCTTTTTGGCCACGCCCGCAATCGAAAAGGGCTGGCAGGGAAAGCCCGCCACCAAGATCTCATGCGTGGGAATATCGGTAGCGGCAATCTTGGTGATATCGCCAGCAGGCTGCTCGTGGAAATTGGCCTCGTAGGTGCGGCGGCTAAAGCGATTCCACTCGCTGCTAAAGACGCAGCGGCAACCGGCCTGCTCAAAGCCCAAGCGCATGCCGCCAATGCCCGCAAAAAGATCGATAAAGCGCAGAGGAGAGTCGAAGTTGCCCATAGCAAGATCCTGAAATTACGACCAAAACCGTCCCGATTATGGCATGTTGTATCCAGGATCTCAAGTTAATTGTTGTATCCAGGCAAGCAGCAAAAATAAAGCCCGCCAGGGATAAACCGGGCAGGCTCTATGTTCTAACCTTGAATTTGGCTCATGGCATTATGACGGAATAATCATGCCCTCTTCGCGCATCTTGGCGATCTTGTAGCGTAAGGTGCGTGGGCTGATGCCAAGCTTCTCGGCGACCGCCTGGCGATTGCCCCGACAGTCGATTAAGGCGTCGAGGATAATCTGATACTCCTGTTGCTTGAGCTCACCACCTAAGCTGGTTGGGATCTTTTGGCGGCGCACCATATCCATGGTCGAGGCGACCGACTCGGCTGCACTATGCCCGGTGACGCCCCTGCCCGCAGTCGCAGTAGTGTTAAAAGCAGCGGCCGGTTGGGATGGCATCTGTGGTGGCACTTGCGGGGGCAGAGACATCTGCGGCGGCAGGTTAGACGCCATTGAGGCTGATGCGTTAGGAACTTGCGGCGCAAATGGCGATGGCACCTGGGGTGGAACCGGCGCCGTCATGGCTGGTGGCACTTGCGGTGGCATCTGCGGTGGCACCTGTGGAGGTACCTGAGGCGGCATCTGAGGCTGGTAGGCCGGTTCTGGTACTTGCTCTTGGTAGAGGTTCGGGCTGATGCCAGTGATGGAGGTGCTGGTGCCTAGGGCGCCCTCGAAGTCATCTAAGATCAGATTCTCAGGCTTGACGCTGACGCCATCGCACAGGATTAAGGCACGCTGCATCACGTTCTCAAGCTCACGGACATTGCCTGGCCAGCTGTAGGCGTTTAACGCGGCGATAGCCTGCGGGCTTAACTCAGGAATAGCCTTACTGTTTTCGGTAGCATGGCGCTGCAAGAAATATCTTGCTAGAGGCTCAACGTCCTTGATGCGGTCCTTTAAGGGCTTCCAGCGCAGCGGGAATACGTTGAGGCGGTAATAGAGGTCCTCACGAAACTTGTGCTCGGCCACCGCCTGCTTTAAGTCGCGGTTGGAGGTCGCAATCACGCGCACGTCGAGGTCAATGGTCTTGCGCCCACCTAAGCGCTCCACTTCCTTTTCTTGCAAGACGCGCAAGAGCTTGGCTTGCAGGTTGAGGTCCATCTCGGTGATTTCATCTAATAAGATGGTGCCACCCTGGGCTTGCTCAAACTTGCCGGGGCAGGCCTGCACCGCACCGGTAAAGGCGCCCTTTTCATAGCCAAAAAGAGTCGACTCGAGCATAGTGTCGGGGATGGCGGCGCAGTTAATCGCGACAAAAGGACCGGCGGCGCGCGGGCTTTGGTCGTGGACGTAGCGCGAGAGCACTTCCTTACCCGAGCCCGACGGTCCGGTAATCATGACCGTGGCGTCGCTCGCGGCGACCTTGGCGGCAAGCTGCAAAAGCTCGCCCGTGCTCGGGTCAGCCCAAATCGGTTCGCGCTTGGTAACCTTTCTTACGGGCACGTAGCGTGAGACCTGATTGAGCAGCACCTCCGGGGCAAAAGGCTTGGCCAAATAATCGATCGCGCCCTCGCGCATCGCGCGCACGGCACCGTCAATATTGGCGTATGCGGTCATCAGTAAGACCGGCAGCTGGGGATATTTATCGCGGATATTGCGCAGTAAGGTATGCCCATCCATACCGTCCATTTGGATATCGGCAATGACCATATCGACCGAGCGCTTGCCCAGCTGATAAAGCGCATCCTCACCTGAGCTGGCCTCGAGGCAATCATAGCCGGTCAGCATCAGGGTATCGACAATGGCCTCCCGTAATTGGCTGTCATCATCCACCACTAAAATTCGACTTTGGTTCATCCCTCTCACCCGCACAAAGCTCAAGAAAAACAGAAATTAGTAGCTTAAAACCTTTGCCAAGTGCAAGCCTCGGGCCTAGCTCCACTCACGCCCCAAGCCCTTATTTAAGCCATTTAGGGATGCAAAACTTTGCCGCCCTGGCATTGCCGGTCAGTTGGCACTGCCGTTAGCCCTTAGGCTCAGAGACCTTCGCGAGCCACGACTCAAACTCCTCCTGACTAAAGGCGGTCTTGAGATCGGACGGCAGTGCCGCCGTACGCTCTTGACCTTGCGGCTCAGCTGCCCCACCATCCCCTGATGGCGCCTCAGCTACTTGCGCCCCCAGTGCTCGCCCTGTATCCGTCGCGCCCAAAACCGAGAGTGCCTCAGGTACTGCTTGCGGAGCGCTTGGTTGAGTCGTGGTGCTGCGCGTGGCGGCATAGGCCGCCAGACCATTCTTTTCTTGCTGACGCTTGAGGTAGGCGGTAAAGGCAGCAGAGGTGGCGCTATTAGCGTCCGTGGCCGCTTGAGCGCTGATATCAGCGGCTGTCGGCGGTAAGGTACGCCCGCTGGTCACTGACCACGCCTGCGCCCTAGTCTCACCCCCTACTTCCTGCGCTGGTACTGAGCTGCGCGCCGCCGCAGCTGGCACTACCGGCTGAGCGTTGGTCAGCTCCGTCAGTTGGGCGGCCGTTAACTCTGTAGACTGAGCAGCGCTTGGGTTTATCCCGGCAGGATCAGTTTGAGGCGTACCTATAGGCGCGGCGGCTGTTGGTATAGGTGCAGTGCTTGGATCTATCCCAGTAGGCTCAGTTGGAGCCGCTGGCTGCGGGGCGAGCGCAGCGGGCGCGCGCGGAATGGTGATGGTAAAGACCGTGGCAAAGGTGTTGTTCCACGAGCTTAGGGTCAGGGTGCCTTGGTGTACCTTGGTCACGGCGGTGACTACCGCCAAGCCCAGGCCGGTGCCTGAGCTCTTGGAGGTAAAGAAGGGCTCGAAGATCTTGGTCTTGAGCTCTTCGGGGATTATGGGGCCATTGTTGGCTACCGCTAAGGACACTTGGTCTTCATCGGCGGTCAGGCGCAAGATGATGTGGGTGGCCCCAGCCTCGACCGCATTGGCCACTAAGTTCGACAGGGCGCCCACTAAGGCCGAGCTATTGCCCAAAATGGCAATGGCGCCGTGCGGAGCTTCGGTTTCGAGCAGTACCTGGCTTTTGTTGACGACAGCGGCAACATTATTCTCCGTTGCGCTGATAAGCGTTGAGGCATCAAGCTCGCCTACGGTCATGTCGTTGGAGCGGGCAAAGAGCAAAATGTCGCTCACCTGGGCCTCTAAGGCCTCAAGGCGGCTCATCAGCTTTTCTTGAAAGCGCTTGCGCGCGGTGGGCATGAGGTTGGCGTTGCCTAAGTTAGCCGCATACAAGATAGCCGCTGAGAGCGGGGTGCGGATTTGATGCGCGAGGCTCGCAGCCATCCGTCCTAAAGACGAGAGACGCTCCATATGCGCCAGCTTATCTTGCAACAGGCGCGTTTGGGTCAAGTCCGTCATGTGAATGAGCTGACCTGTGCGCAGTTTGGTGGTTGTCACTTGCAGGCGGCGTCCGGTGCGGGTCGAGATTTCGTTGCCGTCGTCATTTTGCGGGCGAAAGGCCCGGGCCATCACCTCAAGCCAGCTTTTCCCCTCAAGCTCAGGGCAGTCTAAGAGCTGCGCGGCGCGCTCATTGGCGCGCACGATGACCCCCTGCTCATCGATCACCACCACCGCTGAGGGCAAGACGGCAAAGACCTCTTGCATCAAGCTGTAATCATCGTTGGCGCCCATATCTGCCCTCACTGCCCCCTATGCTCATCCTATTTTTTTGAGATTATGCCACATCTGAAACGCGAAAAGCCCCGCAAGCGGGAGCCTACGGGGCTTGAGCAGTGTCAGCTGAGCGCGCTCAGCTGAGCTAACTGTGATGCGTTAGCCGGACGCGTTAGCCGATGAAGTGGCGCGCGTTAGCCGATGAAGCGGCGCGCGTTAGCAAAGAGGCGCATCCATGGGCTGAACTCACCCATGTCATCTGGGTGGTAGGAGTTAGCACAGGTGCGGACCACACGCTCTGGGTGCGGCATCATAATGGTGAAGCGACCATCCTCGGTGGTGACCGAGGTGATGCCGTTTGGCGAGCCGTTCGGGTTCATTGGGTAACGAGCGGTGACCTTGCCATAGTGGTCGATGTAGCGTAAGGCTACTAAGCCCGCAGCCTCGAGCTGCTGTAAGTGCTCGTCGTTCTTGAACTCAGCGCGGCCCTCACCGTGAGATACCACGATCGGCAGCTGCGAGCCTTCCATACCGGCATAGAAAATCGATGGGCTCTTTTGGATCTCGACCTCGACAAAACGGGCCTCAAAGCGCTCGGACTTGTTGGTAACAAAGCGTGGCCACAGGGCAGCGCCTGGGATTAAGTCACGCAGAGTCGACATCATCTGGCAGCCGTTGCAGACACCTAAGGCAAAGGTGTCCTTGCGGTTAAAGAAGGCCTCGAACTCGCTCTTAGCGCGCTCGTTGAAGAGGATGGACTTAGCCCAGCCTTCACCAGCACCTAAGACGTCACCGTAAGAGAAACCACCGCAGGCGGCAAAGCCCATGAAGTCCTTGAGGCTAACCTCACCCGATAAAATCTCGGACATATGGACATCAACCGCGCTAAAGCCCGCACGGGTAAAGGCGTGAGCCATCTCGGCCTGCGAGTTGACGCCCTGCTCACGTAAAATCGCAACCTTAGGCTGAGCGCCCGTGCCGATAAATGGGGCGGCGATATTCTCTTCGTTGTTGAAGCTAAGCTGGTAGAACAAGCCTGGATCTTGAGCGTCGCCCTTGTCTTCAAACTCTTCTTTGGCGCAGCTTGGGTTATCACGCAGGGCCTGCATGTGGTAAGTGGTCTCAGCCCAGATGAGGCGCAGGTGATTGCGGCTATCGTTGAAGATCTCAGCGCCATTGCGGGTGATGACGATGCGATCGTCCTCACGCAGCGTACCTAAGACGTAGGAGATGTTGGCAAGACCGTGGCCTGAGAGGATATTTAAGACCTTCTCCTTTTGCTCGGTTGAGACCTGGATAACGGCACCTAATTCCTCAGCAAAGAGCGCGGCTAAATTATTCTCATTGAGTTGATCTAAGGCCACCTCAAGACCGGTGTGACCGGCAAAGGCCATCTCAGCTAAGGTGGTGAATAAGCCACCGTCGGAGATGTCGTGGTAGGCCAAGATCAAGTCGTGCTGATTTAAGAACTGAATGGCGTCAAACAGACCCTTTAAGCGCTGTGGGTGGTCGAGGTTAGCTGGGACGTTACCTAACTTACGGTAGACCTGAGCTAAGGAAGAGCCACCTAATCTTGCTTGGCCCTCACCTAAATCGATGTAGATTAAGGAGGTTGGGCCCTTATCGGTGCGCAATTGTGGGGTTAAGGT
This sequence comes from uncultured Anaerobiospirillum sp., assembly GCA_944392765.1. Taxonomy (GTDB): domain Bacteria; phylum Pseudomonadota; class Gammaproteobacteria; order Enterobacterales; family Succinivibrionaceae; genus Anaerobiospirillum. Next base: position 27,131 of record CALXXU010000026.1, read on the forward strand.
CTTGTTGATGTTCTCGCAGCGGGCAAAGGAGGAGATGATGAGCGACATTGGCGCAATCACCTCGCGCTTTTCACCATCCTGCTCCCACGAGGTCTTCATCGACATCGAGTCCTTGCCCACCGGTACGGTGATACCCAGCTCTGGGCATAATTCCATACCTAAGGTCTGAACGGCGTCAAATAAACCGGCATCCTCACCACCATGGTTGTTAGCAGCCATCCAGTTGGCCGATAACTTGACGCGGTTTAAGTCACCGATGCAGGCAGCGGCGATATTGGTGATGGCCTCACCCACAGCTAAGCGTACCGAAGCCTTGTGGTCAAGTAAGGCCACTGGGGTGCGCTCGCCCATGGCGGCAGCCTCACCGTGGGTGCTGTCATAGGAAGCGGCAGTGACTGCGACATCCGAGACTGGTACCTGCCAAGGACCGACCATTTGGTCACGGGCGACTAAGCCGGTCACCGAGCGGTCACCGATGGTGATAAGGAAGGTCTTCTCGGCGACGGTTGGCAGCGACAGCACGCGCTCAGCGGCCTCTTGCAGGCTGATCTCAGAGCCATCAAAGGCTGGGCTGTGGTGGGTAGCGCGCTTAACCTGCTTGAACATGCGTGGAGGCTTGCCTAAGAGAATGTCTAATGGCAAGTCGATTGGGCAATTGTCAAAGTGGCTGTCGTGCAGGACAACGCGGCGCTCAGCAGTGGCCTCACCGATAACGGCGTACTGGGCACGCTCACGCTTACAGAAAGCCTCAAAGACTGGGAACTTGTCTGGCATGACCGCTAAGACGTAGCGCTCTTGGGACTCATTGCACCAGATCTGCAATGGCGACATACCCGGCTCGTCGTTTGGAATGGCACGCAGCTCAAAGCGGCCACCGACGCCACCGTCAGCGACTAATTCTGGCATGGCGTTAGATAAGCCACCAGCACCGACGTCATGGATGAACATGATTGGATTATCTGGGCCTAATTCCCAACAGGCGTCGATCACTTCTTGGCAGCGACGCTGCATTTCTGGGTTGCCACGCTGAACCGAAGCAAAGTCGAGCTCTTCGGCGGACTGGCCCGAGTTCATCGAGGAAGCGGCACCACCACCTAAGCCGATGTTCATGGCGGGGCCACCTAAGACGATGAGCTTAGCACCTGGATCGATGTGATCCTTTTGGATGTGCTCACGGCGGATATTACCCCAACCACCGGCGAGCATAATTGGCTTGTGGTAGCCGCGAATTTCGGTGCCGTTGAAGCTCGAGACTTGCTCCTCGTAGGTACGGAAGTAACCGCACAGATTTGGACGACCAAATTCGTTATTGAAGGAAGCAGCGCCTAATGGACCTTCGATCATGATGTCTAAGGCCGAAGCGATACGATTTGGCTTACCAAAGTCGTGCTCCCATGGGCGCTCATAACCTGGGATCTTGAGGTTGGAGACGCTAAAGCCGCATAAGCCCGCCTTTGGCTTGGAGCCGACACCAGTGGCGCCCTCATCGCGGATTTCACCGCCGGAGCCGGTGGCAGCACCTGGGAAAGGCGAAATCGCGGTTGGGTGGTTGTGGGTCTCCACCTTCATCAGGATCGGCATATCCTCTTGGTGGAAGGTCCACTCATGGCTTTGGGCGTCGGCAAAGAAACGGCCGGCACTCGAGCCTTCCATTACCGCTGCGTTATCGCGGTAAGCCGAGAGGACATAATCAGGGGTGGCCTCAAAGGTGTTGCGCACCATGCCAAAGAGCGACTTGTCCTGAGACTCGCCGTCGATCTCCCACTTAGCGTTGAAGACCTTGTGGCGGCAGTGCTCGGAGTTCATCTGAGCGAACATATAGAGCTCAATGTCGCTTGGATCGCGGCCTAAGTTCTTAAAGGACTCTAACAGATAGTCCATTTCCTCAGGCGATAAAGCTAGGCCCAAGGACACATTGGCCTCTTCTAGGGCGGCACGGCCACCGGTGCTCAAGGCCACGGTCTTGTAAGGAGCTGGCTGCTGCTCACTAAAGAGAGCGGCTGCTGCCTCAAAGTCGCCCAAGACGACCTGCATCATGCGATCGTGGATTAACGAAGCGATGGTGGCGCGCTGCTCAGGGGTAAACTCCCCGGCGGCCGCTTTAATGTAGTAAGCGATACCGCGCTCGATGCGATGAATGCCCGTGAGACCGCAGTTGTGAGCGATATCAGTGGCCTTGGTGGCCCAAGGCGAGATCGTGCCCACACGTGGTACCACTAAGAAGAGCTCGCCCTGCTCGCCATGGCCCTCGTCGACTGGACCGTAGGTCAAGATCTTGGTGAGCACTTGCTGTTGCTCATCGCTCAAAGGCTGAGCGCAGTCAATTAAGTGCACGTAAACCGTACTGATGCTGTCAACTGGCACCGAGGCGGCGCGTAACGCTGCCATCAATTTATCGATTTTGTAATCAGATAGTGCCGAAGAGCCACGCAGAATTTCCATGAACTAGGTCCTGTAAATCGGGTCCAACATTTGAAAAGATGCGCTATTCTATCAGATTTGAGCGCCTACGACGCCCCCTGAAACGATCTGATCACTGACAAAACATGCAAGCCTCGTTCGACACGGCACGCTGGGGCACAAACGGCACAGGCACGCCATTGCTCTTAGGTTGTGAACCGGTCACATCCCATAATGCAAGCCAAATTTTAAGAATTTTGTCCACGATAGTGCGGTTATGTGACAACTCCCGCAAATTAACACACGCAACGATCCATGGACTTCATTTGCGGCTATATTGTTGAGTGAAAATGGCTTAAGGGTGCGGATGTAAACGTTATCACAAACCCGGAGCCACGCACACAAGCGTGTGGGATGCGTGCCTTACTTTGCAACATGGAGATGTCTATGAAGATTAAGAAGATTGCGCTGGCCTTGCTGGGGGCTGCCACCTTAAGCGTTGCCGCTTCCGCTCAGGCCGCAACCGAACTTAAGATCTGGTGCTGGGATGATAACTTCAATGTCCCTGCCGCTAAGCTCGCCGGTGAGCGTTTTGCGCAAAAGCACCCTGATGTCACGGTCAAGGTTGAGTCCATTGCCCAAGACAATACCATTCAAAAGCTCAACGCCGCTTTAGGTGCTAATAACTTACGCGGCCTGCCAGATATCGTCTTAATCGAAGACTACCGCTCCAAGAACTTTGCCTTAGGCTATCCTGATTTCTTAAAGGACTTAAAGGGCATCGTCGACCACAGCAAGTTTGTGGACTACAAGGTTGCCGCTTCCTCAGTCGGTGATAAGACCTACGGCGTCCCATTTGACTCGGGTGTTACCGCCCTCTTTATCCGCATGGATATCTTTGAGAAGGCAGGTTACCAGCTCTCCGACTTCAAGAACCTGACCTGGGACAAGTTCATCACCATGGGTAAGCGCGTCAAGGCGATGACCGGCATGCCGATCTTACCTTACGACCCAAGCGACTTAATGGAGCTGCGCACCATGCTCCAGTCGGCCGGTTCCTGGTACACCGACTCTAACGACGTTAACAAGGTCACCTTAGCTGACAATGAAGTCATCAAGGCTGGCTTTGAGGTCTACAAGAAGTTAAACGATGAGGGCTTAGTCCTGCCATACTCGGGCTGGAACCAGTTCTTATCCTCCTTCCAGACCGGCAAGGTTGCCGCCGTCCTCTCCTCGTGCTGGCTCGTGCCATCGTTTGAGTCCAACACCGCTGACGCAGGCAAGTGGCGCGTAGTCGAGATTCCACGTTTAGATAACATCCCTGGTGCTACCAACTACTCGAACCAAGGCGGTTCGCAGTGGTACGTCAATGCCCACTCGGCCAATGCTGACTTAGCCGCTCAGTTCTTAGCTGAGACCTTTGGCTCCGATCAAGAAATGATCAACGAGCTCGTACCTAAGATTGGCCTGATTTCGACCATGAAGGACATCGAGGCCTTACCTAACTATCAAAAGCCAAATGCTTACTTTGGCAACCAGTTAGTGGCCAAGCACTTCATTGAGTGGAACGCCAAGATTCCACCTGTTAACTACGGTATGCACACCAAGGCCGTTGAGAGCATCGTCCAAGAGGCCCTGCAGCGTTACTTAGGCGGTGAGGACATTGACACGGTCTTATCTGACGCCCAAGTAATGGCCGAGATGCAGATCCAATAACCAAGCTTAAGTTCTCAACCCCACCCCCTAATAATGCAAAATCTTAGGGCCGGAGGTCACCACGCAAGCGCCTTAAGGCGCTTGCGTCTTTGAGAGTAGTTGGAGCGCATAATGTCAGATCAACCAATCAAGTACACGCGCGGCGTGCTCGAAAAGCGTAATGACATCTGGGGCTGGTGCTTTGTGGGCCTGGCCACCATTCTCATTATCGAGTTCGTCTTTTACCCAATGGTGCAAGCCTTCATCATGTCCTTGTATGGCGGCACCGGTAACAACACCCACTTCGTGGGCACCTTCAATTACCAGCGTATGCTGGTGGACTCGACCTTTAAGAAGGCCCTGTTCAACACCTTTATCTACCTCATCATCCAAGTACCAGTGATGCTCTTTATCGCCCTGGTGGTTGCGGTGATGCTCAACAATCAAAAGCTCAAGTTTAAGGGCTTCTTCCGGGTCGCGATCTTCTTACCTTGCGTCACCTCCTTGGTTTCCTACTCCCTGATCATGAAGGCGATCTTCGCAAACCAAGGTATGTTCAACTCGGTGATGATGGATTGGGGCTTATTAGATAGCCCGATTATGTGGGTTACCGATCCGTTCTGGGCCAAGGTCTTGATCATTATCTCGATCACCTGGCGCTGGATTGGCTACAACATGGTGTTCTACCTTGCAGGCCTGCAAAATATCGAGCCGTCGGTCTATGAGGCTGCCGATATCGATGGCGCTGGACCAATCAAGCGCTTCTTCACCATTACGATTCCGCTGCTCAAGCCAATCATTCTCTTTACCACGATCACCTCGACTATCGGTACGCTCCAGCTGTTCGATGAAGTCCAGAACATCACTCAAGGTGGTCCTGCCAACGGCACGGTTACGATCTCGCAGTACATCTACAATCTGTGCTTCAAGTTCACGCCAAACTTTGGCTACGCCTGCGCCGTCGCCTTTGTCGTGGTCGTACTGATCGTGCTCCTGTCGCTGATTCAATTCCGCTTGGCTCGCGATAAGGACTAGGAGTAAACCATGAAACAATCGCAAGTTAATACTTCGATGTCGGTGCTGCGCTACACCATCTTGATCATCGCCGCCTTCGTATCCCTCTTCCCATTTGTTTGGATGCTGATTGCTGCGACCAACGCGAACGTCGCGATCAACGCTGGTACTATGACCATTGGTGACCAGCTGATGGTGAACTTGCGCAATCTGTTCAATCCTGAGTTAGGCTTTGCCGCTGCTATTGTCAACTCGGCCTGGATTGCACTCATCACCACGGTCTGCGCACTGTTAGTCTCGAGCGCCGCCGGTTACGGCTTTGAGATCTTCCGCAGCAAGAAGCGCGACCTAGTCTTTGGCATCCTCTTAGTTTCGATGATGGTGCCATTCTGCGCCCTGATGATTCCTCTCTATCGCCTCTTTGGTACCTTTGGTTCGATGGGCTTTGATGATGCGGGCAATCCGGTGGCACCTTGGAAGTGGTTAGGCCTTGATACCTATTTCTCGGTCATCATGCCATTAGTAGCCACGGCCTTCTTGATCTTCTTATTCCGTCAGAACACCAAGGCCTTCCCTAAGGACATCTTAGAGGCTGCTCGTATCGACGGTCTGTCGGAAATTGCGATCTTCTTTAAGGTCTATTTCCCGGTCATGCGTCCAACCTACGCCGCCGCCGCGATTATTACCTTCATGGGCAGCTGGAACAACTTCCTGTGGCCTCTGGTCGCGTTGCAGACCCCCGAGATGCGCACGGTACCACTGGTGCTCTCGAATATGGGTTCGTCCTACACTCCTGACTACGGCATGATTATGTGCGGCATCGTGATTGCGACCTTGCCAACTGCGGCCATTTTCTTCCTGATGCAAAAGTACTTTGTGGCAGGTATGGTCGGCGCCGTCAAGTAAGAACTAACAAAGAGCAACTAGACAAGAATCGAGAACTAGCAAAATGGCAAGTATCGTACTCAAGCACATTGCAAAGGTTTACCCAGGCGATATCCGTGTGGTCAAGGACTTCAATTTAGAGATCAAGGACAAGGAGTTCGTAGTCTTCGTAGGTCCATCAGGCTGTGGCAAGTCGACCACGTTGCGCATGATCGCAGGCCTTGAGGATATCTCCGGCGGTGAGCTCTACATTGGCGACCGCTTAGTCAACGACGTCGCGCCAAAAGACCGCAACATTGCGATGGTGTTCCAGAACTATGCGCTCTATCCGCACATGACGGTCTACAAGAACATGGCCTATGGCTTAATCCAGCGCAAGATGCCAGCTGACGAGATCGACCGTCGCATTCGCGAGGCCGCCGAGGTCTTAGGCATCACCCAGTACTTAGAGCGCAAGCCAAAGGCTCTGTCGGGCGGTCAGCGTCAGCGTGTGGCCTTAGGCCGCGCCATGGTGCGTGATCCTGACGTGTTCTTACTGGACGAGCCACTGTCGAACCTCGACGCCAAGCTGCGTACCACGATGCGTTCGGAGATCTCCAAGCTGCACAAGCGTCTGGGCACGACCTTCATCTACGTTACCCACGATCAGATCGAAGCCATGACCATGGGCGATCGCATTGTGGTGATGAAGGACGGCGACATTATGCAGGTCGACACCCCACAGATGCTCTACGAGCACCCGAACTCGAAGTTCGTCGCAGGCTTCATTGGTTCGCCTCAGATGAACTTCATGGAGGTCACGATCGAGCGCAATGCCTCGAGCCCAACCGGCTTCACCTGCGTCTTAGATCAAGAGCACCACTTTGACATTCTGCCACGCGAGAACATGCCGGACTTCACCCCATACGAGGGCAAGAAGGTCACCTTAGGCATTCGTCCAGAGCACATCTACGCCGGTCGCACCATTCCAGGTGAGCGTGACACCACCGACTTAAACGCCGAGATCGACTTAGTCGAGCCAATTGGTTCGGAGGTCTACCTCTTCGTCAACGTCGCCTCCTACAAGCTGTGCGCCAAGCTGCCTCCAATCACCGGCTTAGAGGAAGGCCAGAAGACCTCGCTTAAGATCGACCTCAAGCGCATCTACCTCTTCGACAGCGCCACCGAAAAGGCCATCCTGAACTAAAACCCCAAAAGAACCAAGCGTTCTAAGGGTTCAGGCCCCAAGGCCCGGCTGCCGCATAGCAGCTGGGCCTTGCTGTCTCTAGCGCTTGTGGCAACTAGAGCGCACCGCGCCTCAAAGGAGCGATCTCACGCGCGCTGTGCTAAAGTGAGAGTCCCGCGAAAAGTGTCACACAGGGCCGAAAAAAAAAAAAAAGAACTCCCCCCAACAAGGCATTCGCGCCGGCCTCAGCGCCGCAGGCATTAACGCAGGATCGGTTGCCATTGTCCACGCCTCGCTCTGGGGCTTGGGGATGCCCGATGACATCTATGCGCTCCCCGAAATGTGGCTTAATGCCTTGCAAGAGCAAGTGGGGCCTAAGGGCGCCATCATCTTACCGGCTTTTTCCTACAGCTACTGGGGGCTGTTACAAATTAATTAATGCCTCTTAATGGTGCAGACTTGGTGACCCCAGAAAGTCCCCTCATCTACGCT
>CALXXU010000027.1 GCA_944392765.1 uncultured Anaerobiospirillum sp.
CTACTACTATAAGGTCGAACCGCCTCATGTGAGACACCAAAATGTTGCAAAATTTAATTTGTAACAGCTCCCTTCTGATAGACGATCTCGACGCCTAAATCATCGTCGTCGAAGAAGTCATCGATCTCATCACCGTCGACCTTAGCGCCGTTGACCGGATCGCGTACGTTTTGCTCGCCCTCAGTCCAGACGAAGTTATCAGCCTTATTAGCGCTTGGCTCTTCCTTCTCAGCTTGCTTAACTTCATCGACCAGCTGCTGGAGCGCATAGGTGAGCTCCTTGGTGTGCTGCTTTTGCAGGGCCGAAATTAAGAAGGTGCGCTCTGGCTTGGTATCTAAGGCAGCGGCAATGCGCTCGACCAAGGCTTGGCCTTCTTCTTCGCCGCCCTCTAATAAATCGACCTTATTGAGCACGAGCCAGCGTGGCTTGTCGTAGAGGTCGTGGGCGTACTCCTTGAGCTCCTTTTCGATCACGCGGGCGTTTTCGACTGGGTCGGAGCCATCAACTGGCAGAGCATCGACTAAGTGCAACAGGACACGGCAACGCTCTAAGTGGCGTAAGAAGCGATGGCCCAGGCCTGCGCCTTGGGCGGCGCCCTCAATTAAGCCTGGGACGTCGGCGATCACAAAGCTCTCGCCGTCACCGGTCTTCACTACACCTAAATTAGGTACTAAGGTGGTGAATGGATAGTCTGCGACCTTAGGGCGGGCCGCCGAAACCGAGCGGATAAAGGTCGACTTACCAGCATTAGGCAAGCCTAACAGGCCGACATCGGCTACCAATAACAGCTCCAGCTCTAAGATACGGCGCTCGCCTGGGGTACCATTGGTCTTTTGGCGTGGAGCGCGGTTGGTCGAGCTCTTGAAGTGAGTGTTACCAAAGCCGTGGAAACCGCCCTTGGCCACGCGTAAAATCGCGCCCTCTTCGCGCAGGTCACCTAAGACCTCGCCCGTTTCCTTATCGGTGACGCGGGTACCGACCGGCACCTTGAGGAAAATGTCCTCGCCCTTAGCACCGGTGCAATCGGCGGACATGCCATTTTGACCACGCCCGGCCTGATAGAACTTGGTGAACTTGTAGTCCACTAAGGTATTTAAATTGGTGTCCGCCACTAAGAAGACGTTGCCACCATCACCGCCGTCACCGCCATCCGGGCCACCCTTAGGAATGTACTTTTCCCTGCGGAAACTAACCACACCATTGCCACCGTCGCCTGCTTCCACGCGAATAGTAGCTTCATCGACAAACTTCATATAGCTGATCCAGAGAGAAACAAACGAGGCGGCTGTGCCGCACCAATTATTTTACGGCCAAGGCCTTGCGACCTGAAATCCAAGCATCCTTGAGGCCTTGTGACCTTGGTACTAGGAAGCCTTGCGACCTTTGGGCCTGATAGACAAGAGGCCTGCTCACCACCAAGTGTGCAGGCCTCTTGTGTGTGCTAAATAGCGTTCAAAGACTAGCTCAGGCTAGACTTTAGGCAGCGTCTTCAGCAATGATCTGAACGTACTTGCGGTTCTTTGGACCACGAGTTACGAACGATACCTTACCAGTCTTCTTGGCAAATAAGGTGTCGTCCTTGCCGATACCTACATTTGCACCTGGGTGGAAGTGAGTACCACGTTGGCGAACGATGATGCTACCTGCAGTAACTAACTCACCAGCATAACGCTTGACACCCAGACGTTGGGCCTGGGAATCGCGACCATTGCGGACGGAACCGCCGGCTTTCTTGTGTGCCATTGATTCTTATCTCCTAGAGACCAGTAATACCGGTAATTTGTAATTGGGTGTACCACTGACGGTGGCCAGTAACCTTCTGGTGGTGCTTACGGCGACGGAACTTGACGATCTTAACCTTCTCGCCTGGAACCTCACCTAAGACCTTGGCCGAAACCTTAGCACCCTCAACGTATGGGTTACCAACCTTAATGTTGGTGCCATCGGAGACTAAGAGAACCTTGTCTAACTCGACAGTGCTATCAGCCTCAGCGTTCAGCAGCTCAACGCAGAGCTTCTCGCCCTCGCTTACCTTGTGCTGCTTGCCACCGCAAAAAATAACTGCGTACATGCTCAAACCCCGTTTGAACGCAGGAGTTTGCGCTCCCGCTCCAATACAATTCATCAAGTGCCTTCAAACCCATCCCAACGTAAAACTCAAGGATGGCACGTGTAACGAAACGCTCCCGCCTAAATGGCTCAATGTCCTTGCTAGCACCTACCCTAATGCGGGCCGTCCTAGCGACAAGGAGGCTTGACGTTCACGGTTCAAGTAGCCTTAGGGCCAATCACAGCTGGTGCCTAGAGCATGGCCAGAGGCAAGCTGGGGCGCAAGAAAGCTCTTACGCGTTTGGCCGTCAAAACTTCACTTTCCAAGTCCACTCTAGCCTTTCGACCAAGAGCTTGACTCGTTGGAACCCACGGTCATTGAAGGTCTATTAATAGTGAGCGCATATTCTACTCACTCAAAGTTTGAAAAGTCAACCAAAGGTTACTTTCAAAACCGCGAAATTATCGCACAAATCAGCCCTGAGATCAAGCCAGTTATCTCACAATTCCACTAAAACCACTGCCCCGAGCCGCGCCTACTTCCCCTAGAGCGCCCCCCAGAACCTGCGCCGCTCCATTACGCCCGCGCCTAGCCCATGAACCGGACCTAGCTAGCCCATGGCCCGAACCTAGCTAGCCCAAGGCCCGTTCCTAGCTAGCCTATAGCCTGCACCTAGCTAGCCCGTGGCCCCGCGCCTAAGCTAGAGCGTAGACCGTTCCTAGCTAGCCCATGGCCTTTTCCGAGCTAACCCGTGGACCGTTTCTGGACCGTTTCTGGGCCAAGCTTGGATGGGGCTAGACCTAAGCCGCGCCGAGGTTAACTCGAGGCTAGGTCGGGGTTGGTGTCCAAGCGCTAGCTGAGGTCAGATCCGGGCTTGCGTGGGCCAAAGTGAGGCCATTTTGCGGCTCCGCAGCGCGCGTGCATATGCCCATAATATTTAATGTTAGAATGTTGTCATTTGGTTGGGCCCTATGGCCCTAGGTGATGGTCTTAGCCGCAGGTTGCCGCCGAGCAACTACGGCCGTGCCGCGTCTTTTTTTTTACTATGACCCGGCATCCGAGTTGGGCGCTTTACAGCTCAAACGGTGAGGATACTTATGGCAGCTCAAGTTATTAACGCATCTTGCACTCAGGAGAGTGACACCACTAATGCAACCTCAGCTGCCAGTGCGTTAACCGCCGCACAAGATGCGGTGACGCAGGGCTTAAGCCAGGTTGAGGCCTTGCTTAACGCCACCTATACCGACCACCACCTCGAGACCCAAGTTAATGCCATGTGCATGCATGTCATTAACGCCGGCGGCAAGCGCATTCGTCCGCGCATCGTGCTCAGCGCTGCGCAAGCGCTGCCCAGCTACGATGCCGTGCGCGACCATGAGAATATCTGCTATGTCGCCGCTGCGATCGAGATTTTGCACACTGCGACCTTAGTGCACGATGACGTCATCGATAAGGCGCCGCTGCGCCGGGGCGCCCCGACCTTACATGAGCTTAACGGCAATCATGCCGCCGTGCTCGCCGGTGACTACCTCTTCACGCGCTGCTTTGCCTTGCTCCATCGCCCGCGCAACTTCGATATCATCGCAGAGCTCAGCCGCACCTTAAGCCAGCTTGTAGTAGGTGAGCTCTATCAGCTTGAGCATGAGGGTGACCTCAATCTCTCACTTGAGACCTACTACCAGACCATTTACGCCAAGACCGGCGTGCTCTTTGAGCTCGCTGCCAGTGCCCCGGCCTTCTTAATCCCTGAGAGCAGCGCCTTTATTGTCCCACTTAAGACCTTTGGCCGCGAGCTGGGCATTGCCTTCCAAATCACCGATGACATCTTAGACTACAGTTCCACCAGTGATACCTTAGGCAAGGATATCGGCACCGACCTAGCCGACCAGCGCATCACCCTACCGGTGCTCTTAGCCTTGCAGACTTATGAGCGCACCGGCCAGCAAGCCCAAAAGGACGCCCTGATCGCAGCGATCAAGCAAGCCGATCTCGACGCGGTCCGCACCGCTATTGCCGACACTGACGCTATCACCCAATGCCGCGCTCAAGCCCAAGCAGCCAGCGAGCGCGCCCAGCAGGCCTTAAGCGCCTTGCCCGCAAGCGCCGAGCGCAGCTTGCTCTCAGAGCTCGCTCTCAAGGCCATTGCCCGCAGCCACTAAGGCTCCTACCAGCAGTCCGTGCGTCAGCCCTGGCGGCAAGATGGGACTTAACGCCTCCCCTGATAGCTGGAGATTAACCGAGACTGCTGGGATATCCGACCATTTTTTTTTTTCAATGGAGAAGCTTATGCCTAAGCGTCCTGCCCCGATCTTTTGCCGTCAATTAGAGCGGGCTGATGGCACCATCGAGCCCCTTCAGCTCTGTGCGTTTGAGCCCAAGGCGCTCCAGCTCAAGCAGGCTCAGTGCATCCAGGCATATAACGCCACCAAGGGCTTTTTGGCGCACGACGCACAGCTTAAGCATGCGGTAGATTCCATCTACCAAGAAATCGCGCAGCGCACCGGCCACCAATGCTCGAGCACTGCTCCGTACCTCGATCAATTTGACCTGCCCTCCATAGTCTTTTTGTTCTTATGCCTTAATCTGGAGCGCCCACGATCCTTAGATCTAATGCCACGCATGCTCAACGAATACGAGCCGCTGCGCCGGGGCGCGCTCAGTGCTTTGGTGCCTACGGCCTTAGTTCCACAGCAAAATTACTGGCTCGATTTGTTCCGGTCGATGATGAATGACACCGGCGCCGCCTTTTTCCCGCAGGAGGCAGCACAGCTTCAGGGCCAAGCGGTCAAGGTCATCACCCGAGTGCTGGCGCAACTGCGCCCACACTACGAGCGCGAGCTCAACACTCTTGCCGAGTTCCTGCATGTAGTGGACAAAAACCGCTTGTACCCACGCACCGTTTACGCTCGCTACGAGCAGCGCACCCTCAAGCTCAGCTTCCAAGCTGCCCAAACTCACCAGCCTCTGAGCCTCGACCTGATTGCCGGCCCTGATGCACCGGCGCTTGAGCTTAATTTTGTCATCCCACCTGCGGCCAAGCACGATGACATTGTGGCTTACTTCTTCGAAGGTTTTAACGTGAGCTGCCTTAACAATGCCAACAACACGCTGGTCTGTGCCAACAAGCTGCCCGCCCGCATTTTCGATTGCATCAGCCTGCTCTTCAGATGCGATGACTAAGTCCCGCCCCTATAGGCGCGCTCAGTAGCTGCGCGGGGTGAGCATAGCCTTGCATTGTGTGGGGACGCTTTATTTTTGCCCCAAGAAAAAATAAAGCGTCCCTACACAATGCAAGGACGCTTTTGTAACGATTTGGAAACTGGGTTGATCCTAGTTGCGCCTAGGTTGAGCTCTTAGGCCATTGGGTTTTGAACCATAATGGTCTGCTCACGCTCTGGACCAGTCGAGATAATGGCCACTGGAACCCCGGCTAACTGCTCTAAACGGCGGATGTAAGCCTGGGCGTTCTGTGGTAAATCCTCAAACTTGGTGATGCCCACGGTCGAGGACTTCCAGCCTGGCATGCTCTCGTAGATTGGAGTTACCTTCGAGTACTCGTAGGCGGCAAGTGGTGGCAACAGGCTCTCAGAGCCATCTTCTAAGCGGTAGGCGGTGCAGATCTTGAGCTCGTCTAAGTCGTCTAAGACGTCGATCTTCATTAAGGCTAAGCCCGAGAGCGAGTTGATGTCGACGGCACGGCGCATCGCGACGGCATCGTACCAGCCCACGCGGCGGGGACGGCCGGTAACCGCACCAAACTCAGCACCGACCTTGCGGATGTGCTCGCCTAACTCATCGTTGAGCTCTGTTGGGAATGGACCACCACCAACGCGGGTCGTGTAGGCCTTGCAGATACCTAAGACATATTCGATATGACGTGGACCGGCGCCTGAACCCGTGCAGCAGCCACCTGCGACCGTGTTCGAGGAGGTGACGTATGGATAGGTGCCATAGTCGATATCAAGGAAGGTACCCTGAGCACCCTCAAATAAGATCTTCTTACCTTGCTTGCGGGCATCTGCCAGGATGGCCGAAACGTCGGCGACCATCGCTAAGAGGCGGTCGCGTACCTTCATAATGCCCTCTAAGATCGAGTCAAAGGACACTTCCTCAGCACCGAAGTAGTGCTTTAAGGTGAAGTTGCGGTAATCAAGCAGTGCCTGTAACTTCTCCTTGAAGACGTCCATATCGTAGAGGTCGCCTACACGCAGACCACGACGGGCAATCTTGTCCTCATAGCAAGGACCAATACCACGACCGGTGGTGCCGATGGCATTCTTGCCGCGCTTTAACTCCGAAGCCTTATCAATAGCTACGTGAATTGGTAATAACAGCGAGGAAGCGGCCGAAATCTTGATGCGCGACTCGGCGTCGGTGATACCAGAAGCCTTGAGCTCAGCGATTTCACCAAATAAAGCCTCAGGCGAAACCACTACACCCGAGCCGATCAGGCAGAGACTGGAGGAGTGCAGAATGCCTGATGGAACTAAACGTACCACTACCTTCTTATCGCCGACAACGAGGGTGTGACCGGCGTTATTGCCACCTTGGCTTCTGACCACGATATCCGCATTGACGGTCAACAGATCGGCAATTTTGCCCTTACCTTCGTCACCCCACTGGGTGCCAAGCACTACGACATTGTTAGGCATCTTTATCTCTCTAGATCTACGAGCGTCACACAAAGAGGTTGGGCGGCGTCTGTAGCCCTGGCATTGCCTTTAGCATTGCCCTGGCATTGCCTTTAGCATTGCCCTTGGCATTGCTTTTAGCAGAGCCTTTAGCATTTTGCCATTGGCCGTGCCCGCAACCTTCTTGGCCGTATCATTGCTGGGCTTGTCTTTGGCCCGAGCAAACATCTCATTCTAGCTTAATTGCGCCATTTTGTCAGGTCTTGTGCGGCGCTTTATCCCAAGAAAAAAGGCAAATTCCTCAGGAATTTGCCTTTTTCTTGTTTAGGAGCGCTGGCGCTTAGTAAAGTGAGCCACCATTGCCCTTAGGATCGTTGAAGTAGCGGAAAAATTCGCTATCAGGCTTGAGCACTAAGACGTCGTTACCTTGGGCCATCGACTTGCGATAGGCGTCCATCGAACGCAAGAAGTCAAAGAGCTCTGGGTTGCGCGAATAAGCCTGAGCATAAATGCGGGTGGCCTCGGCATCGCCCTCGCCCATCAGCAGGCGGGCTTCACGCTCGGCGGTCGCAATCTTAACTGCAACCTCACGATCGGCCTGGGCCTTGATGGTTTCAGCCTCACGACGACCTTGCGAGCGGTGTAACTTCGCTACCGCATCACGCTCGGCGCGCATACGCTGATAAATCGAGTTGGAGACTTCAGGTGGCAGATTGATCTGCTTGATACGTACGTCCACAATCTCGATACCCAGCTCGGCTGAATTGTTGCTCAAGTCGCGTAAAGCATTTTGCATCACCTGATCGCGCTTGGAGCTGGCAATCATATTCTCGCTGGAGTTGGCCTCAACATCAGTGGTGACCGCTAAGGTCTCATCGCTTGCCTCAGTACTTACTGATTCAGGCAGCACTTGAACCTCTTGATCCGAGGTGAAAGCGCGATCAAAGCTGCTATCGTAGGAGCCATAGCCTTCCTTCTCTTGACCCGAGACAATCTCGTGAATGGTCAAGCGACCGATTTGGCTACGTAAGGAGTTGTTGATACGTCGACGTAACAGCTCCTCAGCTTGCATAATATTGCCACCGGCGGTGGTGAGGTAGAAGGTAGAAGGATCAGAGATACGCCACTTAACGTAGGAATCGATGATCAAGTCCTTCTTCTCAGCCGTCACGAAGCGGTCAGCGCGAGCACTTAAAGTCTGGATCCTGGCATCTAAGACGCGCACTTGATCGATAAATGGGATCTTAAAGTGCAGGCCTGGCTGCGATACCGCCAGCTCCGCCTCGGAATTGCGCACCACCTTGCCAAAGCGGGTCACAATACCCACATTGCCTTCGCTGATGACAAAGAGCGAGTTGAACCCCACAAAGAGCACGACAATTAAGCCCGTCAAAATGATATTTAAAGTCGAACTACGCATTTGAAGTGCTCCTAACGGTTGCTACCATAACTGCCACCGACGGCACGATCGCTGTTAGGACGCACGTTGGTGCGCGTCGGCGCCGTATTGGTGGAGCTGGAGTACTGATAAGGGGCCGTGCTCTGAGTTGAGCTCAGCGGAGCGCTGCCGCTTTGATAGGCGCTGGTGCCGCCTAAGGAGCCATTGGAGCGCAAGCTCGGTGCACTCTTAGTGGCTGTGCCTTGTGGCATCGGCAGATAGAGCACTGGGCTCGAGCCCTCTGGGGTATCTAAGATAATCTTATTGCTCGAGCTTAAGACGTCCTGCATCGTCTCAAGATAGAGACGGGTGCGGGTAATCTCAGGCGCGGCATTGTACTCAGGCAAGATTTGCTCGAAGCGCGCGACCTCACCTTGGGCGTCTAAGACCACCTGGGAGCGATAAGCTTCTGCCTCTTGGCGAATACGCTGCACTTGACCTTCAGCCCGTGGCAGTACTTCATTGGCGTAGGCTTCAGCCTCACGCTTGAAACGCTGCTCGTCCTCTTGCGCGGCGATTGCGTCGTCAAAGGCTTCCTTAACCTCGTCTGGGGCACGAGCTGGCAAGAAGTTAACGTCGACAATAGTCAGGCCCATCTTGTATGGCTCAATAATCGAGATTAAGAGCTCACGGGTGTCCTGACGGACGCGCTCACGACCCGAGGTTAAGATGTCATCCATAAAGGTATGACCGACCACATAGCGCAGGGCACTATCGGTCGCTTCCATCAGGCTGTTATCAGGGTTGGTCACCGAGTACAGGTACTGGAATGGATCGGAGATACGGTACTGCACGTCCATTTCGACGATTACCACGTTCTCATCCTCGGTTAACATCGCACCAGAGGACTGAATCGAACGTACCTGCTCGATATCGACGGTCGTAACTTGGTCGATACCAGGAATCTTCCATTGCAGACCAGGATTTACCACCTCGTAGAACTTACCAAAACGCAGCACCACGCCACGCTCGGCTTCACGCACGGTGTAAAAGCCAGTGAAAATGAAGATACCAATTGCTACGACTATAGCTACGGTTAAAAGGCCCTTGAAGCTGCCAGAGCGCTTAAAGCCGCCATTACCGCCGCCCTTTTGTAAGACCTTACCGGCCTTCTTGAAGAGCTGGTTGACGCCACCATCACCATTATTGCGGTTTGCGCGGCCCCAAGGATCGTCATTAGGAGCGTCATTACGTGGCTCTTCGCTTTGCGGGCGCGAATCCTTGTTACCAGAGCCCTGTGGCCCTTGGGAGGGTGGATTCCAACCCATGGTCGAAATATTTTCTTTCATGCCAACCCAATTAGAAACAAACTAAGTGCAACGTGCCCAAGCCCCACTGCTTGAAGCGCGTGGCTTGCTTAGCAAATGATGGCCTTCCATCAAGTACAAAAGTAACATTTTAACCGGTAATGCTCAGTTAGAACTTAGAGCTAACCGAAAATTCTGTCTTTTCCCCACTGCGCCCCACGCACCGCGCACCGCGCTTTGATGCTGAGGTACCGCCCAGGGCGCAGCCGCTGTGACCACCACAGCGCATGGGCCTGCCCTTAAAGGCTGAGCTTGCCCTTCAAGGCTTTGCCCGGAGCTGCCCTCAAGGGCTGTGCTAGGCGCGGCAGCTGGGCTCAGTCTATTAGCTTGGCGTACGGGCGCGTCGCTTGTTGCGAGATTTAGTCGATGTCCTCGAAGTCAAAGACCTCCTCTTGCACCCACGGCAGTGGAGCGCCCTCTTTACGCACTAAGCAGGCGCTGAGGCGGCCGCCCGAGAGTTTTTCGATGCGGGCACAGTCTTGCGGCTTTAAGGCCACCTTGAGGTGCTCGTAGCCTTCCTCGTCGTAGCTTGAGCTGGTGATGGCCTTGAGCTCGTAGAGGCTCGCGCGCAGCTTGCCGTCTTGGTAGCCTAACTTGAGCTCAAACTCGCATTGGTCTAAGGCTAAGAGCTCGGCGACCGCCTGCAATAGATCCTCTAAACCAGCCTTGGTTTTGGCCGAAACGTTAACGCGTACCGGGCGTCCCTCTTCATTGCGCACAATGCCGATCGCCACATCGTCCTTTAAGTCAGACTTGTTGAACACAAGCAAGGTCGGCACTTGATCCGCACCAATCTGGCCTAAGACCGCATTGACCGCCTCGATATTGTCATCAAGGCGCGGGTCGGCGATATCGATGATGTGCAGGAGTAAGTCCGATTGAATCGTCTCCTCCAAGGTCGCGCGGAACGCGGCCACCAGTTCGTGCGGCAGGTGGCGAATAAAGCCTACCGTGTCGGCAAAGACCACCTTGCCTACCGTCGGCAAGACCATATTGCGCAAGGTCGGATCCAAGGTCGCAAAGAGCTGGTCAGCGGCATAAACCTCAGAGCGCGTGATGGTGTTAAAGAGCGTGGACTTACCGGCGTTGGTGTAGCCGACAAAGGACACCACCGGAATCGCGTTCTTCTTGCGCTCATTGCGGTTTTGCTCACGACGGCGTGCCACCACCTCAAGGTCTTGCTTGATCGCGGCAATGCGCTCACGCAGAGCACGACGGTCGAGCTCAATCTGGGTTTCACCTGGACCACCACGTAAACCAAAGCCACCCTTTTGGCGCTCTAAGTGGGTCCAACCGCGCACCAAACGGGCCTGCTCATAGCGCAGCTGCGCCAGCTCCACCTGGAGCTTGCCCTCGTAGGTACGGGCGCGCATCGCGAAGATCACTAAGATTAAGGCGATACGGTCCATCACGCGTACGCCCACCTCCTTTTCGAGGTTGCGCTCTTGGGCTGGGGTCAGCGGGCAATTGAAGACCACGACCTTGGCATCATGGGCGCGCACGGCGTCAGCAAGCTCCGTGACCTTACCCGAGCCAATGTAGGTACGCGGCTCAATCACGTCACGGCGACACACGATTGCATCGCAAATTGTGCTCCCGGCGGACTCGGCCAGGCGATGGAGTTCTTGTAAGTCTTCTTGATTTTTGGCCTGAGGCAATTCCACATGAACCAGAATGGTTGGCCCCAGCGGCTCAAATTCTTTGTCAGCCATAAAAAACCTTATTTTAAATCCTCAAGTCGCCGCGCTTCCCAGCGCTGCGGGCCAGACCGACCTGCGGCCTTACCTTGGGCCCTTCAACTTGAGGGGAAAGAAAATTGGTACTTTATTTGTTTTTTCGGTAGCTTGAACTCCGGCCGCTTGCGCGCCGCTTGTTTAAGCAGGCTTGCGGTAGTTGTTTTGCAAGGAGCGAATGAGCGCGGGCACCTCGCCGTAGAACAGGTCGGCGATGGCCGCTACGTCCGAGCGCGCCTGAGCATCGGAGATAATCTTGAGCACCAAAACAAAGTTCTGCTTGAAGGTGGTATCGGCAAAAGGCAAGAGCTTTTCTATATCCTGGATAAAAGCCGCAATGCGATCGTAGGTCCACACTGGGGCCCGAACCACCGCCATTTCACACAAGGCGCGGCAGTCTTGCAAGAGCTTGGTGCAATAAGCGTCAATGTTCAGAGGTGAGAGTTTCTCACCCTCGGGATCGGGGGCAAACAGCATAATGGTTTGGCGCCGCAGCACCGCCTCGAGCTCTTCGATCTCCTGTGCCCGCTGCACCCGCTCATCGAGCTTGATGAAATCAGGATGGTGATCCAAATTGAGGTTATGCGCAATCATCAGCTCTTGCTTGCGATAACGCTCTAGCGCTTTTTTCTGCCGTTGCTCCAAACACTTTCTCCTTGCTGCTGCGACTTCAGGCCCCTTTGAGCTGCCACTTTAAGGCTGGGCCACTTTAAGGCTGGGCTGCCACTTTAAGGCTGTGCCACCTTAGGGCTGGCCGGTTACAGGCTCTTAAGGCTGTGCCGCTCTTAAGCGGCGCTCCAACCGCGCATGGGCTATCTTAGCGCAAAAAAGCCTGCACCCCATGGTGCTGAGCGCATAAAGCTAACACTGCCTTTAGTTTAGCGGTGGCGCTTTGCTCAATTGGGACAATGAGGCGCTGCGTCTTATCATCATCCTTTAAGCCGCCGCGCAGCCAGGTCATTTGATGCTTGGCAAGACGCGCCGTCGCAATCACCGCCAGCTCAATCATCTCCTCATAGGAGACCTCGCCACGCAAATACATCAGCACCTGGCGATAGCCCACCGAGCGCATCGCCGGCATGGTGTCGTTGAGGTCGTGGCGCGCATAGAGCTGTTTGACCTCGTCAATCAGGCCCTGCTCTAACATCTGCATAAAGCGCTGGCGGATGAGCTCACGCAACTGCGTACGATCATTGTTTTTAGGAAGTAGCACCACCTCAAGCCTGCTAAATGGGCAGCCTTCCTTAGGGGCGCTAAAGTATGAGCTCATCGCACGGCCCGTGAGGTAATAGACCTCTAAGGCCCGCGCCACGCGCTGCTTGTCCTTAGAATCAAGTCGGGTGTAGCTCTCAGGGTCGATCTCTTTTAAGAGACTATGGACGTACGGCCAGTCGTGGGCGTCGGCCAGGGCTTGAACCTGAGCGCGCACCTGCGGGGTGCTCTCTGGTACTGGCGAGAGGCCATCGACTAAGGCCTTGTAGTACATCATCGTGCCCCCGCAGATCACCGGGAGATTACCCCGTGCTCTGATTTCCTGAACCAAGCGGATACAGTCGGCGCGAAAGTTCGCGGCACTGTAGCTTTGGGCGGGGTCGCAGATATCGATCAAATGGTGCGGGCAGATAGCCAGCTCTTCTTTAGTGGGCTTGGCCGAACCGATATCCATGCCCTGATAGACCAAGGCCGAATCCAGCGAGATGATCTCGATGCGATAGTGCGCGCTCAAAGCCAAGGCCAGCGCACTTTTGCCCGATGCCGTTGGGCCCAAGATCACCAATGCTTCACACATAGTTCGCCCTCACCTAAATTCCGAACTCGCCCTCACCAATCTGAGAAAAAGCCGAATTATAGCCTATTTATGCTGTCCTAACATCTGGTAGGCCAGGCTACACAGGTCAAGCTCGCAGATGGTAAAGCCCTCGCGCTTTAGACTTAAGTTAAGCTTGGTCTTGGCATCGAGCGTCCCTTGCGCCGAGGTCGCCTCGCTGACCAAAACCTCCAGCTCACTGGGCTGCAAATGCTCAATTAACGCCTTGGCATCGAGCACGGTATTGAGCTCGTAGCGCTTAGCCTGACTGATGCACTTCACCAGGGGCTCAGGGGCGGTGCCCGCGCTGTTAATAACCTCATGGGACGCGGCAATCAAGGCCAGCGCCTGACCTGCCACTTGCGCCAGGTTAGTGCCACGTACCATCTTAGGAATGGCAATCAGTTCAATGGCCGAGCGGGTGAGCTGACTTTTGACCACAAAGCCCGCGCGCGCGGCCGCACTTACCAGCTGAGTTTGCTTATAGGCCTTAAGCAAGCCCGGCTCAAGGCGCAGGGCAAAAGGCAAGGTCAACTCGCAGCGCTCGACCGTATCGCCGACCACACCCTGACGGTAGACCTGCGCTAAGAAATGCGCAAATAAAGCCGAGCCTTGCGCCATAAAGTAACGCCGGTCATGCGCAAAGAGCACCACATTAGGCGCCACCAACGCCAGAAACTGGGCCTTAGCGCCCCCTTCCGTGCCACCTGCCGGAGCACTCACCTGAGCGCTGGTAGCAGCGTTTTCGGTTTTGCCCCCGGCAAAAGTCAGGTCAAGCTCCAGCGGCGGCTCCGCCTCCGGCTGCGGCGACTGCTCCAGCAAGCTGTGCGGATTAAAGTTTGGGCTAGCCTGCGCCCCCAGGCGACTTGACTGCAAGCGCGCCGCCAGCAGCGAGCGGGGCGCATCCGCCTCCGACTCCAGGGAAAGCTCAACGCTATCTTCCACCGCAGTCGGCCGCGCCGTAGTCCCTGACGCTGGGAACGGCTCCGTGGCCGGGAACGGTTCCGTGGCCGCAGCGCCCGCAACCGGTGCCGCACCTGATGCCGCACCGTGCACCACAGCACCTTGTTCTGCCACAGCACCTTGTTCTGCCGCAGCACCTTGTTCTGCCTCGTGCGCCACAGTGGCCCTAGCTTCAGGCTCTAGTTCTGGCTGTGGTTCGGCTGTGCCCTGGCCTGCAGGGAACGGTACAGTTACGCCCAGGGTCCCATCCACCTTAGGTCTTATCGCAAAAGGCGCGCCCACGCGCGCCTGAGACGCGGCACTGGCTGGGGCGGTCGCACTCGGCGTAGCTTCTGCTTCATCCGGCGTTGCGGCGGCGTCAGCTGGGCTTTGGTTTGGATTAAGTGCCCCTTGCGCTACAGCGGCAGCTTGCGCCCAGACCTCATTTAACTCGGCGCCGCTCTTGAGGGTGCTAAAGTCCACTAGCGCCCCTTCTAAGCGCGCAGCATCAGGGTTAGGCGGGGTGAGCGCGGCATGAGCGGTACGCTCTAAGTACGCTTCCACCGCCGGGCGCAGCGCCTCAGGCGCAGCCTCGGTTTGGCCTTTCGCGGCAATCTTAGCCTTGAGGGCATCCCAGCGCGAGCGCACTAAATCAGGCTGTTCCTCAGAGCGGCCTGGAGCTGCGCCCTGAGCTGCCGGTTGGGCTGACTGTTCAGCCGCCGGTTGGGCTGACTGTTCAGCTGCCGGTTGGGCTGACTGTTCAGCCGCCGATTGGGCTGACTGTTCAGCCGCCGATTGGGCTGACTGTTCAGCCGCCGATTGGGCTGACTGTTCAGCCGCCGATTGGGCTGACTGTTCAGCTGCCGGTTGGGCTGACTGTTCAGCCGCCGATTGGGCTGACTGTTCAGCTGCCGGTTGGGTTGTTGGCTGCGCTGATTCTTGAGGTGCGCTCTTGGTTGCTTGGCCGTCCTTTTCTGCTTGGTCAAAGCTTAGGTCGAGGCTACCCTTGGCGGCCGCGTCCAGATGGTGGGTGAGCAAGGCCGCACGCACATTGGTCACAATGGCGTCGTAGATGAGATTGCTCTCGTGAAAGCGCACTTCGTCCTTGCGCGGATGGACGTTGACGTCCACGATGTGCGGGTCACAGCGCAAAAAGATAATGGCCCTCAGGCACGGCTTAAAGCTCGGATCGTCTTGCACCACACTCAAATAGCCCTCACGCAAGGCGTGATTGACCATTTTGTCGGCGATGATACGGCCGTTTAAAAAGGTCAGGATGCGATCAGGCAGCGCCCGAATCAGCGAAGGCGGCTTGATAATCAGCCCGTGCACCTGAAGTAATTTGGTGCTGAGCGGATCGGGAGTCTCGTAATGGCCATAGCTTTGGTAACTACTCTGCGCGGCTTGATAGGCCTGCCACGCCGCTTGCAACTTGGAGTCTTCGTTATCAAAGGTGATGCCCGGATAGTTAAAGTCCGCGCCTAAGAGCTTGCTAATGCGCTGGGGCAATTGGGCCTTGCTCTGCGCTGGAACTTGCAAGATGGTGCGCCCGTCACTGATGAGGGTAAACTCAATGCCGTAATTGACTAACGCCAGGCGCGTCACCAGCTCCTTGATATGGGTCAGCTCGGTCTTATCTGACTTGAGAAATCTACGGCGGGCTGGGGTGTTAAAAAAGAGCTCGCGCACGATCACCGAAGTGCCAATCGGATGGGCCGCTGGGGCGACCGCCGGATTTTGCTCCGGGCCTGACACCTCGACCTGGTAGCCATGGGGCTGCCCTTTAGTATTGGAGACTAAGGTCAGACGACTGACCGAAGCAATCGAAGCCAAGGCCTCGCCGCGAAAGCCCATCGTGGTGATGGCCGCAAGATCTTCTAAGCAGCTGATCTTAGAGGTCGCGTGCGGGGCTAAGGCTAATACGAGCTCGTCCTTAGGAATCCCCGCGCCATTATCGGTGACCTTGATGAGCTGCTTACCTGCTTGCTTGAGCTCCAAGGTAATGGCGCTGGCGCCTGCATCCACCGCGTTTTCTAACAGCTCCTTGACCACCGAGGCCGGGCGCTCGACCACCTCACCTGCAGCAATCTGATTGGCCAGCTGCACCGATAGCTTGCGAATCGGCATAGCGTCCCCCTACTTGGTGGCCGCCGGTGCGGTCGGAGGAATGATGAGCTTCTGACCGATGCGGATGTTATCGCTCTTGAGGCCGTTTTGGCGCTTTAAGGCGGACACCGTAGTCTTGTACTTGTGCGCAATCACCGAGAGCGAATCGCCCTTGGCAACCTCATGGATCGTGACCTTGACTGCGCCGGTGCGAATGGCACTTTCATAGCGGCTCTTGATGTTCTGCACTGTGTAGTTTTCGTAGTAGGAGACGATACCTTGGTAGATGCAGTAGGCAATCTGCTTTTGATAGTTCGGCTGGTTGAGCTGAATCTCCTCATAGCGATTGGATAAGAAGCCGGTCTCAATTAAGAGCGACGGGATATCTGGGGACTTTAACACCGCCAGCGAAGCGTGGATCGGCTTGTCCTTATGCAATTTGGTGAACTTGCCTAGCTTGTCCAAGATCTCCTGGCCCATGTTGTAGCCCTCAGAGCGGGTATTGTCCGAGGACATCGCCAAAATCGTCGCGGCTAAGTACGGATTTTCTTGGTCTTTAGAGCTGCTTGAGAGCACCTCACTGACACCGCCTAAGAGCTCGCCCTTACCGCCCTTTAAGACCTTGGTGTTCTCACGCTGGGCACGATTGGTCGATAAGACCCAAATCGAGGCACCACGGGCCGAGGAGGCCCCCGAGGCTACCGAGTCGGCGTGAATAGAAATTAAGATGTCGGCCTTGTAATCACGCGCAATCTCCGAGCGCTTGTCGAGATCGACAAAGACGTCGGTCGAGCGAATCAGGCGGCCGCGAAAACGTGGATTGGAGTTGACGTACTTGGCAAGCTGAGTGGCGATCGCCAGCGTTACGTTCTTTTCCTTAACGCCGCGCTTACCGATCGCACCTGGATCCTTGCCGCCGTGACCGGCGTCAATTGCGATGATATATGGGTTAGCTGCTGGCAGCGTAACCGGCTGCGGGGGCGGTGGGGCTTGAGTGTCGAGTACTTCCTCTTCGACCGGAGCAGTCTGAGTGCCCGTACGCTGGGCTTGGCGCTGCTCTTCTTGCTGCTCGCGCAATTGCTCGATACGCTCTTGGTAGGCCTGAGCCTGCGCTGGAGTCATCGTGCGAATACCATCGGCGCCCACGGTCGAAAGCGAGTTGAGCAAAGCATTCTCGGCGGCATCCGCGTCTTGTAGGGTAATAACTTGGACCGGAGGCTGGCCCGAGCCATGGCCGGTGCCGATAAGGGAGGAGGCGGTCTTTTGGTCGAGCACTTTAACTTCAGCATTACCGGTCGGCTCACGACTTGAGGCCGTGTGCGGGAAGTCGAGTACCACGCGATAATTCTGACCATTCATCGGCTTGAGCACAAAGACGTTAGGGGTACCCGAGCCCTCTAAGGCAAAGATATAGCGCACGTCATCGTTGCTTAGATTCTTGGTCATGCGCTTGACCACCGAGCGGCCCTCTAAGCTCAGCTTGTCGGGCGCACTCTTATAATTGGTGACGTCATTTAAGCGGATGACAAAGGTCGCGCCATCGTTATTTAAGGCGGTCGAGTACTTAGGCTCGTAGTCGAGATCTAAGACCACGCGGGTTTTATCGGCATTGGAAAAGGCGCGCACGCCCTTAATATTGTCAGCAAAGGCGCTCGTACCCACCGACCACAGGAGCGTGGCACCCAAGGCCCACGCGGCAAAACGCTTTAGTGCTGACATAGCCAAAAACCCACCACAAAAAAACCGGTTCTGCGCAACCAACCGCTCACAACCTGTCTTGGTCTCAAGAAGCAGTCGGCTCACATACTTAATTCAGACCAGAAGGTAATAAATGCAAAGAAGGCGCCCAATGATGAAATAAGACTAAGCTTCGTCCCCAATGGTTCCCACCAGCGCTTGCAGCTCTGCTTGAGGCACGAGCTGCGCGGCAATGCTCACGGTACGGCCTTGAGGCTCATGCGTGAGCGTGATGGTCATATCAGCAGGCGGCAAAATCCCCGCACCGCGCTCCGGCCACTCAATAAAGCACAGGGCGCGCTGGGCAAAGTAGTCGCGAATACCCATCATCTCCAGCTCTTCAGGGTCTTGCAGACGATAGAGATCAAAGTGGTAAAGCGTTAAAGGACTGCCCACCAAGGCACCTAGGTCATAGCTTTCGACCAAGGTATAAGTTGGGGACTTGACGGTACCCTGATAGCCCAGAGCAGTGAGCAGCGCCCGCGTCAGAGCCGTCTTACCTGCCCCTAAGTCACCTTCGAGGTACACGCACAAAGCGCGACCTTGCGGCAACCAGGCCGTCACGTGCTGGGCTAAGGCTGCGCCTAGACGCTCGGTCGCCGCCTCATCTGGCAAAAAGGAACTTACTTGCGCGCTCATACCACCCCCGCACTCCCAAAAAGAAACCAAATTGCCCCTATTATAACGGCAATTGTCATGACCTAGCCGGAGCACTCTCGTAGCTGTACCAGCGCCCGCATTTATCGGGCTGAGCCCTGCTTGTGTGTAGCAGGTAGCTGAGATGGCACGGGGCTGGGGGCTGAGATGGCTGGGGACGTGCTGGGCAAGGCTGGGGCCGCGCGAGGCAAGGCTGGGGCCGCGCGAGGCAAGGCTGGGGCCGCGCCTGGCAAGGCTGGGGCCGCGCCTGGCAAGGCTTGTTCCTTGCTTTTACGAACTCAGGTGCGCGCTAGAGCACAGATTGAGGCCAAAAGCACCGGCCCTAATGAGGCTGTGCGCTAAAATCGTCTAATGTGCGCCCATCATAAGAGGCACGCCCGGCGTAAGCTCACGTCAATGGTGTAGTGACGTCAATCGGGCGCTGTGCGCCAATCAGCTAAGGAGAGCAGCATGGCTACCACGCTTCCGCATCACGTTTTTACCACTCAGGAAATCCGCATGATCGAGCAAGAGCATGCGCAGGTACACAATGGCCATTGTTACGACCTGATGGAAAAGGCCGGACGCGCGGTCTTCGATGAAATGCGCCAAGTCAACGCTCATCCCAATATGGTCTATGTGCTCACCGGCAAGGGCAACAATGGCGGCGACGGCTATATCGTGGCGGCGATGCTCTTAAAGCACCATATTCCCTTCCGTCTCTTTGCCTTAGGCGAACCCCACGCCGACTCTGAAGCCCACACCGCTTTTTCCTACTTTACCCAAGTGGGCGGCGTGGTCGAATACGAGCTCCCTAACTTAAGCGCCGAAGCCGCTCAGGGCAATAGCCCCGATATCGTGATCGATGCCTTGCTCGGCACGGGCCTGGAGTCCGCACCGCGTGCGCCGGTGGGTCAGTGGATTGACTTTATCAACAGCACTAAGGCCTACGTGATTGCCGTTGATGTGCCTTCGGGTATCAACGCCGATACCGGCACCGTCTACACCGACAGCGTAATGGCCAATAAGACCGTGTGCATGTTGGGCCTAAAGCCCGGCCTAGTCACGGGCGATGCCGTCGACTATGTGGGCGAGATCAAGGTCGCGCACTTAGGGCTCGACGTCAACAGCTACCACGGCAAGATTTCCGCCTCTGAGGTGGATGGCGCCCCCTACTATCCGCTCTACCTCTCAACCTATGAAGACATCATCGCCGACCTGCCGGTGCGCACCCAGTCGGCCCATAAGGGCGACTCCGGCCGCGTGTTGTTAATTGGCGGCAGCGTAGGCTTTGGCGGGGCCATTTGCCTGGCAGGCCAAGGCGCACTGCGCGCCGGCGCAGGCCTAGTCAAGGTCGCCACCGATAAGGCGAACATCAGCGCCTTAAACGCGGCCCGCCCTGAGCTTATGACCGTGGACATGGCCGATGACGACGCCATGCAGCAAGCCTTAGCCTGGGCTGACGTGATCGCCATTGGCCCGGGCTTAGGCCAAAGTGCGCGCGCCGAAGAGCTGGTCGAAATGGCCTTAGCGGCTGAAAAGACCACGATCTTGGACGCCGACGCCTTAAACATCATCAGCCACCATGGCATGAGCTTTAATCAGCGCACTATCATGACCCCGCACCCAGGCGAGGCGGCGCGCCTCTTGGGCACTACGGTAGATAAGATCAACGCAGACCGCTACAAGGCCATTTATGAGCTGCAGCAGCGCAGCGGTGGTGTCGTCCTGTTAAAGGGTGCGGGCACCTTAATCTGCGATGGCAAGTCCATCATCATCGTTAAGGAAGGCTCACCGGCGATGGCCTCAGGGGGTATGGGTGACCTCTTAACCGGCATCATCGCCGCCTTGCGCGCCCAAGGCTTATCGCAGATGCAAGCAACCCTGGCCGGTGCCTGCATCCATGGCCGCTCGGGCGAGCTCTCCGGTGATGACTTTGGCATTATGGGCACGCTTGCGCTCGACTTACTGCCTTACGTGCGCTACTTAGTCAACAAGCGCCCAGGTCTTGCGGCCCATCATCGGGGCAATGGCGAGCAAGAGTTTTCGCTGGCGCGCTATGAAGCCCAGGTCAACGCCATGCTGACCAACCCGGCCTAAGAGCAAGCAAGACATTAAGCCCGAGTGGTTAGATCCAAGGCCTATAACTTTTAGCCCTAAAGCTTCGCTTGTTTCAGGGCTGCCTGCGGCGAACTGAGGGCGGGCGCTCTGAGGCCAACTTTGGACGGGCACGGGCCCTTGTGAGACTTTTCTTTGTGATTTAGTGCACGATTGATGTGACCTGAGTCCCTAGACGCCGCGCGCGCCCCTATAATGGTAGAGGTGCCCGACTTGTTCAGGTCACGGGCAAAAGATTAAAAGCGCCTACTTCAGGCAAAATGGGACGGATTGTTAGATGGAACTTTTAGGTGTAGACATCGGTGGCAGCGGCATTAAGGGCGCTATTGTAGATACGGTCACAGGTCAGCTCATCACGGAGCGCTTACGTTTAGAGACCCCTAAGCCATCCACTCCTGATGCAGTAGCCGCTACGATTAAAGAGTTAGTCAACCAAATCGGCTACAAGGGCCCAATTGCCTGCGGCTTCCCAGCACGCGTCATCAACGGCACGGTCTTAACCGCAGCTAACGTCGATAAGAGCTGGATCCAAGTACCAATTGAGAAGCTGTTATCGCAAGCCTTAGGCACGGACGTCTTCGTTGCTAATGACGCCGACGTGGCCGGTTTAGCTGAGATGAACTTTGGTGCTGGCCGCAACGAGAAGGGCAAGGTCTTAATCGTTACCATCGGCACGGGCCTGGGCACGGCTATGTTCTTTAATGGCGAATTACTGCCAAACTTCGAGATGGGCCACATCCTGCTCAACGGCGACGACGCTGAGCGTTACTGCTCCGATGCCGCCCGTGAGAAGTTAGACCTCAAGTGGAAGGAGTTCGGCAAGCGCTTTAACGAGTACTTATGCCGCATCGAGTTCTTAATCCAGCCTGACCTCTTCATCTTAGGCGGTGGTGCCTCCAAGAAGTTTGAGAAGTTCTCAGATCAGCTCAAGCTCGAGCAAGCCCGCGTTATCCCAGCTAAGACCTTAAACTTAGCCGGTATCATCGGTGCTGCTATGTACTGCGAGCGTCGCTTACACAGCTAAACGAGCAGCAAACCTAAGCTAAGCGCACCACCTGCACCTGCGGTGGTCACCAAAAACCCGGAATGTTCCGGGTTTTTTGTACCAGCTAAAAGCTGGCAGCAGCTGTTAAATCAGGCACAGTGCCTGGGGCACTGGAGGTGCTGGGAGCGCCTGGGGCGCTGGCGTCGAGCGGCTCAATGGCCTCAATTTGCAGCTGGAGGCGCGGATTGTTGAAGTAGCGGTCGATGCCTAGGGTATAGACGATTTGCACCCGTGTGTCCGGGACAATCGACTTCTCTTGGAGGCTGGCGCGAAACTTAATCGCCTCCACCAATTGGTTGGTGTCGGTGCGCAGTTTGACCTTTAAGTGGCGGTTTTTGAGGATATTGACCGCAACTACGGTGAAGATGCCATCAAAACAAGGCTCCTCAAAGTCCTTGCCCCAAGGACCAAACAACTCGATATCATGCGCAAAAGGTAAGCACAGATAATCATGCGGTAAGGTGGCATCGCAGGTATAGGCGTCCTCGTCGACTACCTCCTGACGACAGGCGGCACAAGCGTCGTTGAACAAATTCTTAAAGCGCGCCACGTCACGAGCATGAATGGTGGCACCGGCGGCCATCGCATGACCACCTCCAGCCACTAAGATATTAGGCTCGCGCTGCTTGATATAGGCAAAGACCTCCATCAGGTCGATCCCTGAAACCGAGCGGGCTGAGCCAACGATCAGATCGTCTGCTTCCTTCGTGCTCTGCTCCTGGCTCTGATCCTTACTCTCTTCTGTTGGGTGGTTCAGGGCACGCTCGACGTTAGGCATAATGCCTGAGGCAGCCGACATCACCTTGCCCCGAGGCGGGAAGTTAACACCTGAAGTATCAGTGCTCGGAATGACCTGTTCCTTATTGTCGATGACGCTCATGAGGTCGACGCCCCCGTCAATGCCTGCCCCCAAGTCCGCGCCAAAGATCATGCACGGCCGGTGGTAGCGCTCGCGCATCCTAGTGGCCACCAGGCCCACTAAGCCCCTAAGGAAGGTCGGCTCGTAGAGCACAATGCCAGCGGTGAGGTCATTGCTCTCCTCCTCCGAGCCATCAAAGTCATTGTAGGCAGCCTCAATTGCATCCAGCTCACTTTCGCCCTCGCTGCCCTTGCCCAGCAGGTGCTGAATCATGGCCGCTTGGCTTGAGTCCTGGGGCGCTAAAGCGTGAGCGTGAAACTTAAGCTGCATCAAGTCGGCGCTCAAAGGTGGCAGCTCACTTGGTGCCTCGTCCTTAGGCTCAGGTAATTCTTGGCCTAAGACCGCGTTTTCATCTGGTACTGGAGCGCTAATCTTGCCATTGACCAAATCAATTAAGGCACGCTCTTCAGCGTAGAGACTTAGGGCCTTAGCCAGCATCACCTTTTCGTGATCCATACGGCGCTTGTTGCACATATCAAGTTGCTTAGCGTACAACAGCGCCAAATTGTCATCCTCGCTTAAGAGGTTGAGGATAGCCGGGTTCTGGGCAATCTTGATGCGGGTGGCCGCATTAAAGCGTGGACACAGATCAAAGGCGATGGTGCGAATCTTGACCTTGGCCGGATCGATCTTGAGGTAGCCCAATAAGGCCAACAGGCCCCGACAGGCCTTACCCTTGTGGATATGACGCAGGCCTTCCTTAACCAAACGGCGGTTATTGCTATCTAAGGTCATAACGTCACCGATGGTGCCTAAGGCCACCAAGTCGGTGAACTGAGTCATATTAGGTGACTTGCTCTTATCGGCGTAATAGCCCAGCTCCACCAGGCGGCTGCGCGTGGCGGCCATCACGTAAAAGAGCACGCCCACACCGCTTAAATGCTTAGATGGGAACTCATCGTCCTTGCGCTTAGGGTCAACTACCGCATCAGCAGGTGGCAGTTCAGCTCCCGGCTCATGGTGGTCGCTCACCACGACTGTAAGGCCCTTGTCCTTAGCGTAGGCCACAGCCGCATTAGCGCTAATGCCGTTATCGACCGTGACGATCAGCTTTACCCCATTTAAGATGGCATGGTCGACCACCTGCTCATTGAGGCCATAACCGTCGTCATAGCGTGAAGGCACGTAGTAGCTGATCTTCTCCTCAGGCAAACCAAAGGCGGTCAAGCAGCGCACACCTAAGGCGGTGCCGGACATACCATCGATATCGTAGTCACCGGAGATCATGATGTGCTCTTGGCGCATCACGGCATGGGCAATAATATCGGCGGCCTTAGCGCAATCGCACATATTGGTTGGAGGCAAGAGTCCCTTGATACTTATATCGAGATCTGACACCCCCTTGACCCCGCGTACAGCCAAGATTTGGCGCATGATGGGATCAGGTATGAACTGACTTAAATAGCTGTCAGCTACATTAGGGCGATGTACGATTTTCAAAGCATCCTCCAGATCTCAATGAACTAGTTCCCACAGGGAATCCCCTCAGTTTAGACGATCATCTCCTTTAGGGTGTGAAAATTCCTTGCAAAAAGCCAAAGTCGGCCCTTATATTAGGCTCCGGCCTGAGCCTCAGCGGTCGGTTGAGCCTCAACAGCCGCTTTAGCCCCAGCAACCGCTTTAGCCCCAGCAACCGCTTTAGCCTCAGCGGTCGGTTGAGCCTCAACAGCCGCTTTAGCCCCAGCAACCGCTTTAGCCTCAGCGTTCGGTTGAGCCTAAGCTGCTGTTTTAGCCATAGCGTCCCGTCTTAGCTCCAGCAGCCGCTTTATCCCCAGCAACCGCTTCAGCGCCCTTCTCGGCAGCGCCCGCTCAAGATTCCGGCGCCGCCCTGTCCTAAACGCGTACCGCTCTACAGCTCGTGGCTTAACTGCTTAAAGAACGCTAAGGCTCCCTCTAAGTCGAGGTGGGTGTGAGCGTAGGTTAAGTACTTAAGCTCTAGGGGCAAATAGCAGTTGAACTTTTCCCAATCGAGGTTTTTGACCCGCTTGAGCAGGCTGTTAACGTCATAATTGCCCTTCTTACCCTCAAGTAAGATCGAGGCCACAGCCGTCTTGAGGTTATCAAGGCTCGCGTACTCCAGCTCAATGTGGCAGCCAATGCGGTTAGCGGCAATCGAAGCCTTATTGAGCATCAAGACTACGGTGTCCAGCACGCGATCACCCCGCCATGGGAAGAGCGCTAGGCCCATTGGACCTGTGATCATGACCTTGCGGTCGAGGTGATAGCGCTTAAAGGTCTCTTGGCCGCGCTTGAAGTTGACCATGGCCTGCTCATTGAGGCAAGGCGGGACGTCACCGGTGAGGTAGATGCGCTGCATCTCAGCACGCACCACGTCATGCACCAAGCTGCTCACGCCCGAGAGCGGCAGTCCCATCGCCTTGTTTTGGCTTGGCTTGACGCCTATCACGCGCTTTTGCTCGTTGAAATAGACCACACGCCACGCCTTACCGGCAAAGAGGAAGGTGTCGTCCTCCTTTAAGGAAGTAAGCAGCGGCAAACGGCCGATAGTGCGGCCATCGTGATCGACGCGATAGTCGCGATTGTTGTTGAAAGCGGCAAAGAACTCATAGTTTGAGACCAAATGCTCGCCCTCCACGCCCAAGGTCAAGGTGCCATCTTGCATCTGGATGATGAGATCGTTGGCGCCCAGGCCGCGCAGCAATTGCGCATACTGCTGCGGCGTGGTCAGGTTGAACGGACCGGTCTGACACAATAGCTGGTAGAGGTTCTTGGCACTGACCGAACCTTGAGCCGCAATCACCGAGAGCGTCTGCTGAATCAGGGTAGAAAAAGCGTACTCTTGCGCCAGCGGCGGCTCATACCAACGCTTGAGTAAGAGGTTGATGATGGCACAGCTCAGCACCGTATCCTCACACAAGAGCGACGACAAGCGGTTGCAGCTTGGGTCAAACTCAGGGATGAACAGACGCAGCACCGCCCGGCCATCGCGGCGACCCGAGCGGCCCAGACGCTGACGCAGCGACGCCACCGAGGTCGGCGGCGCAAATTGGGCAATCGACTGAACGTCGGAGATATCAATGCCCAGCTCCAAGGTTGAGGTGCAAATTGCAGTGGTCGGCAGGCGCCCATCGATTAAGCGCTGCTCTAAGGTCTCACGCAGCTCCTTAGACAGCGAGCCATGGTGCGGGAAAAACTCCTCCGGCACTCGCGCCGCATGGCAAAGCTCACGCAGGTCGTTCGCGAGTTTCTCGGTATCCGAGCGCGAGTTGGTGAAGACCAGATTGTTCTTGCCGCGCAGCAAGCGATAGATATCTTTTGCCACCAAGGTAATAGCGGCATCATGCATCAACAAGGTACTAGCCCGAGGATCCTCGCCCTCAATCTTGCCGATGTCATAACCCAAGATCTTTACGGCAAGAGCTGCCGTAGTATGTTCATCCGAGGTGATGATTTGGCACTTGATGCGCGAGTTGTTAGCGCGCAAATACGAGGCCACCGAGCCGATATCGTTCGAGAAGGTCGCGGAAATAGCAATACGTACCGGTACTTTGCCGATCAAATTCTCGATGCGGTGTAACTGCGATTGCAGCTGATAGCCACGCTCCTCGCCCATTAAGGCGTGGAACTCATCGATTACGATATAAGCCAGATCTTTAAAAGCTTGCTTGAAGACGCTGGCCTGGTTAATAAGCAGCGACTCTAAGGACTCTGGGGTAATGAGCACAATACCCGAAGGGTCCTTTAATAATTTGGTCTTCTTGTTGACGGCGACATCACCGTGCCATGGCGTGATTTTCACCCCTACCGGCTCAGCCATATCCATCAAGCGGCGCGCTTGATCGTTAATCAGAGCCTTAAGCGGGCTGATGTACAAAACCGACACACCCGAGAGCTTCTCGCGATTTTGGCGCAGATAAGTGAGCACCGGCAGGAAGGCCGCTTCGGTCTTACCCGAGGCGGTCGAGGCCGAGATGATAACGTCGTCCTTGTGCTCTAAGATCGGGGCAATCGCCTTTTTCTGGATCGAATGCAGATCGCGCCAGCCTTGGCGTCCAATCCAGCGGCACACCAAAGGATCCAGCATTGAGATACAAGCTTGATTGGTTAAGCTCTCAGAGGACTCCACAACACTTCTCCTTTGGGTGCAGAACACAATAGCAAAAAGGACACGACCTCCGTGTCCTCCATAAAACCGGCCGCACAAGGCCCCATTGCAGCAAGCAGGGCGTCGCCTCAAGCTGAGCCCACCACCGCTCAGGTGGGCTGGGCACATCATTCTGGGCCTCATGCAACCCCAGCTGGATAGAGGCTCAGACTGCCCCCACTCTTTCCCTGCAGGCGGGACGGCTCAAGCAGGGCTTTGCGGCTCAAGCAGGGCTTTGCGGCTCAAGCAGGGCTTTGCGGCTCAAGCAGAGTGTTACCTCAAGCGAGGCTTGACGGCTCAACCTGGGCCGATTACGCTCAAGTAGAGCCAGTTAGCCGACTTGGGCCCCAGCCCGTTAGAAGCGCTACAACTTGAAGGTGACTAAGTCGTCATCGTCGGATGGCGCAGGATCAGATGCGCCCGTCGTGACCAAGGATGGGTCGCTTTCGTTTTCGACGTGGACATTAGCAATGAGCGACTGCCACTTGATCTCTGGATTTTGCTCTAAGACCGAGAGCAGATCGACAAAGGCCTTGATGGTGTTGCGCGGCGTTCTAAAGTAGGCCTCGCCGATGTTCTGCGAGCAATGGCGCAGGAAGGCAGTCAGGGCTTCGTCCGGCACTAAGTACTTGCTTGGGTCGCCGTTAGCAAAAACATTGCGGATATTAGCCAGGAGCACGTAAAGCTCCTCTGGCGATAAGTTCTCAAGCTTGAGCACTGGGCCGTGGTAATCGACCACATTGGCCACCTGAGCAAAGGTGTTCTCAGCTAAGCGCGAGCGTAGCGCCTCGTAGCTATAGAGGCCCTTACGGGTATCGCACAGGAAATCGGTGGTGCCACCGAGCATAAAGCCGATATTCTCAGCGCTGCCTTGCAAGCAGTCATTTAAGATGCGCAGAATTTGCTCGTAATTAGCACTACGGGAGCGGGGCGATGGCAACTTGTAGAGGTTGACCATCTCATCTAAGTTGACCAAAAGGCCTTTGTAGCCTGCTTGGCAGACAAAGCGCGCTAAGAGCTTTAAGTGATCGTAGATCGAGCTATCGGAGACAATCGAGCGCACGCCTAAATCAGCGCGGGCCTCGGTCTTGGTAGCATATTCACCACGTAAATAGCGAATTGCAGCATCCTTGAGCTCATCGCGTCCTTGCTCGTAGCCTTGGTAGTACTTGGCGATCACCTCAGCAAAGTCATAGCCGTCCACTAGCTCCGACAAGGACTTAAGCTTGGACTTGATGACAGCTTCCACCGCCAAGCCCTGCTCTTGGGCTACACCGATTTGGGTGGTGATGAACTTCTCGACCACCGGAATCATGGCATTGCCCTCAGGGTGGGCGCGCGTGGCCATATTGCGCATCAGCTCTTGATAAAGCGAACGTGCCTGACCGCCCGAGGCTTGCAGACGACGATCTGGGGCTAAATCAGCATTGACTACCACCAGGCCCTTTTCCAAGGCTAAGTAGCGAATGAGCTGCAAGAAGAAGCTTTTACCAGCACCGAAGTCACCGACCACGACCTTGAAGGTACTGCTGCCTTGGCATACGCGCTCTAACTCCTCAATCATCGCCTTGACTTCGTTGACGCGTCCCACTTGGATATGCTCCAAGCCCACACGCGGAGTCACACCGGCCCGTAATGATTGAATGATAGCAGCACGCTCGCGCGGCCTGATCTTAGCCATAGTCAGAACTCCTCAAGCTCAAGCTCCCACGATGCCCCAACCACTACCAGCCACAACAAGTTTGTTGGCAGCTCCTAAGACACGGGCTATCGTCACCCCGCCAATTTACGGGGGATCCCCATTATAACGCAAGATTTTGGCCCATATCGGGCATGAAAACGCTAGGTTTCACGCCCAAGGCCCAAAGCAGCGCACCGTCACTAAAGCCCCGCCCCCACAGTAGTACCGAACGCGGATGCAGGCACGCTGGAATTTGGTTATGAGAGCTTGCGGAAGATAGTGCCCTTGTTAACCACGGTAAGGCGCTCCCCTGACGGCGCAAAGGTCGGCACATAACCAAAAAGTGCCGCTGTTAAGCTCTGCGGGCCTTGCTGCGCCGCACGCTCAAAGGCCTGAGCTAATCCCCCAGAGCTTGCTAAGAGCTGCACTAACTCTTGCCGGTCTTGAGCTGGGAACAGGCGCTGATAGTGGGAGCTGAGCTCACTGTCCTCAAGGGCATAATTGGTGTTGAACAGACACAGCAGGCCACTGGGCTTTAAAGCTTGATCTAAGAGCTGTAAGGTTGCAGCAAAATCTACCCAGTCATACACCCCTTGAGCATTCTCAAGCCGCGCTGTATCAGGGTGCCGACACAACACAGTCATGGCACAGATCACGTCG
Organism: uncultured Anaerobiospirillum sp.; assembly: GCA_944392765.1. Taxonomy (GTDB): domain Bacteria; phylum Pseudomonadota; class Gammaproteobacteria; order Enterobacterales; family Succinivibrionaceae; genus Anaerobiospirillum. The sequence goes on from CALXXU010000027.1 coordinate 28,916, forward strand.
CACTGCAGGTTCTTAGCACCTACCAGCTCTTCTAGCTGTGCCGTTGTGATAAAACTGGCATTTTGGGCCTGAGGCACATAAGGTAGCTGTTCTAAATTGTGCCAGAGCTGCCGGGCTTGCGCTAAGGCATCTTCATTTAAGTCCACACCGAGATAGTGGTGCGCCCCCAGAGGCCCTAACAGCGCACGCAGCTCCGCTAACTCTTGGCCTGTGGAGCAGCCAAAGCTCATAATGGTCAACTCTTGCTGCTTTTTGTGTGGCAGCATGGTCTTTAAAGCCTGCCATTGCATCTGATAGCGACCAGTACCCGTAAAGTTCGCTCGCTGCGCCAATTGCAGGGCGCCGCGATGTTCTTGCTCAGTTAAACCCAGCTTGCGCCTTAGCGCCGTGAGTTGCTCTTGGGGATGGAGGTGCTGTGCTTTGTCCTGCAAAGCATGCTGCCACGCTGCGTTGAGCGCTTGCGGCCGTTCTAGTTGAGGTGATGCTTTTAGCGTAGCGAGCGCCTGAGTTATGGTCTCATGAGGGTGAGCGTTTAGCTCACTGAGCTTGAGGCACGGGAAGATAGTGCTGGTACCAAAGCTAACCGGACTTAACTCCTGATAACTGCCCACTTTGACCCCGCGATTGAGCACACCAGAGCGAGCTAAATCATCATAGGCTTGGTAGGCCTCTTGGTAGGCCTTGTCATCACGTTCATTCGGGCTTGCGTCCAAGTAATTATCCTGATTTACCTTAAAGGATTCATAGGTGGCAAAGTACTCCTTACTGATCGGCTGCTCTAAATCAAGATCAAGTGTTAAGCCCAGGGTCGCAGTACCGCAGCTTGCCGCCAAGAGCTGCTCGCAAGCGTTTTCTGTGATCAGAAGCTGCACCCGCTCAAGCAAACTACGATAGTCCTCATAGCTTTGGCCGAGGAAACAGCCCGCCACGCCCGGCGCACTAATGCTACTTGGACGCATGCTAGGGTCAGCTTGATCTTGCAGCATTGCCTGAGTCAGGGCATGACGCTTGAGCTGGGCCGAGAACTCTTCGCACCAATGCCGCGCTAAATTACCCGCTTGCATAGTCTGCTCAACGCACAGATAGGTCGCCTCGCTTAACAGCGGCGCATAGGAAAAAATGCCAGGCCCGAGCATCACCACAAAACGCGCCTTAGGCCAAACCGCATTTAGGGCCTTTAGTAGATTTAAGGCCTCAGGGGAAAGTCCCAGCTGCGCATGCCGAGTAAAGAGAGTGGAGCTCACTGCAATCGTAACTACATCTGAGCGTCCATCTGAGTGGTCAAGTAAACCTTTCAGGCTCTCTAAAGCGCGTTTAGTCTTGGCTTGATGAAACCAGAACAAGGCATTAACGTCACTTGTGACCTGGTACGGCAGGTGAGCTAACGCTTGAGTTCCTAAGGTGTGAACAAACTTAGCCTTAGTGCTTACAGTGTGCAAGAAAAGCTGCAAGCTGGGACTGAGCGCTGGGGTACTCGGGACAGTCAGGTTGAAGATAAAACTTGGAGGGCAGTTTGCGGCGCACAATAAGGAATTGAGACTTGCGGGAATGGTCGAGCTGGGCGTCAGTGGATGGTTTAAGCACAGGCAAATCGCATCAAAGTGGGTGCTGATGTAATCCACATCGATGGGAGTGTGTTCGCTCATCGTGTAAAAGCGCGCGGCGCCCCACAACTCGAGAATCTTGAGCTCATCTCGCGTCAGCTCTGGGACGTTAGGTTCACGAGCTTTTAACTGCGGTTTCATCTGGGTAGCGTAAAGCGCATCTGGATTGATCCGCACCAAGTGGCTTAGTACTACCCCTATAGCCATCGTACGACTAGCGTAAGGACTCAAGCGCCACCCACGCAGGGTGGTTAAATCTTCATTGAGGCTAAAGCCATGGCTGAGCCGATCGTCACTGACGTTGACCGGGGCAAAGTTATCGTCAGTAAGCACTAATACCGCATAGGACATGGGTTTCTTCTCTCCTGATTGCAGGCTGCGTCAAAAGCTCACTTACGGTGACGAACGTGCTCCTGCTTAGAGCAAGCCGAGTGCGCAAGCCTTAAGCTCTCAACTTAACACAAACTTCCAGCCCCGCTCCAGAACTGCAAGCTTCCTTCAGCTGGGCATCAAGACACGAAAGCCCATAGCAGTTACGCCATGGGCTCTCTGGTTTTGCTTGCTGAAGGTACGGCGACCCAAAACTTAGATCTTGCGCAAACTAGATCCTATGCCTTGGGGAGCTACTTAAGCTCTATGCTGTGATTACTTGCGGGTGGCAACGACCAGCATCCAGCCGTCCTTGACCTTGGTGTAGTCGATCTCAAAGTCCTGTTGATAGGCCGCGATGACCTCGTCGCCTTGCGCCTCTAACAGACCCGATAAGGCGAGCTTACCGCCCTTTTGGCACAGTGCAGCGATATTAGGCTCCAGCTCCACTAATGGACCAGCTAAGATATTAGCGACCACAATCTCGCATGGGTGCAAATCTTGGCTTGGGCCATCAAAAAGCTTGATCTGATCTGCGACCTGATTGCGCTCAGCGTTATCCTTACTTGCGATAATGGCTTGCGGGTCAATGTCGACGCCATAGGCTTCCTTGGCGCCCAGCTTGAGCGCGGCAATGGCTAAGATACCCGAGCCGCAGCCATAGTCTAAGATTTCCTTGTCTTTAATGTCTTTGATGCTATCTAAGAAATTCAGGCATAAGAAGGTCGTTGGGTGCGTGCCCGTACCAAAGGCTAAGCCTGGATCTAACATCACCATGACTGCGTTTTCGTCCTCGATCTTGCTCCAGGATGGGCAAATCCACAGGCGCTCACCGCACTTAATCGGCTTGAAATTCTCCATCCAGACGCGCACCCAATCGCGATCCTCTAAATCGTGCGCCGCAATCGGGTACTGGTCACCATAGACGTGCTGGAGATAGGACACAACCGGATCGGTATCCGCGCCTTGCTCAAATAGGCCTACCACCACTGTAGTTGGCCATACCCGCTCCTCACCTGGGCGGGGCTCTAAGATTGGGTCGTCCTTGGCGTCGACTAAGGTTACCGACAAGGCACCTAAGCCAAACATGATTTCGGACAATTCATCCGCTTTAGCGCCGTCACAAACTACGGACACCTCTTTCCATGCCTGCTGTTCGTTCTCACTCATTGCTAACTCCTTGTGCTGTAGCGGTTGGGCATCAGGGCCCGTAATCTTAACAATTTGCTGGGTTGCAGTGTGGGAGTAACACAGCACCTGCGTTCACTTGACCTAAACCACAGTCTGCACAGCCCTTCGATCATTTTGCGGCAGGAGCGCTTAAATTAGAGCATGCCCTTATGGGTAAATCGCATCAACCCAGTTGGTACAAGGCCTTTACCAAGCTGGAGCTGCCTCGGCTTCCCAGCGGGCGATGGGGCTGTTGGCACAGCGCACCTGCGCGGTTAAGCTGAGACTGATCTTGGTGGGACATAGCCCTTGGCTGCTTGCTTTTTGCTGGGATGCGGCATCGGCTCAATATGGAACGGCATGCTGACTTGAACCTCGTACTCAGCCTCACCTAATGGGTTCTCTAAGAATTTGGTCAAACGTAAATGCAGGAAATTGCTTTGCTCGCCCACATTGCATAGATAAAGCATCGCCGCGCGATCCACTACCACCTTTTCTTGGGTCAAGCCATTGAGCGCACCTAAGGATACGCTCTCATTGTTCACCACTTGAATGTAGAGCCAAGGGCCGTCCACTGCAATATCGATGATATTGCTCATACCGCCGAGCGCTCGGAGGAAAGCTAGCGCATTTAATTCGGGAGCACTGGTGGTACCGATGGAATAGCCAACATTCAATGAGCGCAGCTTGCGTTTGCGATCCCGAATCCGCTCGCGCTGAATGAACATAGCAAAGAACACCAGTCCTGCCGGGAAAATTAAGGCAAAGGCTTCCAGGCTTGCAATCTGACTGTTGACGTTATTGAGCGCCATCGTGGTCAGGGCGAGGTTGGTGTCGGGTAAATAGAGGTTTTGCACCAAGGTAATAGCCGGAACCTCCAACAGATAGGACAGCGCAAAGCAGGACATTGCGGTGACGAGCAAGGTGCTAAAGGAACCGGGGAAAAAGATCAAAAGCATGAGCAGGGTCAGCGAGACACAAGCGCCAATTGAGCCGGTCATAATCGCAATAATGACCAATAAGGTCAAAAAGAGCCGTACATGCTTCTTGGTGAAAAAGGAGCGCACAAAAAGCGTGGTCGGCAAAGCAATGAGATTGGTCACCAAGATCGCGTTCACAAAGGCCGTCACCATAGTGTTTTGATAGCGCAGCGTGACCAGAGCTCCCACTAAATCCTGCGCCCCTAAGGTCTGCAAGAGCAGATAAATCGGCACATAAATGACCGAGAGCATACTGTTGCCAAAGCACTCTTCAAAGGTAAACAGGATAAAGGTGTTGATTTGGCGCAGGATCAGCCCCAGGCAGATAAAGGTGATGACTGGCAGTACCACCACAAAAAAGCAGGTCAATAAGATGCGCTTCGGCTTGGGCACAAAACTGTCTTCAAGGCCGTTTTGATACGGCAACAGGGCAAATAAAGTCGACACTGCCGTGATCACGCAAACGATCGGATTGATCAGAAAGTCGATGGGATTTCCCGGCAGGCACAATAAGGAAATCACATAGACTGCTGCGACCACACTGAGCTGCACAAAACGGTCGACCGTTGGTACGACAAAGGCGACCATCAGAACAAAGAGTCCAGGGAAAAAGATGCGGCCTGTTAACAGAAGATAATTGCGCGTCCCTGGATCCAGCTGCGGCGCCACTTGGTTGCTTAAAGCCCAAGTGCTGATCGCTAGCAACATTAAGGGCAATAGCAGCAAGATGCTGCGATGCTGATAGCCGTAAGTGTGTATCCGTCGCATAGAAACAACCGCGCCGCCCAGTAAGAGAGTCCGTCAGAACCAAAACTCGGCGGTGCTGCCAAGTACTAAGCCAGCAAACCAGTATTAAGCCAGTGCCAAGCCCGAGCATCCATCCGAACCAAAACCCAGCTTTGATTATAGCAAAGGGCTCAAATAGGCGCAGATCTCGCGACTGTATGATCTCGCTTGCAAGTTAGCGTGCTCAATCCGCCTAATCTGTGGCATAGCGACTAAGGAAGCTGTCACTTAATTAATGTCCAAATTTTTGGCATAAGTGCTGGACCACATCTTGAGTTTTGGCTAAAGTTTACGCAGCCAACACCTCCTCAGGCCTTATGCAAATTTTTGG
>CALXXU010000028.1 GCA_944392765.1 uncultured Anaerobiospirillum sp.
AACTTGGTAATATCAATGTCGGCTGTCGCTTCATAAAATATTAAAAGTTTTGTCCAAAGTCCCTTGACACTAACCGGACGTGCGGGTGTACCTGGTCATGGCTTTTCATGACCATGACGACGCTTTGGGCGAGGCCGCACTACAAGGCCATGATAAAGGTGTGCTGCTCTATCACATCTTCAAGGACGCCGATGCTTTAGACCGCTTCCGCTTAGGCCCCTTTGACCTCGACATCAACTATCTGCGTACTGACGCAGCCCGCGCACTCTATGACTATGCGCGGGCGCTGTGGGCCGACACTTGGCCCATCAAGTTTTAGCCTTGATCCAATTGAGCTAGGCGCGCTGGTGCTGAGCATTTAGCATGGCAGAGCAAAGAGGTCATCGTAGCGGCAATTGAGCGAGGCGAGAATCTCCTTGATTTCCTGCTGGAAGAAATGGTTCTGCGCGCCGATGATGAGCAAGGCCGCGTGCAGTTCTGGCAGGGCACTCTTGGCATAGTGTACTTCATGGTACTGGCCATTAGGCAGCAAGAAGTAGCATCCTTCTTGCTCGGGGCTCGAGTTGACCAAGAGCAAGCGCTGAGTCTTAGTAATCGGGCCTTCAGTTTGCCCTGCGAAGAGTTGAGCCTTGGTTTGATCGCTCAAGTTATCAAGCAGCTGGAAAGCCGCAAAGCCGGTGCCATAGACAATAATCGGTAAGTCGCGGTGAAGAGCTGCTTGGACCTTGGTCTCAAGTTCGCTTAAGGCGTCCTCAGGCAGAGCCGTGGTCTTGTTAAGGAGCGGGCGCCAGTATTCTTGCTCAGTTTTAAAGGCCTCGTCATGGAACTCTGCGTGCGTTGGGGCCTGTGGCTCAGTTGGCTTGTGGAAGATAGCCACGCCGTAGCTGTTCTCAGGTCGCTTGAAGTAGTCGACCAGCTCTAAGCCATAAGCATGGGCGATGTAGGCATAGGCGTTGCGGCCTAAGCGGGTGCATTGCAAGGAGTGCATGCTGTTAGGCTGAACGCTGGTGACTACCATCATGCCGCCCGGCTTTAAGCACGCGACCAAGCCCTCCACAAAGTCGGTCAGAGGTGGGATCATGTTAATGGTGTCTTTGCAGGCGATAACGTCGAAGTGTTCAGCGTAACGCTCGGCGCTCTTGCTGCCAAAGAAGTCACACTCAGCTTTAATCTTGAGCTCTGGGGGAATGACGTCGACCTGGGCCGATGGGTCGATTAAGGTCAGGTCACGATAGCCTTCTTGGGCTAAAACCTGGAGCAGATAGCCGTCGTAGCCGCCAATTTCGACAATCGCGGCATCGTGGTCGAGCCCCAGCGTTGCGATTTGGGCTTTCACCGTGTCGATATAGGTCTGGTAGTTGTGTGAGCCCACCCCAGTGCTGGGCTTGATGAATTTGTAGTTGTTGCAGAGGGCGCCTCGGCTCTTTGCACTTAGGCCGCGCAAGTTAAAGACAATGCCGCACTCTTCACACAGGGCTGGAACGAACGTGATAATCGCGTTTTGCTCCAGCTCGTCACGGGCAATCGGGGTAGATTGAATGCATTCGTGGCGTGCTGGGAGTTTGCTGAAGTGCTTGCTGCCGCACAGAGGGCAGCAGTCAAAGTCTTCGTAGGTGATCAGGTTTGATGATGTCTGACTCATAGTTAAGACTCAAATTAGTTGACTATGCTTGAAGCTCAAACGAGTCCAAGTAACGCTGGGAAATGCGATTGGCCTCTGCTAATTCTTCATGCTCCACCAAGATCATGCCATGCTTGATGCCGCTGCCATCGCGTAGCGGCCCTACTTGGTCGCCCACCTTAAGGTGGTTCTGCTCGATGATGAGATGGCTACGCTCCTCATCTGTTAATTTGGACTTAAAGCCTGTGACGGTTGCAGGGCAGCTAAAGCTTAAGAAACGCATAACCGCGCAGGTATGAGGCTTTGGTAGGGTGCCAGTAGGGACAAGGTCATCAAGTGGTTCGTGCTTAAGGATATGGTGTACAAACAGCTTGATCGGGCTGATGCCATACTTCTGTTCCAGCAAGATAACATCGTTGCCCGCAAGGCGCAGCGACACATCGATCATATAGGCTGAACCCTCGGCCGTTAAGATTAAATCACATTGAAAGAAGGAGTTATGGCTCGCCGAGCCTAAGGCCGCCACTAAGCGGGTAATGGCGGGATAGATGTGAGCAAAGGCCTGCTCGTAGTTAGCGACAAAGTAGGCCACTTCTTGGCGGTAGGGCAGCGCGCTCATTTCTTTGGCAAAGATCCCTAACATGTGGATGGCACATTGAGCGTCCACAAAAAAGTTGGTGGAGTACTCGGTACCATCGATGGCTTGCTCAAGCAAAAGCTCGCCTGCGGCAAAGCGTTCGGGGACGCAGTATGAAGCCAAATCCTCAGCTTGGGCGCAATAGCGTACGCCTTGGGAACCCGAGCCGCAGGCGGGCTTGACCACCAAGGGAAAGCCGAGTTCTTGGTGGGCCCTGGTGAGTTCATTTGGGTTGAGTCCTAAACCGTGAGTGCGCGCGCCCAGCACGATCTGGCGTGGGGCGGATAAATCGTGTTGTTTGAGCAGCTGATGAAATTTGTGCTTGTCGGTGCAGGTGTCGATGGCCTGAGTGCGGGGCCCAATGAAGTTGTAGCGCTCGTTAATTTGCCCCAAGTAGATCAAGGAGCGCCCCACTGGCAGCGCCAAGGTGTGCGTGACGTGATAGCGGGCGATAGCGTCAGCGACGGCCGTGAGATCGGAAAAGTCATGGGGGAGTAGGGTGAGGTTGCGCGCTAAGGGTGAGGCCAAAAACTCTGGGGTGAGCTGCGGGGCTTGGTCAAGCGCTACGACCTTAATTCCTCTGGTCAGCAGCTCTTCAATAAAGGCTTGTGAGCCCGCGCCCAAGCCTAAGATGAGGACAACTGACGGGCTGGGGGTAACGGAAGTCGTGTCAGATGGGTAGGGACACAGCTTCTCTTGCTGAGCATTGCACATAACGAAAGCCTTGATTGGTTGTACTGCACTTAACTGAGCGCTGCTGTTGGGTCGGGCTCACTTAAGCGGCGGTACCGAGGTTCAAGCCTTTGCGCTAAGTTAAAGCTTGGGGCCTGAGAGGGAGCGTGCTAACCAAACAACCCATCAGTCGCTCTGTTTGATGGTGTGATGCTGATTATAGTCGTGTCTTTAGCCTATGTCTAAGTTAATTTGATTGTTTGCTAGATTGATGCATAGATTGCAAATATTGCTTTTGATGCTTTGGAAAATCTGTTGCGCTTTGGTCGGTTGCGCTAAGTAAGCCTTGAGCTGTGGCCGTCAGCGCTAGGCGTGGTGTCTTCGGGGACGGTAGAGAAAGGCCCCAATGGTAGGACTGTGGGGGCAGCGCGTGCATCCTTCTTGGCTTACCTAAGTTTTGGGGACAAAACTTGCGGCCAAATTCCAAGTGTTGCAGCAAAAGCGCATAGGTGTGCGATTGAGGTTAAGTTTTGGCGATGGGGCCGCTATAATAGGCGCCGGGTTTTTTCATGAGGCTAGTCCATGCAGAAGTTCTTTGCCACCTGTCCTAAGGGACTGGAGAATCTTTTATTTAACGAGTTAGGAGCCTTAGGTGCTTCCTCAGTTAAAGAGACCGTAGCTGGTGTCTCCTTCTCAGGTGACCTGACCCTGGCGATGCGCGTCTGCTTGTACAGCCGCTTTGCCTCCCGTGTCATCATGAATTTGGTCACTTTCAATTGCGAAGATGACACCGATCTGTACTTGGGCGCTAAGGGCGTGGCCTATGAGCAGTACTTTGACAACTCTAAGACCATTGCGGTGACTTTCAATGGCCAAAATAACAGCATTCGCAATACCCAGTACGGTGCCTTGCGCGTCAAGGATGCCCTGTGTGACCGCTTTGTCGAGAGCGGCCATGAGCGTCCTAATGTCGAGCGCCACAATCCACAGGTGCACGTAGTTGCCACCTTGAAAAAAGGTGAGCTCGCCTTAGGCCTTGATTTATCGGGCTCGGCCCAATTCTGGCGTGAGTACCACCGTGTCACCGGTACTGCTCCATTAAAGGAAAATCTGGCGGCAGCCTTGGTCGTACGCTCTGGTTTCACTGGGCACGAGCAAAACTTTGTGGACCCGATGTGTGGTGCTGCCACCTTGCTCTTAGAGGCTGCCACTATCGCCACTGATACCGCGCCAGGCTTGATGCGTAGCGACTATGGCTTTAAGCACTTAAAGGGCTTTGATGAGGCTGCTTGGGAGGCGATCCTCACTGAGGCTCAGGAGCGCTCGGCAGCCGGTAAGGCTAAGGCGCTGGCTGCTGGGATTAAGCTCTATGGCTTTGATGCCGATCAAAGAGCTGTGGAGCGCGCGCGTCACAATATTGAGTCGGCTGGTTTTGCTGACTTGATTGAGGTTGCTGTAGGGGAGCTGCATCACCTCCATAACCCATGCACCAATGACTTTCCATGCGTGGTGGTCACCAACCCGCCTTATGGCGAGCGTATGGGCAACTTCAATGAGTTAATTGAGCTTTACACCACCTTAGGCTATAAGCTGCGTACTCAATTCCCTGGCGGTACGGCGGGTATTATTTCTAGCTCGCCTGAGCTCTTATCGTGCCTGCGCCTCGCGGGCCCTAAGACTTATCGTCTCTACAATGGTGCTCTTGATTGCCAGCTGCGTGTCTTTAAGCTCACTGCCGGGCAAGTACAAAGTGATGATGCGGCTGTGGACAGCGAGGTTAAGGCTGCACTGTCGCTCAAGCGCAGTGACGCGGCCCCTGAGCTGGCCCCTGACTTTGCTAACCGTCTGCGCAAGAACTTAAAGAATTTGGGCAAGTGGGCCCAGCGCGAGCAGATCTCAGCTTACCGTGTCTATGATGCCGACTTGCCTGAGTACAATGCCGCCATCGACCGCTACAACGAGTACTACATCGTCCAAGAGTACCAGGCTCCTAGCACGATCAAACCTCAGGTCGCACAGCGCCGCCTGCTCGATATGATTGCCGCGACCGTTGAGGTCACTGGTGCCCGTGGTCCTGAGGTCATCGTCAAGAGCCGTGAGCGCCAAAAGGGCGATGCCCAGTACCAAAAGCGTGAGGATGCTACTGGTACCTTAATCGAGGTCTATGAGGGCGATCTTAAGTTCCAGGTCAACCTCTACGACTACTTAGATACGGGCTTGTTCCTTGACGCACGTCCGCTGCGCCGCATTATTGCTCAGCTGGCTGCCGGTAAGAGCTTCTTAAACCTCTTTGCCTACACTTGCACTGCGTCGGTGGCTGCTGCTAAGGGCGGAGCTACCACTACCACTTCGGTGGATATGAGCCGCACTTACCTTGATTGGGGCCAAGACAATTTCAAGTTAAATGGCTTGGACGTGGAAAGTGGCGCCAGCACCCACCACTTCAAGCAGGCTGATTGCTTGGCGTACCTGTCATGTGACCAAGGCGAGCGCTTTGATCTCATTTACATCGATCCGCCAACCTTCTCCAACTCCAAGCGTATGGAGAAGAGCTTTGATGTGCAGCGCGATCACCTCAAGATGCTGGGCAACTTAACTCGCCATTTAAACGATGGCGGCATCGTGATCTTCTGCACCAACAAGCGCAACTTCAAGTTAGACGAGGGCCTTGAGGCCTACGGCTTTAGCGTCGAGAACATTACGGCCCAAAGCTACGACCCTGACTTCAAGCGTGATCAGAAGCTCCACACCTGCTTTAAGCTGGTCTATAGCAAGGAACAGCAAACTCAAGAGCCAGAGGCCTTAGTCACCAACACCGCACAGCCACGCTGGGCCCGCGACTTAGACCGCTCCGAGCGCTTTACCTTCAAGGGGAGCCGTGCTGCCGAACAAGGCCGAACCGGTGCGCGTGATAGCGCCCGTTCAGGGGCGCGCGACGGTTTCCGCGAGCACAAGCGTGATGGCTTCCGTGACGGTGCTCGTCCGGGCGCCCGCGACGGCTTCCGCGAGCACAAGCGTGATGGCTTCCGCGACGGCGCTCATTCAGGCGCCCGCGACGGCTTCCGTGACGGTGCTCGTCCGGGCGCCCGCGATGGCTTCCGTGACGGCGCTCGTCCTGGTGCTCGTGACGGAGCACGCGAGGGCTTGCGAGGCGCGCGTGATGGGGGCCGGGGCGGGCGCGATAGTTTCCGTGACCGTAACCAGGGGCGCAGCGCAGGAGCTGGGGCTCGTACGGGTGGGCGCACCAGCGCTCCAACCAAGGTGCGTGTCTGGGGCCCACAAGGCGTCAAAGAGTTAGACTAAGGGGACGGCGATGGCATTAATCACGATGATGGGCGGCTCCTTGGCTTATGGCGATGATGCCTTGCTGAAGGACGCTGATTTTGCCTTAGAAGAAGGCGAACGCGTGTGCTTGGTTGGTCGTAACGGTACCGGTAAGTCGAGCTTGCTTAAGGTGCTCGCGGGCGTCACCGAACTTGATGCCGGGCGCATCATCTTCAAGGATGGCCTGCGCATCAATCGCTTGCAGCAAGACCCACCGCAAGACTCGACCGGCACCGTCTATGGCATGGTGGCTCGCGGGATCGATGTCGTGGGCGAGGCCTTAGCACGCTTTCGTGAAACTGAGGTGGTCGCCGAGCAAGAAGAGCTTGCCTCCTTTATCGAGCACCATGATGGCTGGGTCAAGGACGCCTTAATCTACAAAATCTTAAATAAGATGGAGTTAGATCCGGAGTGTCCTTTGTCCACCTTATCAGGTGGTTGGCGCCGTAAGGTCGCACTAGCGGCGGCTTTGGCCAATGAGCCGCAGGTGCTGCTCTTAGATGAGCCGACCAATCACTTAGATATTGCGACCATCGCGTGGCTGGAAGAGTATCTCAAGGCCTTTGCAGGCACGGTGATCTTTGTCTCGCACGACCGCACCTTTACTGACCATTTGGCGAGCCGTATTGTCGAATTAGACCGGGGTAAGTTATACTCTTATCCGGGTTCTTTTGATGATTATTTACGCTTGCGCGATGAGCGCTTGCGTTTAGAGGAGCTCGAGCGCGCCAATTTCGACCGGGTTCTGGCCGAAGAAGAGGCTTGGATTCGCCGAGGCGTCAAGGCCCGTTTAGCCCGCAATGAAGGCCGTGTGCGTAATCTGGCGGCAATGCGCAAAGAGCGCGCTGAGCGCCGCGACCGCCAAGGCCGCGCTATTATCAAGATTACCGAGGCTGATCGCTCGGGTAATATCGTTTTTGAAGCCGACCATATCAACGTCACCTATAACGATCGCGGCAGCGAGAATGTCATTATCAAGGACTTCTCGCCGGTGGTGATGCGCTCGGACCGTATCGGTATCGTGGGGCCTAATGGTGCGGGCAAGACTACCTTAATCAAGATCTTGCAAGGCTTAGTCAAGCCCACCCATGGCTATGTGCGCATCGGCACCAATGTCCAAGTGCAGTACTTTGACCAGTACCATGAGCAGCTTGAGCTCGAGAAGAGTGTCGCGGACAATGTCGCCGAAGGTAAGAGCGACGTGGTGATCAACAATAAGAGCGTCCACGTCCTGTCCTACCTCAAAAACTTCCTCTTTACTGCGCGTCGCACCAGAAGTCCCGCGAAGGTACTCTCGGGCGGTGAAAAGAACCGCTTGATGTTAGCGCGTATCTTTGCCCGGCCGTGCAATGTTTTGATTATGGACGAGCCGACCAACGATCTCGATCTTGAGACCTTGGATCTGCTCGAGGAAATGCTGCAAAACTTCCCTGGCACCGTGCTCGTGATTAGCCACGATCGCCGCTTTATCGATAATTTCGCCACTGAGACTTGGGTCTTCACCGGCAACGGTGAGATTGAGACCGTGGTGGGCGGCTGGACGGACGTCGAGGCCTACTATCGCCGTATCGGCAAGTCAGCGGTCGATGCCGTGAGCGGCAAGCTTAATGAGGTGGAGCCAGAGCGCAATAAAGAAGCCAAGGCCCAAGCCCGTGCTGAGGCTAAGAAGGAAGCCCCAAAGAAGTCTAAGCTCTCCTTTACTGAGGCCCATGAACTTGAGGAGCTCCCGGCCAAGGTTGAGGCGCAGGAAGCTAAGCTTAGTGAGTTTGATGCGCAAGTAGCCGATCCCGCCCTTTACACCAAGGGCCCTGACGCGATAAAAGAAGTGACGGCGCAGCGCGATGCGGCGCAAGCCGAGCTTGATGCGCTCTATGCGCGCTGGGAGGATTTGATGGCCCGCAGCGAGTAGCGCGCGACCCTAATGTTTTTGGCCACGATTTTAGGAGGCATGATATGACCACGATTTCCAATATTGATTTGCACTGTCATACCACCGCATCTGATGGTGCTTATAGTCCCGAGCAAGTCGTGGCCCGTGCCTACAGCCGTGGCCTTAATCTCTTGGCCATCACCGACCACGATGCGGTGGGCGGGGTGGCAGCGGCGCAAGCTGAGGCTAAGCGTCTTAATGCATTGCTCTTAGCAGGTGCGCCTGATGCGCCCACGGAGACCTATATCAAGCCTAATGCTGAGGTGCAAAGCGTTGAGAATGGCAGTTTGGAGCGCACTCCAGCGGAGCGCTTGCTCACAGTGGTACCGGGCATTGAAATCTCTACCACCTGGCGTGATGAGCAAATCCATATCGCCGGACTCTTTATCGATATCAATAATGCGGAGCTCCAGGGACTCTTAGAGCAGCAAAAGGTATTGCGCGAGCAACGTGCCGCCGCCATTGGTGAAAAGCTCGACCGTTTAGGCTTTAGCAATTCCTACCAGCGTTGTAAGGAAAAAGCCCAGGCCGGGGCTTCGATTACCCGTGGTAACTACGCGCGCTTTATCTTTGAAGAGGGCAAGGCTGAGAGTATCGACGCCGCCTTTAACCAGTATTTAAAGCGGGGTCAACCAGCTTACGTTAAGACTGAGTGGAGCTCGGTGGAGCAAGCGGTGGCCGCGATTAAGGTCGCAGGCGGCGTAGCAGTCCTAGCCCACCCACGCCGCTACAAGATCTCCAATGGCCGTCTGCGTCGTCTGTGCAAAGACTTTAAGGCCTGTGGCGGTACCAGCTTTGAGGTGGCTTCCTCGCAGCAAAAGCCGATGGATTTTGATTACTTGGTGCAGCTGTGCGTCGAGTTTGATTTCTTTGCAAGCTTAGGTTCGGACTTCCACACCGACAATATCTACCGCGACTTAGGCCAGAATCTGGCTTTGCCTGATGCCTTAGCGCCAATCTGGCGTTGCCCGGAGGCTGGAGCCTGGGGGCTTGATCCGGCGCTCAAACAGCGCCGCGTCAACCTGACCTATGCCAAGAACGAAGAGGCTGGTGCCCAGGAGGATGCGTAAGCAGGTACCAGGTGCCGCCGCTTCACTGCTGGTGATCGGCGCAACCTCTGAGATTGCGGTGGCCACAGTCAAAGAGTTTATCGCGCGCTATCCTAAGACTTCGTGGCAGATCCATCTTTTGGGGCGCAATGATGCGGCCTTAGCTCAGCTCGCCGCCGATTTTCACTGTAGCTGGGGCCACTACGACACCAGTATGACACCTGAGGAGCAACAGGCGTGTTTGCCTGAAGGTGCGATTGACTACTGCTTGTGCGCGGTGGGCTACTTAGGTCCCCAGTTTGTGGCTGAGCACGAACCGCATGAGGCAGCCTTGATCACCACAGCCAACTATACCGGGCTCTTGCCGATTTTGGATGCGGTCGCCTTACGCATGGAGGCGGCCGGACACGGCTCCTTGCTTGTCATCAGCTCGGTGGCAGGCGAGCGCGGGCGCCGCTCCAATTACTACTATGGCGCGGCTAAGGCTGCTTTAACGGCTTATTTGTCGGGATTGCGCTGCCGCCTGTTGCCACACGGTGTCCATGTCATGACCATTAAGCCCGGCTATGTGCTCACGCGCATGGTCGCAGGGCGTAAACTGCCGCCCTATATCAGCGCCCGCCCGCAGACGATTGCCCGTGATATCGTCACTGCTACGGCGCAGCGTCAGCCGGTGCTCTACACCATGTGGGCTTGGCGCTTCATTATGGCGTTCACGCGCCTTATCCCTGAGCGCATCTTTATGCACTTACGTAAGTTTTAAGGAATAAAAAAGCCCGCTGACGCGGGCTTTGTGGTATTGACTCCTGGAGGTGCTGGAGTTTTTGATGGTTGAAGTTTTTGGTTTATTGCTCGCCTTCAACCTTGAACAGGTAGAGGTTGAAGCTTAATGGCTTAACCTTAACCGTGAGGCTGTCTTGCTCGGCCTTGGTAACTGGTACTTCGTGTGGTACCACTGCATTAGGCTCGGCAAAGGTGTTTTGAGCCAGCAGTGGGCAGTCGGCCAGTTCATGGTGCGCGGTGAGCTCGACCTTGCCAAAGCCATCTAAGGTGAAGCTCAGGTCTTGGCTCTCATGCTGATCGAGATTTAAGACGAAGAAGGCGATTTCCTTGCGCTCGTCATTGTAAACAGCGGCCGACTGTAAGGTTTTGGTCTGGCCGTGGACGGTCTCAATGCATGGGACGTTAGCAAAGTAGCGTAAAGCCTTGCCGCGACCGTAGACCGAGAGCCACTTAAATGGATAGAAGATGGTCTGCTTGATCACGGCACCATTAGGCTGGGTGTAGATTGGAGCAATGACGTTGACCAGCTGGGCTAAGCTTGCCATCTTGACGCGGTCGCAATTGTTGACCAGGGTGCACATCAGGCCACCTAAGACCAGAGCGTCTAAGAAGGTGTAGTGCTGCTCGAGTAAGGGTGGAGCCTTGGTGAAGCGATTATTTGGATCACGGTCAAAGAAGTCCATCCATGGCTCGCCTTCGATCGACCAAATGTTGTACTCGTCAAAGGAGATCATCATGTCCTTGTTCGAGCGCAGCTTGGCCTTGACGAAGTCAGCGGTAGCCTTGATAGTATGGATGAAGTTATCCATGCGCACGTACGAGCCTAAGAAGTCCTCAAGCTTGCCCGTGCTGTTCTCAAAGTAGTGGTGGCACGAGAGATAGTCGACTTGGTCGTAGCAGGTCTCAAGTACGACGCGATCCCACTCAGGATAGCTTGGCAGATTGGTGGTAGCGCTGCCGCAGGCGACCAGCTTGATGCTTGGGTCAACCCACTTCATGATCTTAGCGGTCTCGCGGGCCTTGCGACCGTACTCATCAGCCTCTAAATGGCAGGTCTGCCATGGGCCGTCCATTTCGTTGCCGACGCACCAGTACTTAAAGCCAAATGGCTGCTCATAGCCATGTTGCTTACGTAGGTCAGAGTAGTAGGTGCCGCCCTTGAGGTTAGAGTACTCGACAAAGTAGCCGGCCTCTTGTGGGGTGCCGGTGCCGAGGTTAACGGCTACCATTGGCTCAACCCCAAACTTCTGAGCCCAAGTGTAGAACTCGCCGATACCAAACTCGTTGGTTTCCTTGGAGAGCCAAGCGTAGTCTAAGCGTACTGGGCGTTGCTCCTTAGGGCCGACGCCATCTAACCAATTGTAGCCTGAGACAAAGTTGCCACCAGGATAGCGCACGGTCGAGACCTTGAGCTCTTGGATTAAGTTAGCGACATCGGTGCGGAAACCATGTTCGTCGGCGCTTGGGTGGCCTGGCTCGTAGATACCAGTGTACACGGCGCGACCTAAGTGCTCGACAAAGGAGCCGTAGAGAGTGTCTTCAACGGTGCTGATATAGTTACCAGCTTGTAACAGATATTTGATTGCCATAACAATAGGTTCCTTTTAAGCTTGAGCGTACCGATTAGGCCTGAGCGTACAGGGCCTTGGAGATCTTAGCCATAGTTGGGCGATCGAGCTTGTAGAAGAATTGGGTAACGAGGAAGGTGACTAAGTAGCCAATGATTGGGATCCAGGTCATCAGGGCGTAAATACCGGCGATAGCTTCCTCAGATTGGGTGGCATTGTTGGCCTCATAGCCGTAGACCGAGAGGACAAAGCCGACTAAGGCACCACCAACGGCTAAGGCGACCTTTAAGGTGAAGAGGTGGCCTGAAGCGCACAGACCCGAGGCACGCTGACCTAACTTGTAAGCACCGTAGTCGTCAACGTCACCGATAAAGGACCAAATGATAGGGGCAGCAATCTGGTGAATGGTCGAGAGGACGATGAAGACGATGTAGATTAAGACGACCTGCGAGCTTGGGATAATGAAGAGCAAAGCCGAGAGGACGATACAAGCGATCTTGACGCCCTTATAGACCGTGACCTTGCACCAACGGTTGGTGAAGTAGGAGGTGAGGTAAGCACCACCAATGTTAGCGATAATGCCGACGGTTAAGAAGAGCGAGGCAGCGACGTCGTCAAAGCCTAAGACGTACTTGGCAAAGTAGATCGAAGCGGCACCACGAACGAAGGATGGGATGCAGTCTAAGAACATCAGCGAGGTGCTGACGAACCATTGGTCGTTCTTAACGATCTTCTTGAAGGAGTCACTTAAGCTCTCAGCTGCTTGGTCGGCCGTAGGCATAATGCGCTCACGGGTGTAGAAGAAGCAGAAGAAGAATAAGAAGACTGCCAGTACCGCAAAGATCGACAGGGTGTAGAAGAAGCCCGTGGCACGGTCGCCGTCACCTAAGAAGTTAACCAGTGGCAGCAGGGTCAAGGTGCAAAAGAGCGAAGCTAAACCGGCGCCGACAAAGCGGAACTTCTGGCAGGAAACGCGATCGACTGGGTCGGCGGTAATAACACCACCTAAGCTGCAATAAGGGATGTTGACGCAGCTATAGAGAATCGAGAGCAGGCCATAGGTTAAAAAGGCGTAGATGATTTTGCCGGTCTCAGACAAGTCTGGGGTGTAGAACATGATGAGGCAGGAGGCGGCAAAAGGCAGGGTGAAAACTGCCATCCACTTGCGATAGCGGCCATACTTGCTGTGGGTCTTATCCATCCACGCGCCGTAAATCGGGTCGAAGAAGGCATCAAAGATACGCACCACCAAGAACATCGTGGCGACCACCGCTGGGGTCAGACCAAAGATGTCGGTGTAGAAGAAGGATAAGAACATGGTGATAGGGTTGAACAAAAAGTTACATGCCGCATCACCTGCACCAAAGCCCACCTTCTCCATGAAGGAGAGCTTGCCCGTAGCCTCCGTTGGGGCCTTTGCTAACTCACTCATAATCATTCCTTTTTGCACCCTGGAGGGTGCCGGGCGACTCACCCGCAATAACAACAATCACCTACTCGCGTCCTGCGAGCAAAGACAATCTTAAAAATTGGGTAAAGTTGATTTTGTGACTTGGAACAAACTTAGCGTGCCGCTGCCTATTAAAAATCAATTCAGTGGTATTAATATCAAGCAATTGATATTTTTTGGGGGTAGAGCGCGATGTTTGGGAATTGGCATGTCGATACTTTGCGTCTGTATGAGGTCATCGCCTCGCCGATTGTGCTCTTTGGGCCTGAGCTTAGCGTGAGTTTTGCGCACGGTAAGCTCAGTGACGAGCGCCCTTATTACGAGCTGGCACAAACTTGGTCGCGCAATATTGGTGAGCCCTTACTGCTCTCAGCTGAGAGCGCGATCGGGGGCCTGCGTTTGCCGGAGCGCAGTATCGTGCTGATAGGTCCCATCGCCCCACTTAAGGTGACGATCGAGGGTAAGACGCATTATCTGGAAAATAAAACGGCCCAGGCAGCGGCTAATCTGTGGCTTAAATTGGTCAGTGAGTTTTGTCGCCGCTCGGTGCACGCCCAAGAACCAGACGACTTAGAGTTAAGTCAGCTGGGTTCAAGCGAGTTGGGCCTGGGAGAGGCGCAGTTAGAGCAGGAATTAAGTCAGCTTTTGGGACTTAAGATCAGCGCGGCCCACCAAAATGAGCCGGTGACCAGCACTACACTCAGCGCGGTACTTGATAGCAATTTCGATTTAAGTCGGATCGTGGCGGCCCAAGGTACTGCCTACAATCCCTTTGATGGCAATTTCAGTCCTGATGTGGTTGACCCCAAGGATGAAGATGCCTTTATCGCTGCGCTGAATTTGGGCAAAATCAGCACGGTGCATCATCACAATCAGCTGCGCAACGAAGTCCTGATGCAAGAGGCGGTGCGTGAAGGCGATTTGACTAAGCTGCGCTGGGCTAATAGCTTAGCCACCAAGGGCAAAGCCGGTATTTTGGGTTTAACCCCGCTTAGGCATTGGCAAAATCACGCCCATATCAGCAATGTACTGGCTAGCCGCGCCGCTATTGACGCAGGTATTGCCCCAGAGGAGGCCTATGTCCTCTCAGATAAGCTCTTCTTGGTGGTCGAGCAAGTAACCGATCCCTTGCTGGCTAAGCATATGCGCTTTGTCATTTGGCGCGCTTTTACCGAGCAGGTCAAACGCCATCGCGATGAGCTCAAGGCACGGAGCAAGACGCTGGCTACGCTGACTCAAGCAAGTACGCAGGGCAGTCCTGAGCCGGTCTTGGTGCTCAAGGCGCGCTATCTCATGGCCCAGCGCTTAATGGAGCCTTTGACCCTTAATACGATTGCCGCTGAGCTGGGGTGCACTCCAGAGCACTTGGCGCGCAGCTTCAAGCGCTACCACCACCAAACGGTGCATGAGTACTTGGTCGCAGAGCGCCTGAAGCTGGCCAAGGAGCTCTTGCTTGAGAGCAATCAAAAGGTGGGCGATATTGCGCAGCTGCTGCACTTTGCTTCCAGCTCGCATTTTGGTGCTGCCTTCAAGGAGCGCGAGCATCTCAGTCCCCTCAAGTGGCGCAAGCTTCATGCTAAGGTTTTTGAGGGCTAAAGAGCCAGAGCAATGTCGTTGAGGGCTAAAGAGCCAGATCTCTGTTAGAAAGCCACCCACAAAAAAAGAGAGTAGGTACAAGACCTACTCTCTTAGGGATCTGTTGGCGTAAGTGTTGGTCGGGGCGGCTTAAAGACCAAAAGGCTCAAAGGCCAAGCGGCTTGAAGCCCAAAAGGCCAAGCGGCTTGAAGCCCAATGGCTTGCGCTCAGAGGCCGCCCAGACGTAGCACCTACGCTTGGTTTGTCTTAAGGAGATGAATTGGTGTTAGTCCCAGATCTTGATGGTGTTGTGACCGACCTTGAGCCCTTCAATTGGTCCGATATGGCAGGCGGCCTCATCACGGCTTTGGCCTAAGAGGTCGTAGTTGATAGTAAGTGGGCTGCCATCCTTGTTCTCATAGGCGCACTCGTTCAGACGGGTCTCACCTAAGAAGGCGGTAGTAATAGCAGGGAAGGTCAGGTTCAAAAGCTCAGCTGGCACCTCGATATCCATCATCAGACCTTGTTCGGTGCGATAGACCTTGAGGGCAGGATCGGCGGCAGTGCTGACCTTATCTTGCTCGGCGCGGAAGGCTGGAGCGTCCTTGAGGTAAGCGTTGTATTTGATGTAGACCGGATCCTTAATTAGCTTGAAGCAATCGATGTCCTCACGGGCGTACTTCTTTTGCAGCTCTTGGAACTCCTCGTAGCCATTTGAGAACTTGTCGTAGAAGGCAGTACCAAAGTGGCATTCCTCAGTACGTGGTACGCCCTTGCCCACATAGACATTGCCATAGACGCGATCGTCGCCGCTATAGACTACAGCAAAGCCAGTGACAGCGGTGGAGTGTGGGGCGTGGTATGGGGTAGCGCGATCTAAGACATCGATGTGGCGCGTCGTACCGTTGAAGAAGTTGTTGATTAAGGCGGTACCTTGAGCTACGTTGTCGAAGTTGTACTCCGAGGCAAAGATATTGTTGGCTACCACGCATGGACCGTGGGTGACTTCGATCATCAGGTCACGGAAATTGTCATAGAAGACATTGGAGATAACCTGAGTGCCTTGAGCCTCCCAATCAAGCCAAATGCCTAAGGTGCAGTCATGGAACTCATTGTGGTCGATTTGAACGTCAATGGCCGCGTGCAGCTTGATACCGGCGATTTCGTGGCCAAAGAACTCATGCTTCATCGCGATGTTGTAGAAGCGATTGTGGTGGATATGCGAGCCAATGCAGCCTAAGTGGCCAACCACGCCATTTTGACCGCAATCGTGCATCACATTGTTATAGACCTGGTGGCTGCCGATAAGATCAAAGCTCCAGCCGCGATTGACTGCCTTAAAGACGTCCTCTAATTGGTGCTGGTAGCCTGGCTTGCGGTTAAAGCGCCAGCTTTCGTTATCGCCGGTGCTAATTTCCTTGCCTAAAGACAGAGCCGAGCACTTGGCATCGTGCAGATCGCAATTGCGCACAATCCAGCCCTTGGACCAGTAGGTATCGATCATGCCGCGCTGAACACCAGTAGGTGGAGCCCATTGGGTGGCAGCTTGGCAGACCTCAAAGCCCTCTAAGGTGAGGTAATTGGTGTTGACTTGGCTTGGGGCAAAGCAGCAGTCACGGACATTGATTTCGATGGTGTGGCTAGCAAGCTGCTCTGGGGTGAAGTCACCAAAGTGGGCGTAGATCGTGGTGTTGTCAGCATCGACCTCGGCGTGCCAGACTAAGATGGTGCGGGCGGTATCGTAGATCGCCTCTTCCTTGCCGACCCAAGGTGAGCATGGACCGGTGGTCTTAATCTTAGGGTTCTTAACGCCCTCGAGGTCAACGCTCTCGTACATCGAGCGGCCGTCGAAATAGACATCACCGGTGTGCAGGCAATTAGGCCATGGATCCATCAGCCAATCGCCGCAGAGCAAGGTAGCAAAAGGATTGGCACCGGTTGGATTGTGCTCCTTGAAGAAGGAATTTGGGATGACCGCGCGATAGACCGGAACGCTCGCGCCAGACAGATTTACTGGTTCCCAAGTGGTGATAACTTCCGAGCCCTTGATGACGACTTTCTCGCCCGGGGCGGCTTGGTAGGTGATGCGGTTGGTGTTGGACTTACCACCCCAGCGTGGTTGTACCAGTTCGCGATAAACACCAGTGTGAACTACTACGGTGTCACCAGGCAGAGCAATTTGCGCAGCGTGATTGATCGTAGCAAATGGCTTCTCGGCACTGCCCTCTTGGCAGTCGCAACCACAGGCTTGGTTTACGTGGTAAACGGTCATATTAATCCTCCAACTGCTAATGTGCACGTGCACACTAGTTCAGATAAGCTCTACTGCAAGTGGAGCTTGATAATGGGGCCAAAGTAACCGCTGGTTATTTCCTTGGGGTTACTTTGACCCGCTAAAATCTCTAAGTGTTAGGCTTTAGATTAAGTCAAAGCCGTCGCGGGCAAAGACTGGGGTGACCTCAAGTGGGGTCGCTACGGTGACGACCTGACCGCCCTCATAGACGGTGCCACTGTGAATATCACGCCACTTAGCGCCAACAGGCAGATAGACGCTACGCTCAGTTTGACCTGCGGTGTAGACTGGAGCCACTAACAGGCTTGGACCAAACATGTGCTGATCTTCGTAGTCGTAGGTGGTCTTATCTTGTGGGAAGTCATAGAACATAGGGCGAATGACTGGGGTGCCCTTGGTGTGAGCTTCCTCCATAATCTGCGTGATATATGGCTTGAGCTGGACACGATAGTTCATGTACTTCTTGCAGATCTCATAGACGCGCTCGCCGTAGGAGTAAACCTCGTTTGGACCGCCCGAGCAGCACATAGCGCCACCGGTAGTGCCAACCGGCTCTTGGCGTGGCTCACGGTCGCCGTGGACACGCATGACTGGGCAGAAGGTACCCCACTCAAACCAGCGGGCAAAGACCTCACGATAGGCCTCGTCGTTGGCGTTACCGCCGTGGAAACCACCGATATCAGTGGTCCACCAGGTGATGCCGGCCAGGCCCATATTGAGGCCTGCGGCGATTTGGTTGCGCATGCTCTCAAAGGTGGTGCCAATATCGCCCGACCAGACTAAGGCGCCGTACTTTTGCGAACCCGCCCAAGCGCAGCGTAACAGACTGATGGTCTTCTCAATGCCTTGCTCGCGCAGGCCGTCAAAGAAGGTCTTGGCGTACATGACTGGGAACATGTTGCCAATCTGCATATTGGAGCCAGCGTAGTAACGGAAGTGGTCGAAGTCGTAGATCTTGTACTCAGGCTCAGCCTCATCAAGCCAGAAGAGCTTGACGCCACGGTCAAAGTAATTCTTCTTGGCGACATTCCAGACAAACTTGCGCGCACCTGGGTTAGTGGCATCAAAGTGAATGGTCGGAGCCATAAAGTCCATACCGTACTGGACGCCACGCTCGGTGCGAATGAGGTAGCCGCGCTCGTTTAACTCCTTGAAGTTAACCGAAGCGCTCTCGACGGTAGGCCAAATTGAGACCATCAGCTCAATGCCCAGCGACTTGAGCTCAGCGATCATGCCCTCAGGATCTGGCCAGTAGGTTGGGTCAAAGTCCCAATCGCCTTGGTTCTCCCAGTGGAAGAAGTCGACCACGATGACGTCAAGCGGCAGACCACGGCGCTTGTACTCGCGGGCGACCTCTAGTAATTGCTCTTGGGTGGCATAACGCAGCTTGCACTGCCAAAAGCCCATCGCATAGTCCGGCATCATTGGGACCTTACCTGCGACGTCGGCATATTGCTCTTCGATTTCAGCTGGAGTGTCACCGGCGCAAATCCAGTAATCGAGTTTCTTGGTGGAGTAGGCGACCCACTCAGTTAAGTTCTTGGCAAAGGTGACCTTACCTACGGCTGGATTATTCCATAAGAAGCCGTAGCCTTGGGTCGAGAGCATGAAAGGAACCGAAGCTTGGGAGTTGCGCTGAGCCAGCTCTAAGGTGCAGCCCTTTAAGTTCAAGTATGGCTGCTGGTATTGGCCCATACCGTAGATGCGCTCGTCAGCGTTTGGCTCAAAGCGTGCGGTTAACTGGTAGTCACCACCCCGGTGTGGCATAAACTCACGGCCGACAATCTCGAGGGCGCTTAAGTCCTTGGAGTGGCCGTCTAAGCGATTGCGCGCAAACTCCTCTAATAAAACCTTGCCCGTGGCGTTCTCATAGAAGACGACCTTACCACCGGCGGTAATTTCAGCGCGAATTTTGCCATTGGTGATCGAGCCGCAGGCGACCTGAATGGTGCGGGCGCCTGGGAAATTGGAGACTACGCTTTGCTCTTCAAGCCAGGTCTTAATGGTGCAATTGCCCGCAGCTTCAGCTCCAGCGGCGGAGTACTGAGCAGGAACCTCTTCGCTTAATGCGTAATCGGCATCATTCAGGTCGTAGCCCATCATGACGGAGCGTACGCGCAGGGCGTTCTTGCCCCAAGGCTCGATGCAAGTGGTTTGGCCTTCAAAATAACGGTAGAGCTTACCGTCCTTAGCTTCGATAATTCCTGCCATTGAACAATCCTCATAAAACAGCAGACAGCGCCCGGCGCTATCAATTGATTGCTATCTTAGCCGTGAAGTTACGTAAAAACGTGCACGCACACGAAATTAGTTCAAAATCGTGAGGAACGTCAAAACTTACCATTAAAATGGTCAGATCGTGAGCGATTACGGCGCATCAAAGAGCGCGCGCGATAGGGAGGTAATTCTGCGACTGAAGGAACGCAACTATTGGGAAGCGCCGAATAGGGGCCAGAAAGCTTGTTTGGTGGGCTTGAACTTAATGGAGGGCTTGAGCAGCTGGTAGCGATGGGAAAGGGCATAGGTAGCTACGCGCGGCGCTTCTTAAGACAGCAAGGCCGTCCTGCCTGATGAGGACGGCCTTAAGCGCGCAAGCTCAAATTAGAGGTGAGAAAGCTCCAATTAGAGCAGAGCCCGTAACTAGAAGCTGGCCTTAACTAAAAGTTGGCCTTAACTAAAAGCTGGCCTTAACTAAAAGTTGGCCTTAACTAAAAGTTGGCCTTGAGGTGGGCGATGTAGCGGGCCTTATCACCCTCGTGATCAGGGTTTTTGACTACATCATTGAACATGAAGCTTGGTACTTGGTCTTTGATGCCGATGAACTCAAAGGTCTTGCGCAGAGGCAGGAAAACGCCATCGATACCCTTGCCCTCAAAGAATTGGTCTGGGTCGCTAAAGGCCTCAGCTGGGGCATTCCAGGTCGAAACGAGCATATAGTGCTTGCCCTTAAGCTCACCGCCGGTACCATACTTGGCGCTTGGGTCAGCGCGGTGACGGCCGTCGCCCTTGGCGATACGTGGATCGCAGAAGACGTAATCGAGGTACTTCTTGAGCTGCCATGGGATTGACATCCAAAAGCCTGGGGTCTGGATAATGATGTAGTCAGCGGCTACTACCTTACCTGCTTCAGTGGCAACGTCGTAGTCGTCCTCAACGCGCGTGATTTCCACGGAGTAACCCATTGAGGTTAAGGTCTCTTGCGCGACTTGAGCGTAGTGGTGGTTGAGCTCACCTTGAGCAAAGCCCTGATGCACACCGGCATCGATGATCAAAACTTTCTTAGCCATCTGCTAAAACATTCCTGCTAATTAAGATAAAAACGTGCACGAACACGCCTAGGCGTGATGCGGCTGCAACAGCTTTATTTCTGCTGTGGCCTCCATATTACTCCCATTTTATGAGCTGAGAGGTAGGGACACGCCTGAGGTCGGCAGTGCGCTATAATTGGTCAAAGAATTGAGAAAAATGAGCAACAGCTAGGGACATCAGCTGAAGTGGTTTAAAACGGGCACGTGCACATAAATGGGCATTTCTGATGATAAAGTCAGCCTGATGGTAGGACGATGCGCCTCTGGGGTGAAGCGATTTAAGGGGCGTCGCAGCGGGCTTTATGCTTGTTATATGGGCGTTTGCCCTCAATTTTGACCCGGTGGCGCGCGCGCTCAGGGGATGAATGTGCACGCGCACAGTTTAATTTTTTCTTGACCGTGATCACTTTTGTGGACAAAGAATGATGCAAGTTGATCGCAAAAACGATATTTTTATCGCGTCCCAACAAGGATGGGTGGTATAGCAGGAACTCAACTTTGCACTTCCTGCGCGATGCCCTAGGTTTACTAAGGATTGAGTTTGGCAATTACCGTGCACGTACACGGGTGCCAATGGGTTCAGTGGTGGAGCTTAGGGTGCTGTTCCATGGAGTTTGATTTGGTGGCAGCTGGGAGGCCTAGCATGATGCTAGGCTAGGGATAGGCTGTATTAAGGCTCTTTTGCTTTTGACTTGGTCAGACTCCAAGGTACTAGGAGGAGATGTATCAATGGCCTCAAACAAGGTCTCAATGTTCGAAAAGATAAGTTTCGGAAGTGGTGACTTAGGTTGCACCATTATCTGGAACGTAGTCGGTATGTTCTTAACTATTTACTATACCGACGATGTTAAGATTAGCGCCGCTGCGGTTGCTGCCATTATGCTGTCGGTTCGTATCTTCGACGGCTTCTCAGATCTGGTCATGGGTTACGTCCTTGACCGCACTAACTCCAAGTTAGGTAAGGCTCGTCCATGGATCTTATGGTCGGCACCATTCATGGCCATCTTCTTAGTCTTGTGTTTTGCAGTACCAGACTTCTTAGGTGAGACCATGAAGGTCGTCTACGCCTTCTTGACTTACTTCTTCTTAACCGTAGTCATCTACACCGCTTGCAACCTGTCGTACTGCGCTCTGACTTCGTTCATGACCGACGACTTACAAGAGCGTGCCGGTATGAACTCCGTACGCTTTGTAATGACTGGTTTAGGCTCGATTGTCTTAGGTTACGTTACCCCAATTGCTGCAAAGGCCTTTGGTAGCTACGTCATCATCTGCGTTATCTACGGTGCCGCTGCTTTTGTCTTGTTACTCCTGTGCTTCTTTGTCTGCAAGGAGCGTATCAAGCCACAGCCACGCCGTCCAGAGGACAAGGTTTCGGCCAAGGAGTCCTTACGCGTTCTGTCCAAGAACACCTTCTTCTATTACTTAGTAGCCTTCTTCATTATCGACTTCGCTAACGCTGGTATTACCGGAGCTTCTGGTATGTACCTGTCGCGTTACATCATCAAGGATGATGCCTTCTTCGGTACCTTAAACATGGCTGCGGTCTTACCTCAGGTTATCGCCTGCTTCATGTTCCCATGGATCATGAACTGGTTCCGTGGTAAGTGGAACACCATCATCTTTGGTTATGTCCTCTACGTCATCGGCTATGGCATGTGCTACTTATTAGTTGGCACTACCATTGAGTTGGGCTCCTTATCTTTCTATGCCTTATTAATTGGTAACGGCATCAAGGGCATTGGTTGGGGCATCCACTTAGTTGCAATGTTCGCTATGATTGCTGACGTTGCTGAGTACGGTGAGTGGAAGGCTGGCCGCCGCTTAGAGGGTGCAACTTACTCGGTTTCGTCCTTCGGCTTCAAGATTGGCTTAGGTATGGGTGGTGCAGTAGTTGGTGCCGTCTTATCTATGGTCAACTACGACGCCTCCTTAGAGGTACAACCTCAAGAGACCTTAGACGCTATCTTAACCATCAACTTCACCATTCCTTTAATCTTATCGGTTATCGGCTTAGTCCTCTCGATTACCAACAACTTAGATAAGATTTACCCAGTCATGATGAAGGAATTAATCGTCCGTCGTGCTGAGGAAGCTCGCAAGTTCTCGCACGAAGAGGTTGATCGTCCTTATTTAGACAAGTTAGCTGAGAACAACGCTCAGTAAGCTTAGGCAGGTGTGCTGAGAGCAAAGCTCAGCCCACCAGCTGAAAAAAAAAAAAGATTAAGGTCAGGCCTTGCGCCTGACCTCAGGGGCGGCTTCTGCCGCCCTTTGAGTAAGTACTTTGTCCCAAGTCCTAAGTCCACTTATTGGGCTGAGGTTTTGGGAGAGAGCACCGCGCTTTATTGGCTTTGTGCCATGGGCTTTGTGCCATGCCGCTAAGAGGATATTGTTCGATGAAGATTACCAATCCAATTTTGCCGGGTTATAACCCAGATCCATCCATTCTGCGGGTGGGTGATGATTACTATATTGCCACCTCGACCTTTGAATGGTTCCCTGGTGTGCGCATCCACCACTCCCGTGATTTAAAGCACTGGGAATTAATCGCTCTGCCACTTAACACCAAGAAGTTGCTCGATATGACCGGCAATGGTGATGGCGGCGGTATCTGGGCTCCATGCCTGAGCTACCACGACGGTAAGTTCTACCTCATCTATACCGATATGAAGACTGAGGACAGCTCGGCCTTCCGTGACGGTCACAATTACCTGACCACCGCCACTGATATTCGTGGTCCATGGTCCGATCCAATCTTCTTAAATTCCTCGGGCTTTGATCCTTCCTTATTCCACGACGATGATGGTCGCAAGTACTTGGTCAACCCAATTTGGGATCACCGCATTGGTCATCACTGGTCCTACGGCATTGTGATGCAAGAGTTCTCGGAGGCCGAGGGTAAGTTAGTAGGTCCGGCCAAGGTTATCTGGAAGGGCACGCCAGTAGGCATGACCGAAGGTCCTCATATCTACAAGAAGGATGGCTACTATTATCTGATGTGCGCTGAGGGTGGTACTGATTATCACCACTCTGAGACTATTGCGCGCAGCCGCGATATCTGGGGCCCATATGAGGCTGATCCTCAGACCCCATTCCTCTCGGCTTACTACGATCCAACCAACCCACTGCAAAAGTGTGGTCACGCTTCCTTAGTTGAGACCCAAAACGGTGAGTGGTACTTAGCCCACTTAACTGGCCGTCCATTAGAGTTAGGCCGTCGTCCTTTATTTGACCTCAACCTCTATGGCTGCTGCCCATTAGGCCGTGAGACCGCCCTGCAAAAGATCGAGTGGGTTGACGGCTGGCCACGCGTGGTCGGCGGACGCCAAGGTGCCTTAGAGATTGAAGGTCCAAACTTACCAGAAGTCCCAGTTAAGCCAACTTGGCCAGAGTCGGGCCGTGATGACTTTGACAGCAGCGAACTCAACATCAATTACCAGTGGCTGCGTATCCCATTAACCGAGCAGATGGCCACCTTAAAGGAGCGTCCAGGTTATTTACGCCTTTATGGCTATGAGTCCTTGGCTTCCTACCACACCCAGTCCTTAGTGGCTCGTCGTTGGGAGTCCTTTAACTTTGATGCTGAGACCGCCGTCGAGTTTGAGCCAGACACCTTCCAGCAATTAGCTGGTCTCACCTGCTTCTACAATCGCGATAACTTCACCTCCATCTTCGTAACGTGGGATGAGGAGAAGGGCCGTTGCATTGACCTGATTGGCCGCTCGATTAAGAATTACTACGCTCCAATTAAGAACAAGGTCATTCCAATCCCAGAGGACGTCAAGAAGGTTTACTTCAAGGTTGAGGTTCGTCACGACACATACCACTACCTCTACAGCTTTGATGGTCAAAACTACACCGCCATCGACTATGACTTCCGCTCAGCTGATCTCTCCGATGATCACGTCGAGCGTAATGGCGGCAGAGCATTCTTCACCGGCGCCTTTGTTGGTATGACTTGCATCGATATGCAAGGCACCCACAAGCCAGCTGACTTCGACTTCTTTAGCTATAAGAACGTCTAAGTCTCAGATTACGAGCTGCAACTCAGCACGTAGCAAGCTTCAGGTTCCAACCTGATGAGCAAAAGAGCTAGGGCGCGGCTTCAAGGTTGCGCCCTTTTGCCATCTTAATGTCAGCGAAAACAGGTAGTTCACTCGAGCAAGCTGTTCTCTTTAGCAGTCAGTGCATTCGAGCAGGCTGTTTACTCGAGCTGTCAGTGCACTTGAGCAGGCTGTGCACTTGAGCAAGCTGTTCTCTTGAGCAGGCTGTGCACTCAAGCAACCAGCGCCGACTTGTAGTATGGCGTCATTGGGGCTAGCCCTAGAGGCAGTAGCTTGTTTGCAGACAGAGCTTGGAACTTACGCGTACTTGCTGTGTGCTCGTGGCAGCTTAAGGGACTGAGTTTGCCCTAGGCTGTGCTCACTGTGGGGTCTTCGAACCGTGCAAATTTTGGTCAAAAGTGTGCCCTAAATGGTGCTTTTACAAATCAGTCCAAGTTTGGACGTAATGGTTTGGCACAAGGGCCATGCTTTGCGCTATCATTATGCCTGTAGAGCCAAGGTTAGGATGTGCCAAATCTTGTCCTTGGATTTGCTCCGTGCTGGGAGCAGCCACGAGAACGTCGTTCTTGGTGGTAAATCCTAGCTTGCGCCAGTCAAAGCGTGGAGCCGTTGGGTGAGAGCCCTAGGCTGTGCGTGAGACCTAAAGAGGCAAGGGTGGCGTGCCAACTTGGAGAGAGTAGGACTTTACCGGAATTAAGTCGGGTTAAGTGGCTTTCTTCAAGAACCTGAGCCGTGAGCCAAACACGTGCAGAGGGTGGTACGGCCGTGCCAGAGTGATGAAGAGCGGTGGAGACTCTTGGGCGCTCAGAAAATACTTTCGTTTTTTCGTTAGAAAAAGGTCCATTCATGTCTAATGTAGTTATCACAATCTCCCGTCAATATGGTGCAGCTGGTCGTGAGATCGCTACCAAGGTCGCTGAGAAGCTGGGCGTTCACCTCTATGACCGTCAGTTAGTTCACATTGCTGCTGCTCAGCTGCAAATCGACGAGTTAAGCGAGGAAGAGCTCTTAAAGTTAGAGCGTGAGGTTCCACCTCTTGGCCTGTCCTTCACCCCATTCTTCTCGTTCGGTATGCGCGGTGAGAAGCCTTTAAATCAGCAGATCTTCGAGGCTGAGGCTGGTGTTATCGCCCGCTTAGCTCGCAATGAGTCCTGCGTGATCTTAGGTCGTTGCGCTGACTTCGTTTTACACAACGAGCGCAATGTCTTAACCGTCTTCATCCACGCTTCCGATAAGTTCCGTGCTGATCGTGGCGTTAACGCTTACCTCGGCAAGACCTTAGAGGACTTAAAGCGTGAGGATGAGAAGCGTGCTTTATACTACAAGCACTTCACTGCTCAAGAGTTCGGTGACCCAGAGAACTACGACTTAGTAGTCCGCTCTGACAAGGGCACCACTGACGAGATTGCTGATGCTATCGTCGCTTATGCTAAGGCATACATCAAGTAAGAATTGTTAGCAGGCACAAAGTGGCTGTGCCAGCGTTAAGTCACTTTTAAAGTGGCACTGCCACTTTTGACTGAGGGGCCAAGTCCGTGCGGATTTGGCCCTTCGTCGTTTTTGGGCGCCCACAAAAAGAAAAAAAAATTAAGCTCCAACAGCGGCGCCACTAAGGCTGCTGGCACGGCAAAAAACGGGGTCAAATGAGTGCCAAAAGGGTGCAAAAAGGGGGTGCGTGCCGGTGCACACTTAATCCTTTAAGTTTTTGGGTGCTAAAAATGAGATTTTTAGCAAACTTTCGTGATTTTTTCAGGGATTTTGCTTAACTAAACGGTCGTTTGGCGTACAATAATGTCCATGACGTGCACGCGCACGATATTCACCATTTGTTGTGGAATGCGCTCTTCGCAGCAAATGGTGGCGAGAATTTTGTGTTTTGTTATTTGGGGATTGTCTTATGAAGATTAGTGATGGTAATTGGCTCATTCAGCCTAACTTCACCTTACAGCACCCAGCTCAGGTCTATCAGTACCACTTCGATGAGGCCACGGGCAAGCTCACCATCTATGCCCCAGCCAAAGAGGTGCTCTCTGATCGTGCTAACCAAATCAACTGCACCCTCTTTACCATTGAGGTCTCCGCTCCTCATGAGGGCGTGATTGGCGTTAAGTTCAACCACCACATGGGCTTAGTCGATCGCGGTCCACACCATGAACTCAATATCTGCTCCGAGGCTATGAAGTCGGCTGTATTCACCGACACCGAGGACTATATCGAGCTCAAGTCCGGTTCACTTGCTTGCCGCTTTAGCAAGAAGGATTGGAAGGTCGACTTCTTGCGCAACGGTCAACGTATCACCGGCTCTGAGTACAAGAGCACCGGCTATGTCACCGATATCTGCAATGGTCAGCACTATTGCTACGAGCGTCTCGATATCACGGTTAATGAGTGGGTCTATGGCTTAGGTGAGCGCTTCACCTCCTTCGTCAAGAACGGCCAAGTAGTTGATACTTGGAACTTAGACGGCGGTACCTCTACTGAGCAAGCCTATAAGAACGTTCCATTCTATCTGACCAATAAGGGCTACGGCGTCTTCGTTAACCACCCAGAGAAGGTCTCCTTTGAGGTTGGTTCCGAGCGCGTTTCCAAGGTTCAATTCTCGGTTAAGGGTGAGAACATCGAGTACTTTGTTATCGATGGCCCAAGCCCTAAGGACGTACTGCAAAAGTACACCGACTTAACCGGTAAGCCAGCTCTGCCACCAGCTTGGTCCTTTGGTCTGTGGTTGACCACCTCCTTCACCACCAATTACGACGAGGCTACCGTTAACTCCTTTATCGACGGTATGGCTCAGCGTGATATCCCTCTGCACGTATTCCACTTCGATTGCTTCTGGATGGAAGGCTTTGAGTGGTGTAACTTCACTTGGGATAAGGCCTGCTTCCCAGATCCTGAGGCTATGTTAAAGCGCCTGCACGAGGACAAGAAGCTCAAGGTCTGCGTTTGGATTAACCCATACATCGGCCAGAAGTCGCCTCTGTTCAAGGAAGCAATGGAGAAGGGGTACCTCATCAAGCGTCCTAACGGCGATGTTTGGCAGTGGGATCTGTGGCAGTCGGGTCAAGGCATTGTCGACTTCACCAATCCAGAGGCCGTTAAGTGGTATCAAGGCCACTTAAGCCGTTTAGTCGATATGGGCGTTGATTGCTTCAAGACCGACTTCGGCGAGCGTATCCCAACTGACTGTGTTTACTACGACGGTTCCAACACCGAGGGTATGCACAACTACTACACCTACCTCTACAACAAGGCTGTCTTTGAGGTCTTAGAGGGTAAGGTTGGTAAGGGCAATGCTGTACTCTTTGCTCGTTCGGCGATTGCTGGTGGTCAGAAGTTCCCAGCCCACTGGGGTGGTGACTGCTATGGCACCTACGAGTCGATGGCTGAGACCTTACGCGGCGGCTTAAGCCTTGCTATGTCGGGCTTCTCTTACTGGAGCCACGATATCGGCGGCTTCGAGAACACGGCTCCTGCAGACCTCTACAAGCGCTGGTGCGCCTTTGGTCTTATGAGCTCGCACAGCCGTCTGCACGGTTCCAAGTCCTATCGTGTACCGTGGACTTATGACGACGAGGCTTGCGACGTTCTGCGTTACTTCGTCAAGCTCAAGTGCTCGCTCATGCCATACCTCTACAATATGGCCCGCTATGCCCACGAGACTGGTATCCCAATGCTGCGTCCTATGGCCTTAGAGTTCAATGAGGATCGCGTTTGCGACCACATTGAGAGCCAGTACATGATGGGTGATAGCCTCTTAATCGCTCCAATCTTCAGTGCTGATGGCGGCGTTGACGTCTACCTGCCACGTGGCAAGTGGACCTCCTTAATCACCAACGAGGTTAAGGAAGGCAACAGCTACTATCACGAGACTCACAGCTTCATGTCGATGCCTATCTACGTTCGTGAGAACACCTTGTTAGCTCAAGGCGCAGTCGACGACAAGCCTGAGTACGAGTACAACGTCGGCACTAAGTTCCTGCTGTGCGAGCTGCAAGATGGCGCTGAGTGCGAGGCTAAGGTCACCAACCTCAAGGGCAACGTGGTTTACACCTTAAAGGGCTCTCGTTGCGGCAACACCATCGCCTTTGTTGGCGCGGGCGAGGCTCGTGACATTTCGGTCACTATCACCAACGTCGCCGCTGCTACCTCCAGTGATGCCGCTATCACCAAGGGTGAGAAGGGCGTAGTCGTAGTACCAAACGACGTTCACCACTTCACTGTTGAGCTCTAACCTCTAAGTTAGCGCAATAGCAACAAAAAATGCGATGAGCCAATTGGGCACATCAAATCAACGGTCAACTACCCCGGTCTTACGACCGGGGCTTGAGCAATCGAGCCCAGGTTGACTAGCCTCAGTCCACCTATGGTGGACTACGTTGGTTGGGAATATATAGGCACCGCAGGATATGAATTCAAGATAAAAAAACGGCTCTGGGCCATAGGCTCAGAGTCGTTTTTTATCTCCGGTTCACTCTAAATCTGGCAGTTGCGCTGAGACTGGGCGGCAGCGCCCCAAGTTAGCGCCGACATCGCTCCAGTTGGGCTGAACGGTATGCTTGAGGCTACTTAGCTGCGGCTTGACAGAGCGATTCGGCCGGAGATTTCGTCGCGCGACTTGACTACTTGCTCGACAGTCAACACTGCCATCAGAGGCTGCTCAAAGTTGTAGGTGTAATGCATCTTGTAGCCGACCTTGTCCTCAACCACGTCAGCTAAGAAGAGGGCGGGATTGAAGATGCCATAGGCCTGGTTGGCCTCGCAGATCAAATCGGTTTTGGTGCGGCTGTAGTCGTGAAATGCCGCGAGGTGATTGTTGCTCAGCCCAAAAGCCTGTAGCAGCTCACGGTGCAGATCGGAAAAGGATTGCATGCTGTGCACGATGACGCGGCGCCACTGCGCGGACTTGGCATTTTTGATCTCAGCTTTAATCAAGTAGAAGTTACCCATGAAGGAATCCATTGCCTCGGGTGGCGGCATCAGAGAGTAACGGTCAACAGAAAAAGTTTCGATCTTGCTCATCCCAAAAACACCTGAACAGTAGTTTGCGCAGTGATGCGGCCGGGCCGCCTCTATCGCACGGGATAATAGCACAGATTGGGAACTGGTGGGCTGGACGCTTTGTGCATCAAAATAGCGCAGAGCCTGGGCATAAATCTTCTGGGTGCATCAAATTGGTGAAGTAGCCATCGGGTGATAAGTATTGCGCTAATCTGTGCACTACTTTTCCCGGTGTCCTAAGTAAAAGAACGTAGAACTACGTACTAGCTGAGGCACCGCAGTGTTACTTTCTGACTGGGATAATGCCCGCTATATTGGGCCGAGGACAAAGCTGATGATTAACGTTGCGATCGTGGGAGCCAGTGGCTATTCGGGAGCGGAATTGGTGCGCCTGTTAAGCCGACACCCAGATGTCGTGCTGACTCACTTATTTGTCTCTGAGAACAGCGCTGACCGTATGCAGCCGATCTCGGCTTTATACGGCCAACTCTCAGGCCTGTGCGCCCTGCCGTTAGAACCTTTGAGCCTTGAGAGCGCGGCCGCCCTCACCTCCGAGGATTGCGACGTAATCTTCCTGGCGACCGATCATCGCGTCAGCCATGATTTAGCACCGGTCTTAATTGAGAACGGTATTGTGGTGATCGACCTCTCGGGCGCTTTCAGAATTAAGGACGAGGATAAGTTTGAGCGCTTCTATGGCTTTGCCCTAGGCGCGGCCCAGCATGAGCTGATGGCTGAGCGTGTCTATGGTTTAGTGGATTGGGTCAAGCGCGAGGACTTACAGCAAGCCCAATTGATCAGTATGCCAGGTTGCTATCCAACTGCGAGCCAGCTGGCCTTAAAGCCACTGTGTGCTAACGCTGAGCTTGGCATCAAGGGCTTATTAGATGAGGATATGCCGCCGGTCATCAATGCCGTCTCCGGGGTCTCCGGTGCTGGGCGTAAAGCCAAGCTGAACAATAGCTTCTGTGAAGTAAGCTTAAATGCCTATGGCTTATTCAATCACCGCCACTTAATCGAGATTGAAGAGCAGCTGGGTACTAAGGTTATCTTCAATCCGCACTTAGGTAACTTCAAGCGCGGTATCTTAGCCACTATTACCGCGCGCTTAAAGCCAAGTGTCCGCACCGAGGACGTACAAAATGCCTATTTGCGCGCTTACCCTCAGGCCTTAAGCCAAATGCAGAATGTGGCCATAAGTAAGGCCTTAGGTGAGACTCCTGATCCTCAGGTTAAGAGCGAGTTTAATTCCTTAGTGCGCCTCAAGCAGGGCACGGTCAAGCTCAGCGATGTGCAAAATACGCCATTTTGCGATATCTCCTTTGTCGTTGATGGCAAGTACATCGTGATTAGCTCGGCCATCGACAATCTGCTCAAGGGTGCTGCTTCGCAAGCGATTGAGGCCATGAACTTACATTTTGGCCTGCCACGCACTCGTTGCCTGTTATAACCAAGGAGCGCACCATGATTGTGATCAAGTTATCGGGCAAGGCTCTGTCCGATGAAGGGGCGTTAAAAGAACTCTTTAATGCCATTTACGAGCAAGAGCTCAAGGCGCTCGTCGTTCACGGCGGCGGCGTCGAGGTCGACCAGATTTTAAAAGCCTTAGACTTCAAGAGCGAAAAGATCGACGGTATTAGGGTCAGCCCGGCTGCGCAAATGCCGTACATTACCGGTGTGCTCGCAGGTCAATGCAATAAGCAGCTGCAAGGTGTGGCCCTCTCAAGTGGCCTTAACGCCTTTGGTATGCTGTGCACTGACTTTGGTCTGTGCTCCTTGCAGCCCTACCCAGAGCACTACGGTCAGGTTGCTCACTGCACGGGTAACGATACCAATGTGGTCACCACCTTATTGGAGCAAGGTTACACTCCAGTGATCTGCTCGATTGGCTTAGACCAGGATTCGGGCAAGATGTACAACGTCAATGCCGACGAGGTGGCAGCGGCCTTAGCTATGAGCTTTAAGTGCCCATTGGTCTTCTTCTCCGATGTTAAGGGGGTCCTGGACCAAAACAAGGAAGTCATCCCAGAGATTGACACGCCTAAGTGCACCACTTTGATTGAGCAAGGGGTCATTACCGAGGGTATGGCCGTCAAAATCAAGAACGCGCTTGAGGTCGCTCATAACAGTGGCGCGCCCGTCTTTATCGCCTCCATCTTCGATCCTATCGCCCGCTCCCACTTGTCCCAATTACGACGAATTGGCACCACTGTCCGCGCTTAAAGCGCGCCAGTGGTGACGGTTGAGCTCGCTTTCTCGTGCCTAGCACGCGCGCACCTGAACACGCGCACTCCAGTGCCAGCAGTAGCGCTTGGCCTTACGCGTTGTGCGCAGAGCAATCGCGTCAGGATGCCCAGTACGTGCGCCCAGTGCGCAGAGTAAGCGTTGTGGCGTAAGCGAGCTTACCTCAGTGGTTTTCTCCCCTGCCCCGAACATCAGCAACCAGAAACACTCTGCCCAGCTGGGTTTTAACCCAAAAGAGTACGTGGGGCTAGGTGGGGGTGGTTTTCATTAGTGCCTTGAGGCATATAACCTTAGTACAAAACTATGGACAACTCGGTTAATCCAGCACCGGCCAAAGTTCCGGAACTTAACCCAGATTTATCGGGGGTCAGCTTAGATGACCTCTACCACCAGGCTATTAAACTGCACGATAGCAATGCCTTGCCTAATGCTGAGTTAAACAAGTTGGCTGCCGCCTTAGCTCAGGTGCAAGAGATCTTAAACGAGCACAATAGCGATCACTTCATCGTGCGCCAGGCACGGCTCTCGGACATCGATAGCCTTGATAATATGGTGCGCTATTGGGCCCAGCAAGGCGAGAACCTGCCCCGTCCGCGCGAGGATTTGATTCGCAATATTCAGTCCTTTGCTGTTTGCGTCAAGAACGGCCAAGTTATGGGCTGCGCCTGCTTGTATGTCTATGATACAGGCCTAGCTGAAATCCGCAGCCTCGGTGTCAATCCTTTAGTGCAGCGTCAAGGTCAGGGCCGCGCCATTGTCGAGTATCTGCTCTACAAGGCTGAGAGCTACGAAATCAAGAAGGTCTTTGTGCTCACGCGCAATCCTCAGTTCTTTGCCAAGGTTGGCTTCACTAAGACCACGATTGAAGCTCTGCCGGAGAAAATTCGTAAGGACTGCGATAATTGCCCGAAGCGCGAGCGCTGCGACGAAGTAGCTTATGAGTACAACTTCAGCCCAACGCAATCGTTTATCGCCAAGCACGCTCAGCAGTTAAGCTCCATTGCAGTCAAGCCGGTTTAGAGGGTCGCAAAATGACAGTTACCAGACAGACCTTTGATCAGGTCATGATTCCATGCTATGTGCCTCAGGATATGGTGTTAGAGCGCGGTGAGGGCTGCTATCTCTACGACACTGAGGGCAAGCGCTATGTCGATTTGTCGGCCGGTATCGCGGTTAATTGCTTAGGCCACAATCATCCGGCGGTCGTTAAGACTATAAGTGAGCAGGCTCAGCGCTTAATTCACGTCAGCAATATCTTTGTCAACGACAAGACCCTGACCTTTGCCCAAGAGTTAACTCAGCTCACGGGCTTTGATAAGGTCTTCTTCAACAATTCCGGTGCCGAGGCCAATGAGGCCGCCTTAAAGCTGGCCCGCCGCGTCGCCTGCGACAATTACGGTGAAGACAAGAACGAGATTATCTCCTTTGCTCACTCCTTCCACGGCCGTACCTTGTTCTCGGTCAGTGTCGGCGGTCAGCCTAAGTATTCCTCCGGCTTTGGTCCTGCGATCGGTGGTATCACTCACCTTGAGTTCAATAACATCAAGGCCTTAGAAGAGACCATTAGCGACAAGACCTGTGCTGTAATCTTAGAGCCGATCCAAGGTGAAGGCGGCATTTTACCGGTTGATCCTGAGTTCTTAGTACGCGTACGGCAGCTGTGCGATCAGTACCATGCCTTGCTCATTTTCGATGAGGTGCAGACCGGCGTGGGCCGTACCGGCACCTTCTATGCCTTTGAGCAATTTAAGGATTTAAATGGCGGCAAGGGCGTACGTCCGGACATCCTGTCCTCAGCCAAGGGCTTAGCGGCCGGTATTCCAATTGGCGCTATTCTCACTACCAATGAGATTGCTCAGCACTTCAAGCCAGGCACTCATGGCTCGACCTTTGGCGGCAATCCTCTGGCGTGCGCAGTGGGCTCCTTAGTGCTGCACACGGTTGGCAGTCCAGAGTTCTTAGCTCACGTCAGTGCGATGGGCGACTTAATTCGCTCCAAGCTCAGCGCCTTAAATGATAAGTACCACTGCTTCCAAGAGATCAGAGGCAAGGGCTTACTGATTGGTGCGCAGATGAGCCCAGAGTATCAGGACCAGGCAGGCAAGCTCCAGAAGTTGTGCTCCAAGCACGGGCTCTTGGTCTTGGTTGCAAGTGCCAATGTCCTGCGCTTGACTCCACCGCTCATCATTGGTGAGACCGAGGTCAACGAAGCCATGACCTTGCTTGAGCAAGCCATTCAAGAGCTCATTGCCCAGTAAGCAAAGCGAGCTTCTCTTTATCCGGCCCCATAGACGCCACCTTGGTGTAGCCCCCAGCTGCACCGAGGTGGCGCCTATGGGGCTTTGTTGTTTTAAGCTATACTGAACTTGGGCTGGCAGTGCGGCAAACTTCTGCCCGTCACCT
>CALXXU010000029.1 GCA_944392765.1 uncultured Anaerobiospirillum sp.
AGCGGGAAACGAGGCTCGAACTCGCGACCCTAACCATGGCAAGGTTATGCTCTACCAACTGAGCTATTCCCGCATGAGTTTAGTCTATGGAGCGATTAAATATTCTCTTTTCATGGAGCGGGAAACGAGGCTCGAACTCGCGACCCTAACCATGGCAAGGTTATGCTCTACCAACTGAGCTATTCCCGCATGAAAAGGTATAAAATTTAATCTGGAGCGGGAAACGAGGCTCGAACTCGCGACCCTAACCATGGCAAGGTTATGCTCTACCAACTGAGCTATTCCCGCTCTCCATGGCCGCACATTATAAGGAGATTTTTGCGCAAGGCAAGCACCTTTTAAAAAACGGCACAGGCAATTTGAAATTTTACCACATTAAAACCTGCGATGGCCCCGATAAATACCGTGTTTATGACCCACTTCACACCCCTTTAACTAAAAATTAACCAAAAACGTCCCCATCGAATTTAACCCCACTAAGCTGCCCCTCAGACACCCGCCCTAAAATGTCCTCTCATTGACAGGGCCCCCAAGCCCTAGCACAATGGCGCCACCGCATCACGGCTCAAGCGCACTCTAGCGTCACGCACCATAGCCTTACTCACGGAGAACGTCCGATGTTTGGGTTCATCCTCAAGCTCTTTGAATATCTCACCCCTCTTTCGACTTTAACCTTTCTCTCGGCCAAGCTGACCGACGCCAAGCTCGGCAAGGTCACGCAGTGGCTCATTGCTAAGTTCATCGCCACCTTCCATATCAACTTAGAAGAGATCGCCGAGCCTGATCTCACCAAGTACGAGACCTTTAACGACTTCTTTGTACGCAAGCTCAAGCCTGAAGCCCGCCCCATTAACCAAGAGTGCACTGGCGTCTGCCCGGTCGATGGCACGGTAGGCCAGGCCGACGCAATTAAGGCCGGTCGTCTGATTCAGGCCAAGGGCATCGACTATTCCTTAAAGGCCTTAGTTGGTGGCAATCCAGATGATGCTGCGCTCTTTGATGCTGGCAACTTTGCCTGCATTTACCTCTCGCCTGCCAACTACCACCGCATCCATATGCCAGTAGACGGCAAGCTGCTACGCACGATCCATGTGCCAGGCCGTCACTTCCCGGTAGGCAAGCGCAACGTTTCCTATATGGATGATCTCTTCACCAAGAACGAGCGCTTAGTCTGCATCTTCGAGACCGCCAAGGGTCCAATGGCCGTTATCATGGTCGGTGCCGCCTTAGTCGGCTCCATTGCCACGGTCTGGGATGGCACGGTGGTACGTCGCTCGGGCATCGAGGTTAAGGACTATCAAAGCCAAGACCTGCGCTTTAAGCGCGGCGACGAGATCGGCCTGTTCAAGTATGGCTCCACCGTGATCACCTTATGGCCTAAGAGCATGGGCGCGATCGAAGAGGCCATCACCCCGGACACCCCAGTCAAGATGGGCCAGCCTCTCATCGCTCAAGTCCGCCTGACGCAGGCCTAAGACCAGCTCTATTTAGAGCCTAACCCTTAAGACGGCCTCAACTCCGAGGCTCGCCTCGTTGGGGGCCCACCTATTCTTGCCCCTAACTTATAAGTACACCTCTCGGGCTAGGCTCCACAGCTCACATCCTGGGGCTTACCGGGTAGGCCCCAACTTCACAGCTCTCATCTTGGAGCTTACCGGGTAGGCCCCAACTTCACAGCTCTCATCTTGGAGCTTACCAGGTAGGCCCCAACCCCAGGGCGGCACTTTGACTCACTTTGAGCCCTAACCCCAAGCCTGTCCTTAGACTCCCCATCTCTTGCCGTCATAATATCCGGCCCTAACCGGTGTGGACACCAAACTGCGGGCTAAGACAGCGTGCCAGTACGGGGGCACTTTGCTCACTATGCCGCCTAGATCGCATTTTGCGCATTTAGTCGGCGCTGAGCTAGCTCTAACTAGGCAAAAGCATATCCTGGCAGCCCTCATTGCCGCTAAAATAATAAAGTTAAGCTAGCGCAAGATAGCTTCCCTCCCTTGACTGGTCTTTTTCCCAAGTGTGTGCTTTGAGTGGTGCCTGTGCTATGGCAAGGGCGCGCTGCGCACTAAATAAGGGCGGGAGCGGCTTTGAGCCTAGCTTTGTTTTGGTTCGTCTTCAGGCACGCTTCGGGCACAGCACGCGCTGCACCTGCTAAAAGTGGGCTAGCTTTTGCTTATCTAGGATAGTGGGCTTTAATCCTAAGATTTAACCCCCGCGTACGACGGTGGTAACAAGCTGGGGAAAGCATCATTATTCCGTGATCACACCAAGGGTTTAGACCGCGAAGATGGCCCATAATATGGTATATTAGACGCGATTTTTGCAGTTTGCCTGGGTGGGCTGTGCTGACTAGAACCTGACCTTGATTTTCGGGCGAAAACAAAGGTGCGGGAACCCGGCAGTTTGTGGTAGCTACCGCTGATAACGACACTCAAGGCTTAGGAGATACACGTGGAAAAATTTCAAGCTGACGTTGCAATCGTCGGTGCTGGTGGTACTGGCTTACGTGCAGCTATTGCCGTTGCACAAGCTGATCCAAAGCTTCGCGTTGCACTTATTTCAAAGGTTTACCCAATGCGTAGCCACACTGTGGCCGCTGAAGGTGGTGCTGCTGGCGTTATCCGTGACGACGACTCCTATCAGAAGCACTTTGAAGATACGGTTGCAGGCGGTGACTGGCTTTGCGAGCAGGACGTAGTTGAGTACTTCGTACGTCACACCACCGAAGAGCTGTTCCAGTTAGAGCACTGGGGCTGCCCATGGAGCCGTAAGGAAGATGGCGACGTTAACGTTCGTCGTTTCGGCGGTATGAAGGTACCACGTACTTGGTTCGCCGCTGATAAGTCTGGCTTCCACATGCTCCACACCTTATTCCAGACTTCGGTTCAGTTCCCATCGATTAAGCGCTTTGACGAGCACTTCGCTCTCGACCTCTTGGTTGAGGATGGCGTCTGCCGTGGTGTCGTTTGCTATGACCTGCAAAATGGTGTGTTCCGTCAGATCAATGCTAAGTCGGTAGTTATCGCCACTGGTGGTGCTGGCCGTGCTTACATCTTCAACACTGATGGTGGCATCGTAACCGGTGACGGTATCTCCCTGGCCTATCGTCATGGCGTACCAATCCGTGACATGGAGTTCGTACAGTACCACCCAACCGGCCTGTTAGGCTGCGGTATCTTAATGACCGAGGGTTGCCGTGGTGAAGGTGGCGTGCTCTATAACAAGGATGGCTATCGCTACTTACAAGACTACGGCTTAGGCCCAGAGACCCCAGTTGGTCACCCTAAGAACAAGTACATGGAGTTAGGTCCACGTGACCGCGTCTCGCAGGCTTTCTGGCAAGAGTCGCGCAAGGGCCGCACCATTAAGTACCCATTAGGCGAAGCTGTGCACTTAGACTTAACTCACTTAGGTGAGAAGTACCTGCACGAGCGTCTGCCAATGATCTGCGAGTTAGCCCAGACCTACTCTGGTGTTGACCCAGTTAAGCAGCCAGTTCCAGTCCGCCCTGTAGTTCACTACACCATGGGTGGTATTGAGACCGATGGCAAGACCGCTACCCGCATGCCAGGCTTATATGCCGCCGGTGAGTGCGCCTCGGTTGGTATCCACGGTGCTAACCGCTTAGGTTCCAACTCCTTAGT
The DNA here is from genome assembly GCA_944392765.1 of uncultured Anaerobiospirillum sp. Taxonomy (GTDB): domain Bacteria; phylum Pseudomonadota; class Gammaproteobacteria; order Enterobacterales; family Succinivibrionaceae; genus Anaerobiospirillum. The sequence goes on from CALXXU010000029.1 coordinate 3,642, forward strand.
TGAGACCATCGTCTTTGGTAAGGTTGCAGGCGACCAGGCTGCTGAGCGTGCTCACAGCATGGACGATTACGATTCTAAGGAATTAGATCGTCAAGCCGAGGCTGCTGAGGCCCGTGCTCTGGCCTTATTTGACGTCAAGGGCAACGAGTCGCAGTACAAGATCCGCACCGAAATGGGCGAGAGCATGGAGAAGGGCGTTGGTATCTACCGTGAGGAAGAGACCATGCAAGAGACCATCAATGTGCTCAAGGATCTGCGTCAGCGCATCAAGAACGTTCCTCTGACCGATCGCGGCCGCGTCTTCAACACCGAGTGGATGAACTTAATCGAGCTCAACTACACCTTAGATTGCGCTGAGACCATGGTTCACTCTGCAATCAATCGTAAGGAGTCTCGTGGTTCGCACCAGCGTCTGGATGGCCCTAACGGTGCTTACAAGGAGCGTGACGACAAGAACTTCTTAAAGCACACTCTGGCTATCTACAACGCCGAGACCGGTCTGCCAGACATCTCCTACAGCGATGTCAAGATCACCACCTTCCAGCCTGCTAAGCGTGTCTATGGCGCTGAAGCTGAAGCTGCTGAGGCCGCCAAGAAAGAGCAGGAGGCAAAGAAATAATGGCTGAGCAAAAGACTATGAAGATCACTGTCGTCCGTTACCGCCCAGAGCAGGACGACAAGCCATGGGAGCAGACCTTTGATGTTCCTTATATCCACGAGACCTCGGTCTTAGAGGCTCTGTTCTACATCAAGGATCACTTCGAGCCAAGCTTATCGTTCCGTTGGTCCTGCCGTATGGCCGTTTGCGGTTCCTGCGGCATGATGGTTAACGGCGTCCCTCACTTAGCCTGCAAGACCTTCTTGCGTGACTACGAGGGCAAGGATATGAAGATCGCCCCACTCGATAACTTCCCAATCGAGCGTGACTTAGTGGTCGACATCTCCGACTTAATCGAGAAGATTGAGCGCATCAAGCCATACATCATCCCAGCTGAGAAGGACAAGAATAAGCCACTGAACGTTGCTTATCGTCAGACCCCTCAGCAGATGGAGGCTTATCGCCAATTTGCTCAATGCATCAACTGCGGTTGCTGCTACGCTGCTTGCCCTCAGTACAAGCTCAACAAGGAGTTCATTGGACCTGCTGCCTTAACTCTGTTATACCGCTACAACATCGACAACCGTGATGGCGGTCAGGCTTACCGTCTGCCTTACTTAAATGCTGAGGAAGGCGTTTGGAGCTGCACCTTCGTTGGTTACTGCTCTGAGGTTTGCCCTAAGCATGTCGACCCAAGCTCGGCTATCCAGCTTGGTAAGAAGATGAGCGCCACCGATTACGTCATCAGAATGTTCAAGCCGGAGTAAACCATGAGCGATGTAAAGAATTTCCGCAAGCCATACAACCCTCCGATTGAGGCAACTTGGTGGACCAAGAATCCATTCTACTTCCGCTATATCATGCGTGAGGGTACTTCGGTTTGCGCCTTATTTGTAGCTTTAGAGCTGCTCTTGGGCATTTTCCTGTTCTTAATGAGCGATTTAGACGCTGAAGTTGCTACCTCGCAGAGCGCCGCCCCATATCTGTGGTGGGTTAACTCGTTCTTAGGCAACCCAATTGTCTTATTGCTCAACTTAGCATCCTTAGGTGCTGCTTTATTCCACGCAGTTACCTGGTTTGCCCTGATGCCAAAGGCCGTTCGTGTCTTCATGAACAAGCACACCACGGAATTAGTACCTGAGTACTTTGTTTCGGGCGCCCTCTATGCCATGTTAGGTGGTGCTACGGTTGTGATTTTAGTTCTGGCCTTTGCCACCATGTAAGAGGAGATAAGACATGCACAACAAGCCAGCTCGCTCTGATGAGCCAATTTTCTGGTTATTATTCGGCACTGGTGGCATGACTGTCGCCATCGTGCTCCCAGCCATCCTGATTGTGATGTTAGCTGCGGGCTTAAGCTCCCCTGACATGACTTCGGGCTTATTAAACTTCGAGCAAGTTAAGGGCATGTTAGGCAACTGGTTCGTATCGCTGGTTATCTTCGGCGTACTGGCCACTGTTTTCTTCCACGCCTTCCACCGTATCTACCACACCCTGCACGACTTAGGCATTCACGTCACTAAGCTGCACTGGTTCACGTTCTACGGTGCTGCTGCAGCTTGCACCTTCGGTGCTTTCTTCTTACAGTTAGCCGTTTACTTCAAGCTCTGGTAAGAAGTAGCAGCGCAAGCTGTCAAGAAAATTAAAAAAGAAGCTGGCCCTAGGCCAGCTTCTTTTTTTTCACACCAAGCAAAAAAAAAAAAGTCTAGACCCCAAGCCAAGCGCGCAAGGCCTGATAGTCCGCCGCACTAAGGCGCGGACTTAAGCCCAGGCGCGCTTCACAAGAGACCAGCTCTGTCACTGACAATTGCGCCGCAACCTTGGCCACATCAAGGCGCCCCAGCAGCTTTTGGGTATAAGGGCGCTTAGCATCGGCAAAGGTCAAACTACGCAAGAAATCCTGCACTGGCGCGCAATTAAGAAGCAGCATCAAGGCATAGCCCACCTCGAAGCTTGGCGCCGCCAGAAAGTAGCAGGTATCATCGAGCATGACCGGCCGCCCCGCCGGATCGGCGAGCAAAGCAAAGCGCGGCTCGTAGTAGAAGCCGCTTAAGGCAACCTTGAAGCGGGCAAAACTGTAGTCGCCCAAGCCGAACAAAGAAAACTCCGGCGCACCCCGATAAATCGAGCTCTTACGGGCCGCTAGCAAAGAACGATGGTCCACCAAATACTGCCAGACTAAGGGAGCATCCGAACGCAAATGGGCCGTATCCTCACGCAATTTGCGCTGCGGCACCACAACCGCCTTGCGAAAGGTCGTAATCACCGGGTTCTTAATATGACTGCTCTTAACCAGTGGAAACACGTAGTCAGGTTCCAGCGCCACCACTTCCCCCAAGCCATTGCGCCACAGTCCAGAACCTGCCTCCGTCAGCTCCATGACCTTGGCGCAATCATGCTTTAGGCCCGAGCGCCACGGCATCGAACAGGAACCAGGAGTGGACTCACATAACGCGCTTAGAGATGAAGTGGCCCCGTGCGGACGCAGCGTACCGTTGACGTACTCAAGGCGCCCCACCAATTGTGTTGGCTGATCTAAATGGTACAGCTCACAACCATTAGCACCCGCACCTCCGAGATCTAGCACCAAGAGACACGCCCCAGTGTTCACGCCAAAGAGCTTTTTGGCGTCAAACTCAAGCAGCGCACAGCGGGCAAAAGGAATATCCTGGCGCTTGAGCTCGCACAACAGCGCCCGCGCCGTTGAGGTCTTGCATAGCATCGCCATAACCGCCGAGCAGTCGCGAAAGTCTTGCGCCAGCTTCAGCATAATAGGCAAACTCAGATCGAAGTTGCTCGTGCCGGTCATAGCATCGATCCCACGCAGTCCTAAGGAGCGTGCACTTAGCGTAGCGCACTGCGCCGCACCCAGCGCTCCGCGTGTAGCGCGATTGACCCAAGGGGGATTGCCTAAGATCAAGACCGACTCAGCAGAACCAAGTAGCGCACGCACATCAGTGGTCAAGATGTCGCCCTGAACAATGCGCACCCGCGCATCGGCTCCCAAGGCCGCACGGGCTTGCTCGACGTAGTCGGCATTAAGCTCAATGCCCAAGTAGCGCGCCGCGCAAAACCTTAAAGCCGCTTCCATAAGATGCCCTACCCCGCAGGTAGGCTCCACGACCACAGAGGGCCTCAAGCCCAAAACCTCGTAGAGATAGGAGCAAACCTGCCGTGCCAAAGCCGGAGGCGTTTGGTAAGCGCCGTACGCGCGCCCATGATTAACCATATTTCCTCGTGACATAGTTGCGCCCCAGAGCTGGGGACATGTAGATTAGGTCAAGCTAATGTTAACCCTAAAATAGGTTGGACGCGCGACTGTGTTTTTTTCTCACCGATGGGGGTTTTAGCGCATATTTATCACGGATTTCGGGTATAATCGCGCGCGAAAATCGATAAAACGTTAACCCTGTCACGAGGTAGTTCTAAGTGCTTAAGAAAACCAAGATGGTCTGCACCATCGGCCCAAAATCCGAAAAGCGTGAAGTCATGGAATCCCTGCTCAACGCAGGCATGAACGTGATGCGTTTGAACTTTTCGCATGGCGACTTTGAAGAGCACGGCGGCCGTATCACCAACCTCGAAGCCATCATGGCAGAGACGGGCAAGATCTTCGCAGTACTCTTGGACACCCGTGGCCCAGAGATCCGTACTTGCTCCTTAGAGAACGGTCAGGAAATCCAGCTGGTTACCGGCCAGAAGATCACTATTACCACTGACAGCACTTTTGTCGGCAACCGTGAGAAGATCTCGGTTACCTATGCTGACTTAGCCCGTGACTTACACCGTGGTGACATCGTCCTGTTAGACGACGGTTTAATCGCCTTAAAGGTGCTCGACACCACTGACACCGAAGTTTACTGCGAAGTCTTAAACAACGGCGCCTTAGGCGAGAAGAAGGGCGTTAACCTGCCTAACACCCACATCACTATGCCATTCTTATCCGAGCACGATAAGAACGATATCCTCTTTGGTATCAAGCGTGGTGTTGACTTCATCGCTGCTTCCTTTACCCGCAACCGTCAAGACGTCCAAGATATCCGCGACTTCTTAAATGAGAACGGTGGCTCGGACATCAAGATCATCGCTAAGATCGAGAACCAAGAAGGCTTAGACAACTTCGAGGACATCTTAGCTGCTGCCGACGGCATCATGGTTGCCCGTGGTGACTTAGGTGTTGAGATCCCAGCTCAAGAAGTTATTTTCCATCAAAAGCACATCATCAAGCGCTGTAACGAGGTTGGCAAGCCAGTTATCACCGCCACCCAGATGCTGGATTCGATGATCAAGAACCCACGTCCAACCCGTGCTGAGGCCGGTGACGTTGCCAACGCGATCTTAGACGGCACTGATGCGGTTATGCTTTCGGGCGAGTCGGCTAAGGGCAAGTACCCATTAGAGGCGGTCACCACTATGGCCACCATCTGCCGTCGTTCCGATCGCGAGATCAAGGCTCACACCGAGATCAAGTCGCAGAACCCATCGGTTACTGAGGCCGTATCTTTAGCCGCTGTCGACGCTTGCGAGACCTTACGTATTCCGCTCATCGTCGTTGCTACCGAGCACGGCAATGCTCCAGCTGCGTTACGCAAGTACTTCCCAACCTCGCACATCTTAGCTTTAACGCCAAATATCAAGACCGCACGTCAGCTGTGCTTAGTCCGTGGCGTTATTCCTAAGTTAGTCGACCGCATCACCTCGACCGACCAGTTCTTTGCCTTAGGCAAGAAGCTCGCTTTAGAGACTGGTTTAGCCAAGAGCGGCGACAACATCTGCTTAGTTTCCGGCGCCTTAGTTCCATCGGGCACCACCAACACCTTCTCGATTCACACTATCTAATCAAGAAGGCGCCAAGCCCAAGGACTTGGGCTTGGTTACAGCAAAACAAAGGGCAGCCCCCAAAAGGAGCTGCCCTTTGTTTTGCCCTGAAAGCCACTTAAGCGGCCCAGGACGCTTGGCCCAACCTACAGGTCCAAGCTAGATTGACCGAGGTTTGGCTCGATTGACCGAGGTCTGGCTCGATTGACCGATAGTTTGGCCCTACTGGTCGCTAGTTCGGCTTTACTGGCCGAAGGCAAAGCCCTTGCGATTGCGCTCACGCTGAGCGGCGTCAATCTCTTCAAACTTCTTGGTGATAGCGGTGTTCTGCTCGTCGCGGATGTCCTCAGGGATTTGGTCCCAGGCTTCCTTGATTGGAGTAATGAGCTTGATCACCTCATTGATCGGAGCCACATCGTTATTGATATTGGCGTCGTTTAAGCGATCCTTCATGTACTCGTACAAGCCAATAATGCGCTCACCTAACTCAGGATCGTAGGAAGGATCAACTGAGCCTTGCAGACCATTGATAATGCCGATGGCCTTACCAATGAAGGTCGACTTCTTGGCAAAATCATTGGTCTCGATATAGCCCTTAGCTTGGTTTAAACGCTCAATTAAACCCTCAAAGAGCATTTGAGTTACACGGTGAGGTGAAGCTACGAGGAGCTCAGCTTCCAGCTTTGTACGATTGTAAGCTTTAAGGTTACGTCCGTACATCTTATTCTCCTATAAACAAGGCAGCCCACAGCACAGTGACACCCTGCTGCTGCGCTTGGCGCGATTAAACCTAGAGCCAACATTATTATAACAGGCCAGTGGCCTCAGCTCTGGGGCGCCCCCTATTCTCTTTTCCGAACGGCATTACGCCAAAAGCTGGCTAGAGCAAAGCTCGCACCAACTTTGGAGCTAGGCGCGAACTTTCAGCTAGGCACCAACTTTTAGTCAGGCGTGAACTTTCATCCGGCTCAGAAAAGAACAAAGGCCTAGACGCCAGCGCGCCTAGACCTTGTGCCCAAAAAATCGGTTTCTAAGCTTCAAAGTCGATCACGACACCACGCAGGTCTTCATTAACGCCTGCCGTATCGACGCCCTTAGCCTTGAGTGCAGGATCGGTCATCATATCGTCATGAGCTAAGCGCTGCTCATAAGCTTGAACCGCCGCACGCACCCGCAGGATTTCATCTGATGGGATTTGGCGCAACACTTCGCTTGTTTCCGAGTCAACAATGTTGACCACATTGGCGTTATCAAACTTCTCAGCCGTGTCAAAGCGGATGGCTAAGCGCTTTTGATTTAAGGAAGCGATCACTTCCTTGGCGTTTTCTAACGCCTCTTGGCGGCGCTCTTCTTGCGCTTGAGCTTTTTCGCGCTCATTTTGTTGGCGCAGCTCTTGAGCCAGCTCGCTTTCTTCGTTGATGAAACTATTACGAATGGATACCTGGGCGACAAACGACTTTTTCTTCCACACAGGCTCTTTGATGTCGTCCGGCTCCACCGCCTGAGGCGCACTAGAAGCAGTATTACGGTTGTCCGCAGGATGAGTCTGTACCACTGAGTTAGCGCTCAGGGATGCAGCACTGGAAGTAACCGACTCAGCGCTGGGGGCATCTAGAGCGCGTTTAAGGTCATTATTAGCACGCAGGGCGGCACTGCGCTCGACTAAATCCCTGTCTGACTTAAATACACTTCCGATATCCATTTCTAACTCTCCTTGGGTACCCTTTGAAGGCTTCACACCCAAGAAGACTAGGACTTAGGACTAGTCCGCTTGTTTTGCTGGTGTAAGCCAAATCAAGGCTGTTTGCAGCACTACACTACTTCCCAATTTCGCGCCTGGGCCCAGGGTATCGCCCAAGACACAGCACTCAAACCGCCTCCCAAAAGAGAACAAAGAAACTTTCCGCTGCGTCGCACCCCACTGCAAGCAAAAGCAAAGCAAGCTTACAGGTGCACTCTATCCGAAAGATCTTCTGCCAAGCGCTCTTGGCAGCTTCTCTCCTGAGCTTTGGTTCATTCGAGCCTCACGGCCCACTAAAACAGTTGAAACTGGTAATTTTTAACAAAGGATCGCGGCGATTACCGCCAACACGATCGCAAGCGAGATCGCACATTAGATCGCAAAATGCGCTCACTCTCATTGTTATATATCGGAAAGAGCCCGGATTTCTTGACCCCCAAGCCTTGAAAATGGCTTATTCATCATAGTTAGCACAGCAAGCTCCAACATCCTTGCGTAATCTCACTTGAGCCTATATACCATCGTGCCGATAAAAAAGGCGAACCTAAAGTTCGCCCTTTTTCACCCTAGCTCAAAACCAGACTAGCGCATGTAGTCAAATAGAGTGGTCGAGTGAACCAAGTTGTACGACTGCTGGGCCACTTGCAGCGCGTTTTGCGCTACCAAGAGGTTCGAGACCGCCTCAAAAGCGTCCATCTCCGAGACGTTGGCCTTAGCTTCCTTCTTGATATCGGTTAAGGACTCGTCCGACTGGATGATCGCGTCGATGTTGGCACCACGAGCACCGACCATACCGCGATAGGTATCGACCTGCTTCTTAGCAAGCTCGATGTTCTGCTGCATCTCAGCTAAATCGTGGGTCAGGCTCGAGGTGCTTTGATTGATGTTGTCCCACTCATCCTGCGGCAGCGAGAGCTTGTTAACGATCTCTGTCAGCTTATTGAGGATGTTACCTTGGCTTGGCTGTTCTAACGTAAATCCAATATAGGCACCTGCTGATGGCTTATAACCTTCAGGCAAGGTAAAGGTCATACCATTAACTTCAACCTTACCGTCCTTAATTTCACCTGATGCAATCAGCTCGTTACCCGAAAAAGAATAAGGACGCAATTCAAAGGTATCAGGACCGGTAAATTGGATGATGAAAGAATTAGGATTAAGATTGTTAGGATCAGCTGGATCAGCCCCCTCGCCGCCTGCACCGTAGTCAAAGCGATCTTTGAAGAAAGCATTGAATTGGTCGTAATCCGAAACAGTGATCTGACCTTCAAAGTTATAAAGACCACCCATTGCCGGATCAAACGAGTTAAAGCCGTTCGTGGCATCATTGTTAAACAAGCCAAAGTCATAGGCGTACATCACGTTCTCAAAGATGTTAAGGCCCGAGTCGGTGGTCTGGACGGTAATGGTCGGCGAGACGTTGACGTTCTTGGTCGAGCCATCGGCGTTACAAACGTAGTTACCGTCGGAAGTTACGGTGAAAGTTGGGATGTCCGACTGAGCGCCCGAGAAGATGTACTCGCCTTCGGCGTTCTTGGTGTTCATCAAGCTGTAGAGCTGATCGCGCGATTGCTTGATGTCCTCGGCTAAGGCTTGACGCGAACCGTCATCTAAGGTGCCATTAATAGCCTGAATCAGGCGGGTCTGGATGCTCGACATCACATTCCAGATCTGACCTAAGGCGGTTTCCTCTTGATCTAAGGCATCAGAGACCACCTTGGCGTTGTCGCCATAGCGCTCGTAGGCGGTGATATCAGCCTGATACTTGATCGTAGCGGCCATGCCACCTGGGTCTTCACCAGCGGTCTGGAACTTAAGACCAGTGTTGTACTGGGTGGAGGCTTGATCGAGCTTCGTGTTCGCAGTCTGGAGGTAATTCAGATGCGAGTTGTACTGCATAGAGGTTGAAATGCGCATTACGATCTCCTACAGACTAAATTAGATAGCACTAATCAACGCATCAAAGATGGTTTGCGAGGCACTAATAATACGAGCGCAGGCTGAGTACGATTGCTGGTAGCGAATCAGGTTCGCCGCTTCCTCATCGAGGTTGACGCCCGCCGTCGACGAGAAGAGGTTTTGGCTCTGCTCGCACTTGGCTTGTGCTGCCTTTAAATCGGTATTAGCTGACATCACGGCCGAACCTAAGGCCGAAACCATGTCGGCGTAATCTTCGGTGATGCTATTACGGACGCTATCAGTACTAAAGACAATGCCTTCTTGCTTGATGCCCGCCATCAAGTTGCCGTTGGTGTTGTCGTTGTAGCCGTCGGTATTGATCTCGATCTTAAAGGACGAGCCGTTCTTAACCGTACCCTTGAAGCTAACCTCATAGCCAGGATAGCCATTGGTGTCAGCTTTTGTTTGAGTATCCTGATCAATCCAATCCGTATTGGCGAAGATATCAACACCATTGCAGGCATCATCGGCTTTACCTAACTCGGTCAACGTGCCATCATCGGCCTGGTGATAGATTACATATGCGCCTTCACCGGTGGCCTTATCAATCTCGTAGCGAATGTAGTTAGGCGCGTTGGTTGTAAACTGAGGCTTACCAGTAACCGGATCAATGTTGATGCCTTGGTTAGGGCCGGTCATATAGACGCCTTCCAGACTTGGGACAGCGTTACCGTCGACCATGTTCTCGCCGCTGACGCGAATTGCAGAGGCAAAAGCGAAATCTTCTGGCTTGGTGATGTTGGCCTTGAGATCAAAAGCGGCATTCAGGGTTGGCTGAACCTTAAACTCAGCACGGGCATCAGCCAAATCTTCAGCTTGAGTCCCGTTACCGAAGTTTAAAGTAATGCCGTGTCCTTTTACTTCGACAAGCAAATCGCCATTAACGCGCTCTTGGTTGATATTTGCCGAATCAATCTCGGTCTCATTGCCATCAGCATCGACCATGAAAACGCGAGGGTGAGCTACACCACCATCGTTAACCCAAAGGACACGGTAGTCGCAGCTGCGGATATCGGAGCCCTCGCCTTCGTTGAAGGTGAGCTGCATCGCCATGTTGTCTGCACCATTGACGCGTACGCCTGCGACTGGCTGAGGAATCTTGAAGAGGTCACCGCCCTTGGTGCCCTCTAAGGTGATACCACCCTTGTTTTGGACGTTTAAGGCGTCAGCTAAGGCTAAGGCGCTTTGACCTAACTCGCGCATGGCTTGACGCATTTCGTTAGAGGCTGCTAAGTAACCACCAATCTTGCCGCCCCACGCCGAGTCGCCCATCTTGAGTTCAGTATGGGCCGGTACCTCAAACACTAAGTTTAAGGAGCGCTTGGTGTTATCAGCCTCATCTTTAACCACTTTGATCTGAGCATAGGTATCGGCGTTAGCTAAGAGCTGGCCGTTGCCTAAGTACAGACTGTAAGCGCCATCAGGCTCTACGGTTAAGTTGACATCAACTAACTCCGAGAGCTGATTTACGATCATGTCACGCTTGTCATAAAGCTGTAAGCCCACATCGGTTTGTGCGGCACGGTCACTTAAGTTGCGCACGCTGCGGTTGACCTCGTAGAAGGCTTCCACCAAGTCATTGATGCTGGTGGCGCTATCGGAGATCTTGTTGTTGATGTCGGTGAGCTCGTTCTTGATGTTGTAGTTTAAGGTGTTGTAGCGGTCGACTGTGGTCTGAAGCTGGGTGAGCAGCTCTTGGCGATAGGCAGTCGAGGTGGTGTTGTGCACCGACTCTTCCATTGAAGAGAAGAGATTGTCTAACTGCGTGGCCATCGAGGTGTCTTTGCTCGATAAGAGCTTATCGACAGTGTTAAGACCGGTGGCATATGCATCGTAGAAGCCGACGTTACCTTGGTCGCGGAACATCTCGCGCTGGGTGTACTTATCGTACAGACGGCGGGTGATGGTCTCGCCAATGCCCCATTCAAGGGCACTGGTATAGACTACGGTCTCTTGACGGACATAGCCTTCCGTGTTGACGTTGGTAATGTTATTGGAAGTTGTGTTGAGCAACTTCTGCTGGGTAAGCACGCCGTACTTACCAGTCTGTAACAAATCGAGCATTGCCTAAATTCCTACAACAACATGACATCAGCCGCATGGGGCAAGCTGCCGCTTCAGCCGCATTTCAGCTGAGCTTCAGCGCTCATGTGAGCGCTACGGGAGCGCTCGCAGGAGCGCTCGCAGCTGGCGCTGGGATGGAAGTTTTTTGCCGTCCACCGCGTTTTATCCGATCGTGCGATCACGCGATCACACCCGCTCAATCCGATAAATATCAGCTTTGCACCCTGATTTTGGCTCTATCGTGCACCCAATCGGATGCTATTTATATGCCATAAAAGCGATCTGACGCGTAATGTTTTTAAGCTTAGCAGCATAGTGCGGATCTGTGGCGTAGCCTGCCTTCTGAATCTCATCGAAGTAGGTATCAGGATCGAAGCTCTTGGTCGCTGCCTTAGCGTAACGCGCATTGCCAGTAATCAGCGCGACGTAGTCCTGCATGGACTCTAAGACCGATGGGTAAGCTCTGAAGCGCGAATTGCGCGTTACCATGGCCCCTTGTTCAAATTCTGGGGAATCAAGGTCTTGGGTTGGGCCCTGCCACGAGGAACCGGCCTTGATACCGTAATAGTTATTGCCCTCAGGCACGTGCTGACCCCAACCAGTTTCCAGGGCCGCTTGCGCTACTAACACGAGTGGGTTCATACCGATGCCCTCTACCGCCTTGCGGGCATAAGGCATCATCTTCTGCACAAAGTCCTCTGGAGACTTGAAGCTGCGCATCTCGCGCACATCAGGCAGCGAGCTGTAGAGGTCGCTTAAAGCGCCGACGCTGGCGTTATTGTGCTTGGCCTTGGCATACATAGTCGAAGGACGAGCGATCGCACGCTGTTGATCAGCTTCGCTATAGCGCATAAAGCCTGGAGTGGCTTCACCCTGCAGCGCCATATAACCGCGTTGATCGCGATCAAGCGGCAAATAGCCCTGATCTTTCGTGAGCGGCATCATGCCCTCAACGGCCTGCGTACCCTCATTAGGATCGTAAGGGCGACCTTCTAATTCTGCTAATAGCGCCTTGCCCTCGTCGCCTAAACTCGAGGCAAATTGCTTGGTGATAAGGTAGGAGATCGAGTTCTTGTTAACGGACGCGCCGCCGGTGCCATTGCCTTGCACCATCGAACCGACCTGCTGCTGGGCGAGCATGTCATCGAAAAAGCCTGAGTACTTGCTGCGCAGCGGCGAATCAGGATTGATCGTTTCATTGGCTGAGCGCATGCCATCGACCCAGTACTGCATCAGCAAAGCTTCAAATTGCTGCGCGGCCATGTACAGGGCCTGAGCCTTTTCCTTGTTGCTACCATGGCCCATTTGCCGCAGCTTGTCTAAGCCACGGGTATCAGCAATCAGGCCTAAGCTAGCCTGAGCCTTTTGCATGTCCGGAGAGCTCGTATCCATAGGAAAAAACCTTTACTACCACCCCTAACAGGGCACCACGCCTTGCTCATCATGGCACCACGCCTTGCTCATCATGGCACCACGCCTTGCTCATCATGGCACCACGCCATCGGGCCCCACGATTTGCTCTAGTTAACGGACTGGTGCGCGCAAACTTGCGCCATCACCGCACAGTCCAACTTACAAAAAGTGCAAGCGTTATGCCACGCATCTTCCCATCTTAAGGCCGATAAATAAGCCATTTAGCGCCAATTTTTGCCCAAATTTTGCCGCATTAGGGCAAGCCTTTCCTAAGTGGCAAACCTCCAGCCCCCTACAGCCACCTCCCTACTGCCTCCCTACTGCCTCCTCAACGGCCGCAAGGGGGGAGGACATCAAGCGGGAGGACATCAAGGAGGCCACCTCAGCGCCCCTGGCGCCGGTCACTCTAGGTTGCTCATCTAAGCGTCCCCTTAACCGCTGCGTCCCGACAGCTGCTCACCTTATGGCTTGACTTGCGGTTTAAGCTCCAAAGTCCCAGGATTGCGTGCACGCATAATGATGCTACTGCCCCCTACGGCAAAGATACGCGTCCCCGTAATCGCTTGCGAAGATTGCCACGAAATTTCACATAATCTTGGAAAAATGAGCTACAACTTTAGATTTAGCTTGTCGGACAACCGCGCACTATGTTTGTGCAACTTTGTTTTTATTGTCATGTTGTCCAATAGATACATCTAATGTTATCAAAACCATCACAAAACGGCGTGGTCATCAGGATCACGCCGCGCTCCACTGTGCGCTAAATCTATTTTCAAGATACGTTGTTTAATTAGTTTGTAACATCTAGCGAGTGAACTGTATACAGGCAACAGAGCGCTTAAAAATAGGGTTGAGCTCTAGATTAGCCAAGTGATCTTAAGCCCCACCCTAGATGTTTCCTGTATACAGAAAACAAGTCAAATCAAGCAAGGTGTCTGGCAGGGCATTTTGTGCGTGCTATGATTGGCTCAATAGATATCACTAGCCTTCCATGGCGGGCAGCAAGATCGCGATAGTATCGGGCTTTGCTTTACGGTAGACCTCATTGCTCCGTTGCAACTAGATAATACAGTTACTAAAAAAGATCCCCAGGTGCGCTTCAAATTTTTTGACAGCCCGTCAAAATCCTGCCAAAGCTCCCCCAAAAAGGGTATGATGGTTACAGAAAACCAGTCTCTTACAACAGTGATTTCATGCTAGCGCATGGTGCATTTCCCTCCGTTTTAGCGCAGAGATGCTCGTGCCGTAATCCTGGATTAGGATCTGGTGAGCATCTGTTTGTTTTTGTGACCAAGGGCATCGCCTGCAGTAACACTAGATGAGCAAGGTGAGCACTAGAACTTAAGTCAGGATCAACGCTTTGAGCCCCGAGTTTCAGGGCCCAAGGCTGTACACGGTTCACCTATGGTGACAGTGTGCTAGCTCCAAGCACCGACGTTTTGAGATGGGATGGTCTTGCTAAACCCAAGACCTGCAGATTGTCTCAGGAGAGAGCTTTTAGGCTTCCAGTGCCGAGGACGATCAAACTCAGCTGTGGCACACCCTTAAAGCCGTAAACGTTTACGGAATTAAGAGTGAGATTCCATGCTAGACCTCATGTTAGCGCTGTAACAACGCTCACATGCTCAAACCAGTAAGGAATGACCTTACGCCTGCTTATCAGCATCCGTACGGCCGGTACCTTATTGCTTAACATTGTTTATTCTCATTAGATTGGTCCACGCTGGCGTCATGGCAGCAATCCTGGTGGTTGGAGTCCTGACAGTAAGCCCCTTACCGCAAGAATCCTAGTCTTAGGAGCTCTTAGCACAGGAGGTCTTGCCAAGTACGCCTCAAGTCCAAAACTGGAACGGCTGTTCTTAGCTGCTGCCAGGCTCTATTGCGCTTGAGCACTTTTGAAGCTGGTTTAACTCGCGACAAAAGTTCAGACAGACTTAAGGTCACAAGCCTTGCTAGGCGCGTGCTCTTGAGTCGAGCACTTGGACTTAGATTACATCAAATGGGCTTTCAGCTCTGTGTTAGGCCTAAGCGAAAGGCGAGTTTATGCAGTTTTCAGGAAATGTGCTCATAGTTGAGCATGACCAAGATAAACGCCAAGCTCTAGAAACGATCTTTACGTTCTTAGGGGCTGCGACCCAAACTGGCGAAATTGAGGACTGTTTGTCCTATCTTGATTCATCCTCAGAGCAGATCGATGCGTGCATTTTAGGAACGCTCATGGGTAAGGTCTCTAGCGCCAAGATTATGGCCAAATACCCGCGCACCGCATTTATTGTCTGCGATAGTGAGTTCATTCCCTCCGGTAAGGAAGATGCCAATTACATTGGCCGTCTGAGCAAGGAGCCAACCTACGACGAGTTAGTGCAGCTGTTGCACTACTGCCAATCATTTCGCACCATGAGCCGCCTCTCGGGGCGCTCCGATGGGCGCCGTGGCGCCTTAATCAAGCGCTTAGTGGGCCGCTCGGACGCGATGTGCGTGGTACGTCGCTTAATCGAGCAGGTGGCCCCCACTGATGCCAATGTCTTGATCTTAGGTGAATCTGGCACCGGTAAGGAAGTGGTGGCCCGCGCCATTCACGATCTGTCCAATCGCTCCAAGAAGCCTTTTGTCCCAGTCAACTGCGGCGCCATTCCTGGTGAACTGCTCGAGTCGGAATTATTCGGTCACGAGAAGGGCGCCTTCACCGGCGCTTTTGCCACCCGTGAAGGTCGTTTTGAGCTGGCCGAAGGCGGCACCCTGTTCTTAGATGAAATCGGCGATATGCCATTTCAGATGCAGGTTAAGCTCTTGCGCGTGCTCCAAGAGCGCACCTTTACCCGCGTGGGCTCCAATAAGATCATCACCGCCAATGTTCGTGTGATTGCGGCGACGCACCAAAACCTCGAGAAGATGGTGCAAGAGAACCGCTTCCGTGAAGATCTGTTCTACCGTCTCAACGTATTCCCAATTGAGACACCACCTCTTAGAGAGCGCACTGACGATATCCCGCTCTTAATCCAAGAGCTGGTCAATCGCCACGGCAAGGAACAGCACACCACCATCCGCTTTACCCAGCGTGCGATGCTGGCCTTAATGCAAAACCAGTGGAAGGGCAATGTGCGTGAGCTCTCGAACTTAGTCGAGCGCTTACTCATCTTGCACCCTAACGAAGTAGTCGATGCCTCTGACTTACCGGCTAAATATTTAGGGGATAAGGTGGCCGACGATCCGCTGGCCGAGCGCGAGGCCATTTTAGAGGCCTTTACTGCGCCTGATGAGTTTGAGCAAAGCTCCGACTTTGCCGGAATGGACGACAACAGCGTTATCAGCACCGATCCGGGCGCCTTTAATCCGCCTAAGAGCAATAGCCGCACTAATGCGGCCAGCGCTCCTACCGAGCCTGAAGCCAAGAAAGAAGACCTGCCTGATTTACCGGTCATTCGCGATGAGGATGACATGGCCGAGGCCTTTGTGCCGCGTTTGCGTCCTGAGGGGGTAAACCTTAAGGACATGATTACCGATATTGAAATATCGATGATTAAGCAAGCGCTCGAGCAAACCAATGGCGTGGTGGCCAAAGCCGCTGAAACCTTGGGATTGCGCCGTACCACCTTAATCGAGAAGATGAAGAAGTACGGCCTAACCGCCCAGTAGCGCCGCTACCGCCCAGTGGGCCGCACAGTTGACCTGACCAGTGGGTTGCACAGTTGACCTGACAAGTGGGTTGCACAGTTGGGCTAACCACTAGGGCGCAAAGTTGGCCTGTAAGTTGCCGCACAACTTGGCGCCTTAGGTTAGATTTTTTGCGGCCACTTGCCGTTACAATGGTAAGGTATTGCCCTGGGCATATTAATTTTGCAGCGTATGGTGACGCTGCCTGCTTTGAGTTCAGTTCTTAGCTGTCAGGCTAAGACCTGGCGCGTTGTCAGGCTCAGACCTCGACGCTAAGGAATTGTAGGACGAACAATGTTGGACATTAACGCAGCAATTAAAGACTACCTCAAAGACAAGACCATCTTGGTCACCGGCGGTACCGGCTCCTTTGGTAAGAAGTTCATCCGAACCGTGCTTGATAATTACGACGTCAAGAAGGTCATTGTCTACTCGCGCGATGAGCTCAAGCAGTTTGAGATGGAGCAGATGTTCCGTGAGGACAAGCCTCGTCTGCGCTTCTTTATCGGTGACGTACGCGATAAGGAGCGTCTGTTCTTAGCGCTGCAAGGCGTCGATATCGTAATCCACGCCGCTGCAATCAAGCAGGTACCAGCCGCTGAGTACAACCCAATGGAGTGCATCAAGACCAATATCTTCGGTGCTGAGAACATTGTGGAGACCTGCCTGCACTCGGGCGTGCAAAAGGTAATTGCGCTGTCGACCGACAAGGCCGCCAACCCAATCAACCTCTACGGTGCCACCAAGTTGTGCTCGGACAAGATCTTCGTAGCGGGCAATAACATCACCGGTAGCCGCAATCTGCACTTCTCGGTCGTCCGTTACGGCAATGTCGCCGGTTCGCGCGGCTCGGTCGTACCTTTCTTCCGCAGCTTAATTGCTCAAGGCGCGACTGAGCTGCCAATCACCGATGCCGCCATGACCCGCTTTTGGATCACCTTAGATCAAGGCGTGAACTTCGTACTGCAAAACTTAGTACGTATGCGCGGCGGTGAGACCTTTGTCCCTAAGATCCCATCGATCAAGATCACCGATCTGGCCACCGCTTTAGCCCCTAATCTGCCGCAGAAGATTATCGGCATTCGCCCCGGCGAGAAGATCCACGAGGTTATGTGCCCACGTGATGACTTCTTGCACACCTTAGAGTTCGATAAGTTCTTTATCTTAAAGCCTGCCATCACCTACACCAACAGCCACACCAATAAGTTCGACGTCACTCCATTAGGTGAGGAAGGCCATCCGGTACCAGAGGGCTTTGAGTACAATTCGCTCAACAACCCACATTACTTAACCGTAGAAGAGCTGATCGAAATCAACAAGCACATCTAATCAAGCTCAACTACGACCAAGTACAGCTCACGAGCTGTACTGATTGCAATTATTTGGAGGGTCAGGCCCGGTTGCACGCGCGACCTCCTGACCCTTTTTCATTGGCCCAGAGCTCTTCTGGGCCCACATAAGGCAGCATCATGATTCCCTACAGCACTCAAAACATCGACGAAGATGATATCCAAGCGGTCGAGCGCGTGCTGCGCTCCAATTATCTAACCTGTGGCCCGCGCGTCAGTGAGTTTGAAGAGTGCTTGTGCTCTTACACTGATGCTGATTACGCCGTCGCGGTCTCCAACGCCACCGCCGCCTTACACCTGTGCATGATGGCCTTAGACGTGGGCCCGCAAGATGAGGTTTGGGTCAGTGCGATCAGCTTTGTGGCCTCGGCCAACTGCGCCCGCTACTGCGGAGCCACGGTGCGCTTTATCGACGTTGACCCACACACCGGCAATTTAGATCACGTCAAGTTAGGGCAAATGCTCAAGGACGCCGAGCAAAATCATAAGCCGCTGCCTAAGGCCGTGGTGGCCGTGCACCTATCAGGACGCCCATGTGAGCTGCGCTATCTGCAAAACTTAAAGGAGCGCTACGGCTTCTACCTGATCGAAGACGCCTCTCATGCCTTAGGCGCCACCTATGAGAACACCCTGATTGGCAAGTGCAAGTTCTCTGATGTCGCCGTCTTCTCCTTCCACCCAGTGAAGATCATCACCACCGCCGAAGGTGGTGCCTGCCTTACCGACAACGAAGAGCTCGCGGCCAAGATTCGCCTCTTACATGCCCACGGCATCACCCACGACCCCGCCCAGATGGAAAATCCAGATATGCCGGGCTTCTACTACGAGCAACTAATGCTGGGCTATAACTACCGTATGAGCGAAATGCAGGCTGCCTTAGGCATTTCCCAGATGAATCGCCTCGATAGCTTCCTGCAAAAGCGCCGAGAGCTGGCGCGCTCCTACGTCGATATTCTCGACCACAACTTGGTCAAGCTGCCGGTTGCCGATATCCCTGGCTTTGAGAGCTCGTGGCACCTCTACCAAATCCAAGTAGAGCACCGCAACGAAATCTACCAGACCCTGCGCGATAAGGGGGTAGGCGCCCAAATCCACTACATCCCGATTTACCGCCATCCTTACTATCAACAGCAGAAGTACCCTGAGGCCTTACCAGGAGCAGAGTACTTCTATGAGCACACCCTCACCATTCCGCTGCACACCAAGATCACCCGTGTCGAGCAAAGCATGGTCGCAACCATTATTGCCGCCGCCTTAGATAATTTTGAGGACAAATAACATGGCCAACTCAGTTTTAGCAGTGATTCCAGCCCGTGGTGGCTCCAAGCGCATTCCCCACAAGAACATCAAGGACTTCTTGGGTAAGCCTCTCATCGCCTACAGCATTGAGAATTGCCTCAAGAGCGGCATCTGCACCGATGTGATCGTCTCGACCGACGATGAGGAAATCGCTGCCGTCGCAAAGCAATACGGAGCATCCGTACCTTTTATGCGCGATGCGGCACTAGCCAATGACTATGCGGGCACCGCCGTGGTGGCCTTAGATGCCTACCGCAAGATGACTGAGCGCGGCAGTCATTACGACACTATCCTCACGGTCTACGCTACCGCGCCCCTCTTAACTCCAGAGTACCTACAGGCTGCCTACGCTAAGTTTAGCGCCGACCACGCCGACTACATCTTTGCTTGCTGCGAGTTCCCATTCCCAGTTCAGCGCGGCTTCTACCAAAGCCCAGAGGGCGCACCGATTGCCATCATGCCTGAATGCCAAATGATGCGCTCGCAGGACTTACCACGCAGCTTCCAGGACGCAGGTCAGTTCTATTTCCACAGCCCAAAGCTGTTAGAGGCTACCCACGGCGCCATGCTCGACGGTACGGCCACCGAGCCTGACCGCAGTCGCGCGGCCGAATTTACCTACCGCATGTTTGAGATGCCACGCTATCGCGTTATCGACATCGACACGCCTGAGGACTGGGAATACGCCTTAATCCTGGCTGAAGCGATCAAGAAGTTAGGGAAGAGCTAATAACATGGCCAAACCTTGGATCGGCGTGATTGTACGCGCCAATCGCAGCATCGGTACCGGACATTTGATGCGCATCAAGCCGCTCTTGCCCAAGCTCAAGGCGCACGCCCAGCTGACGCTCTATGTCTACGCCTTTGACGAGGCCTTACGCCCGCTGTGCGCCGAGTACGATGAGATCAAGACCTTTGCCACCAAGGAGGACATCCTAGAGCACCTTAGCGCTCAGGCCATCGTCCCACAAGTACTGCTCATCGACGACTATGCGATTGATGCGAGCTTTGAGGCCCCGCTCAATACGCGCAGCAAAATCCTGGTGGTAGACGACCTCTACAATCGCAAGCATCAATGCGACGTGCTGCTCAACCAAAACCTAGGCCCGAACGAGCAAGCCTACCGTAAGCTGTGTCCGCCCCACTGCCAGCTGCTCTTAGGCTCCCAGTACTCGCTGACCGCCGAGCGTTTCTATCCTAAGAACTACCCGCTAAATGAGCCCAGCAGTTGCACCTGTGGCGCCCATAGCAACGCCCTGAGCGTACGTGCCTTAATCGGCAAAGATAAGCTCCCTGAGCCTCTGCCCCCTCTCGCCAATGCCGCGCAATTTGTGCCGCCGACCCTCAAGGCTGAGCTCGAGCAAAGAGGCATTGACGTAGCAAGCCTCGGGCACCGCACGCCGGTACGCGTCTTTGTGAACTTTGGTGGCGCCGACCCGGTCTCAGCCTGCCTTAAGTTCACCCAGGCCCTGCTCTCAGGCAAGCTTTATGAGCGCTACGCTTTCACCATCATCGCCGGAGCTGCCAACAACGACTATCCGGAGCTTGAGCGCCTGATTGCCACTATTCCCGACCAGTACCGCGCCCGCGTACACCTGATGCGTCACTGCCAGGATGTCGCGGACTTACTCTTTAAGCATGACGTGGTGATCGGCGCCTATGGCGGCATGTTCCGCGAGCGTCTGGCAGCGGGCATTCCGACCATCGGGGTGGTCATTGCTGACAATCAGATCGGCGGCCCTCAGGCCATGG
Organism: uncultured Anaerobiospirillum sp.; assembly: GCA_944392765.1. Lineage (GTDB taxonomy): Bacteria > Pseudomonadota > Gammaproteobacteria > Enterobacterales > Succinivibrionaceae > Anaerobiospirillum. The sequence continues at coordinate 24,289 of CALXXU010000029.1, forward strand.
TCAAGTTCCACTTTGGCTTGAACCTTGAGCTCACCAAGCTCTCTGACCCTGAGGTCGTGGAGGCAACGCTCAAGGAGCTTATTGCCAACGCGCCGCAGTTCACGCACAATTGCCTCAAGGTCTACGATGGACTAGGCCTAGAGCGTGTCGCCCAAGCGGTACTAGCGCTCTTAGAGACCGCACCGCACTAGCCGAGTGCTCAACACCAGCCGAGCGCTCAGCACCAGCCGAGCACTCAGCACCAGCCGAGCGCTCAGCACCAGCAGAGCGCCCAGCACCAGCAGAGCGCCCAGCACCAGCCGAGTGCTCAGCACCAGCTGAGCGCCCAGCACCAGCCGAGTGCTCAGCGTGCGCCGCGCCCAACGCCCGCACCACTCGGTGCACCCTGCAGCAAGAGGAGAAGACTAATGGCGAGCTTAACCTGGCATGACCTTTTAGGTCCACTCAAAGAACAGCCCTACTTTACCCATGCCTTGTCCTACTACGACCAAGACGTGGCCGCAGGTCACCGCTGCTTTCCGCCGCGCCATGAAATCTTCAATGCCTTTCGCCTGACCAAGTTTGAAGACCTCAAGGTCGTCATCTTAGGCCAAGACCCTTACCACGAATTAGGCCAGGCGATGGGTCTGTCCTTTTCGGTTAGGCCTGAGGTGCGCGTGCCGCCATCCTTGGTCAATATCTACAAGGAGTTAAGCCAAGATATCCCCGGCTTTGTCCCGCCACCGCATGGCTGCCTCGTGTCTTGGGCGCGCCAAGGCGTACTCCTGTTAAACGCCATCTTATCGGTACGCGAGGGCAAAGCCATGGCCCATGCCAACCAAGGCTGGGAGCAATTCACCGATGAGGTGATCAAGCTCATCAATCAAAACAGCCAAAACGTGGTTTATTTGCTCTGGGGCGCCCAAGCGCGCAACAAGTGCAAGGTAGTCGACCGCAACAAAAACTTAGTGTTAGAGAGCCCGCACCCGAGCCCGCTCTCGGCCAGCCGAGGCTTCTTTGGCTGCCATCACTTCTCGCAGGCCAATGCCTACCTGATGGCTCACGGCAAAGCCCCCATCAATTGGCAGCTGCCGCAGACCGTGGCCCCCGAGGAGCTCGTTTTCTAGCGCGCCCAACCTCTAAGCCGCACCACGCTCAACTGCGAGCAGCGCGCACGGGCGTGCCCTTAATGGCCCCACCACTGTGGCATCAGTGCACTGAGCGTCACGGTCTGAACCGGCTCGCGCCCGGTCAAAATCTCCAAGGCATCAGCGCCGAGCTGCATCATGAGCTCGCGACAGGCGCCGCACGGTAGCCCGAGCGCGCCGCCAGGCATCACCACGACCAGGCGCGTCATGTCCGCCTCGCCTGCGGTGAGCATAGTGCCGATGGCATTGCGCTCCGCGCACCGGTGCAATCAAGTCACGCTCAGCGGCAAACAGCTCCGGCCAAGCTGGGTTGTAGTCAACCACGGTGATGTGCTGCGGCGCGCTCATGAAAACCTCTCTAAAAACAAAAAAAACGCCGGACAGCGCCGGACCAAGCCTAGCGCCATCACGGCGTTCTAACAGCACCATGCTGTTAGCGCAAAGCTGCTACAAGCACTCTGCTCTTAGCAAGCTGGACGCTGACGGACGTGGAAGGCAAAGCCGCCAATCTCGTCCTTTAAGTAAGCGGTGACTAACTTACCCTTAGCGTCGTACATGAAGTTGGCCTCGTCAAACTCCACGCCCTTACGCTTTAACAGAGCCATAGCACGGCGTAAGTCACGGGTGTCAACGCAGATGTGGCCATGGGTGCCGACAAAAGGCTTCTTCATAACTTCAACTAAGTTGCCGCTGAAGAAGGAGATATCACCCTCGCGCTTGTCGGTGCCAAAGAGGGCAGCGACTTGGTCGGTAACCTTACCGGCATTATCTGGGTCTCCAGCGTTGATGCCAACGTGGCCAACGCTGAAGTCCATGACCTTAGCTACGATCTGCTGGCACAGCTTGGTGATGCCGTCCCAATCCTTGGCCTTAACCAGCTTCGAAGGTGGAATAAAGCTACCGCCAACTGCAGCAACGTTTGGCAGATCTAAGTAATCAGTTAAGTTGTTTAAGCCAACACCTCCGGTTGGAACGAACTTCATGGCACCGAAAGGACCAGCTAAGGCCTTTAAGGTGTTGATGCCGCCGTAGGCCTCGGCAGGGAAGAATTTGACTACCTTGAGGCCAAAGTTCATCGCCTCTTCGATATCAGAAGGTACGACGGTACCAGGGCAAACTGGGACGTTGTTCTTAACGCACCAATCAACGACCTTAGCGTTGAAGCCTGGGGTGATGACGAACTTACCGCCGTTATCGACCGTCTCCTTAGCGTGGTCGATATCGTGAACGGTACCCGAGCCTACGATAATCTCAGGTACTTCCTTAGCCATACGCTTGATGGCCTCGCCACCAGCGGAGGTACGGAAGGTAACCTCAGCGATCGGGATACCACCAGCGACTAAAGCGCGAGCTAATGGTACGGCATCATTAGGATCATCTAAGGTAACGAGAGGAACAATACCGTACTCGCTAATGCGCTCAAAAATATCAGACATGGAAAATCCTCTGCTACGGCCCACTCCCCCAAAAGAAAGAGCACGCCGTTAATTAGTTGGGGGCCAAGCAACCAAGTGCAACACACCTGCAAACACTCAGTTGCCCAATAACCCACCTTCTTGCGCTCAACCTTGTCTCGGCGCAGAGGGCAGGAGAAAACACAGCTAGCTTAGCAAAGCCAAGGCTTAAGGCCAATTACCAGCGCGCCAAGCCGGAACTTAGGCCACAAATTGCGGCACATACAGCGCGCCCGCAGCTCATTGCCCGGCGCCGCCCCACTATTGCGAGGCGCTACGCCCTATGACAGAGCACGCGCCGTAAGAGCAAACGCCTTGCAGGCCAAAGCCTTACAACGTCCGCTCTTACAGAAAAACGCGGCTTACAGCACCACGCGCTTGTGGCTGTCCATGAAGGCCTTTAACAGCTCTGGGGTTGGCAGGCCTTCGTTGTCGCCTGAGAAGGTGCACTGGATAGCACCGATAGCGCAGCCACGCTCAGCTGCCTGCTCTAAGCTTAAGCCTTCCATCAGGCCAGTGAGCACGCCGCAAGCAAAGCCATCACCGGCGCCGACGGTATCAACGACCTTATCAATAATGAAGCCTGGGACGGTAGTTTCCTGGTCGCCATTGCGTACTAAGGCACCCTTAGGGCCTAACTTGGTTACGACCATCTTGGCACCTAACGACTGGTAGAAGTCGTTGATCTTGTGGGCATCCTCGCTGCCGCATAAGATCTTGCCCTCGCCCTCGCCTGGGAGCACTAAGTCAGCGTAAGTAGCCAGCTCATTTAAGGTCTTAACCATAACCTCTTGGGATGGCCACAGCTGTGGACGTAAGTTCGGGTCAAAGGAGATAAAGAGGTTAGCTTCACGGGCCTTCTTGATCAGGGTCATCATGGCACCACGGGTCGACTCAGTTAAGGCTGGGAAGATACCGGTTAAGTGCACATGCGAGAACTTGGAGAAGTCGATATGCGCAACGTCCTCGGAGGATAAGGTCGAAGCAGCCGAGCCCTTACGGAAGTAGAAAATCTCAGGGTCGCCCTTGGAGACCTTGCTCTTTAACATGAAGCCGGTGGTGCGCTCCTTGGTGTACAGGACGTTACCATCGTCGATCTTATTGTTGCGTAAAGTGCGGGCAATGAGCTTGCCAAATGGATCATCACCAAGCTTGGTTAAATAGGAAACGTAGTGGCCTAAACGTGCTGCGCCCGTAGCAACGTTGAACTCAGCGCCCGCTACTGCCAGCGAGTAACCAGCAACGCTATCAAGCGAACCTTCGCTTTGCGCAATCAATAAGCCCATTGGCTCGCCTGCCAGTAATAAACCCTTGGCCATGTCACACTCCTAAATCAAAACGAACTTTGCACGGCTTGGCTTAACCCGTATCACACCACCTAAGGACAAGCCCCCCTTATCAGGACACCCTTATCATCAGGACACCCTTATCAGGACACCTTGTCCACCCCGGTACGAGCCCAAGCGCTCCTAGACAAAAGATCTTAGCGACAAAAGCCGCCGCCTAAAGGGGCATTTCTCACAAAACTAGGAACAAAAAAACTGAAAAAAGCCCAGTACACATGCTAAGCGCCCGCCCGCAACTTGTAAACTAGTATGGTAGTTAAATCCAACTTAGCTCACAAAACGCACCAACAACACTGATAAAGCCCTCAGCACCAAGCTTGAAGTTAAGGGCGCGCGACCTCACATTAATGAGAAAAAGGCCCCCAATCAAAGTGAGGCCTAAGTTAACTTTGCTAGAATGAAGCAAATGTTTTTATCTTAATGGAGTCCAATATGGCGCTATCCAACCCAGCCATGGGTGTGCTCGACCGTGCTGCCTCAGGTGAGTTTAACTTTGGCGGCTTAGGTGAAACAGCCACCTTATCAGGCACCACGACCAAATCCATCCTCTTGGTCGCCATTACCTTCATCGTAGGCTACGGCAGCATGATTTATAGCTTAGGCTATATCATCCAAAACCAAGCCACCCCAAGCCTTCTGATGTATGGCTCAATCATCGCGGCCTTAGTCGTAGCCATGATCGCGATCTTCAAGCCACAATCCACCCCGATTACCGCTCCACTTTATGCGATCTGTGAGGGTGCTGGTTTAGGTACCTTATCGGCCGTCTTTGAGTTCAAGTATCCAGGCATTGTCGCCACTGCTGTGATGTCGACCTTTGTCGTCATGATGGCTATGCTGGCTTTATGGAAATTCAAGCTGATTGTGCCAACCGCCCGCTTCCGCAGCATCGTAATTGGCGCTACCTGCGGTATTGCGATCCTGTATCTTCTGAACTTCATCTGCAATCTCTTTGGCTTCCCACTGTTACCAAGCACCGGTGCCTTTGCCATCATCGTTTCGCTGGCTGTCTGCACCATTGCTGCTCTGAACTTAGTCTTAGACTTCGACATGATTGAGCAGTCGGTCAACGAGGGCCTGCCAAAGTACTTTGAGTACTATTGCTCCTTCTCGCTGTTAGTCACTATCTGCTGGCTCTACGTCGAGATCTTACGTCTCCTGTCGGTAGTCAACCGCGAGTAGGTGCAGCAAGCACTGCATTTCGTGCCCCATAACAAGGCAGCCATAAGGCAAGTGCATTGATTGAGGGCACACATCTTCTTAAGATTAAAGGGCGTCATGTGACGCCCTTTGTCGTTTTTAGGCCCGGTTGGCACTAAACCTAAGCTCTAAGCCCAAAGTTCCAGGGCCTAGCCTTAGGCACTAGCCCCATGCAGTCTAGTCCTAGCCCCATGCCACCGGCCACCGCCCTGCTCTTGGAGGTTCCATGCGCGATTTACTGGATTGTCGTGATGCCATTGATGCCATTGACAGTGAGATCATCTCTTTGCTGCAACAACGCCAAGAGGTCGCGCGCGATGTGGCTCGTTACAAATTAGCCCACAACCAAGGGATCGTCGACAAGCGCCGCGAGGGCCAAAAGCTTGCCACCCTCATGAACAAAGCGGCGGCCGCAGGCATTAGCCCGAGCATGGTGCACGACGTCTATGAGCTCATCATGGCCCACACCGTATCCTACGAGCAAAGCTACATCGTAGAAGCGGTCAATGGTGTGGACGTCACCAGAAACACTTCCGTGGCCTACTTAGGCACCAAGGGCACTTATTCGCACCTTGCGACCCACCGTTTCTTTGAGGCCTATGAAGGGCGCATGGACGAACATGCTTGTGCCTCATTTGATGAGATTGTGGCCCTAGTCGAAAACGGCACCTGCGAGTACGGTGTCATGCCAATTGAGAACTCAAACTCAGGCTCGATCAACGAGTCGGTCGACATCATGCAGACGATGACCGCGCACATCGTAGGCGAAATCTTCTACCCAATCGACCACTCGATCTTGGCGCTGCCGCACGATGCCACTGCAACTACGCAGCAAAGCGGCACCACCCAAATCGATTATTCCAAGATCAAGACCATTTACTCGCATCCGCAGCCGGTCGCGCAATGCTCCAAGTTCTTAAAGGAGCACTTAAGCCACGCTAAGATTATCTACACCCATGCCTCCTCTGAGGCTATGGCCAAGATCACCGAATTAAATGACCCAAGCGCCGTCGCGCTAGGCTCGATGCATGCGGCCCGCTACTACGATTTACAGCCGCTGGTGAGCGACATTGCCAACAATAAGAGCAATTACACCCGCTTCATTATCTTAAGCAAGACGCCAGTCACGATCCCTAACAACCTCGAGGCTAAGACTTCCATTCTCTTTAGCACCAAGAAGTACACCCCAGGCTCGCTCATCGCCGTATTAAACGAGTTTAGCGCCAACAACATCAACTTAACCAAGCTCTACTCACGCCCAATGGAGACCAAGAGCCGTGACGTGTGGGAGGAGATCTTCTTTGCCGACGTTGAGGCCAACCTCGACACCCCAGTGATGCAACAGATCTTAGACCAGCTCAAGGAGCACACTACTACCCTCAAGGTCTTAGGCTGTTACCTCTCAGCCGAACGCCAATAACCCACCGCCCGCCCCCTAACGGCAGTGTATGCACCCAGTTCATGACACTAGTGAAAGATTCGACTTGCCGGGCAAAACAGGATGTGCCTAGAGACATGATTGCAGCTTAGCTGATTAGTTCAAGCATATGAGCTCTCATGAGGCTTAGTGGTAAAGCGCTTAAGCTTCAAAGTTCTGTCGGGCAAGCCGAATCAACCACTTGCGTAGGCGGGCATCGCGCGGACATGGGCGCATGAGCCGTGTCATTCTTTTTGGGGGTATGAGTTACTGGGAACGCATAAAACTCGATCCATAAGAGACTCTGGGGGAGTAGCTTTGTTGAACACTCACTATCATCAAAGCCAACTGCTGATTTAGTCCAATTCAGCCTGCTCTCTTGGTGTGGTCATAGCCCATCACTACCCCATACTCTCTCAAGAACATAAAACTCAAGGAGGTATCGGTATGATGCATCCAATACCGACAAAGCAAACACCAAAGTACGAGCCGTCTGAATGCGAAAGCGCAGGACGCAAATGGATACAACGCCAAATTGGCCGTGATGATTTTGCGGATCTAAACGAGCTAGTGACCTACGATCACTCAATAGCCAGTGCGAATGTGGAGGTGTTTTTTCGGGATCTAAAGGATCATCTGCTCGAACAAATTTCATATGCTGATATGGTGATTGGTGCGGTTGCATGGATTACCGACCTCGATATCCTCGCGGCCTTAGCGCAAAAGAAGACCTTGCTCGTTGTACAAAAAGAGGATTTCCTGCGCCCAGATCTTCAATCAACGTTGACTGCCAGCGATAAAGCCACTCTACACCAAGCCTATGATGCGCTACAGCCTTTTGATGGCAGCAAGGTACCTGTTGGACCATTTGACCAGGCTTTATACCCAGAGAAGCTCGCACATTTGGCACCGGTGCGCAGCTTTGGCTATTGCGTGCCGACCCAAATGTATCGTGTGCCTAAGATGCACAATAAGTTCTTGGCATTTTTACAGCATGACGAAAGCGACACATATCAACCTACCTCAGTGTGGACGGGCTCTCTAAATTTCACTGCAATGTCACTCAACTCCTTAGAAAACGCTATCGTGGTCCGCGACCCTAAGATTGCAGAGGCATTTATCTGTGAAGCTCAGATTATCTACATAAAAGGTGATCCACTTAATTGGGAGAGTGACTGGATCAATCCGTGGACGGCACGAGATGCTGTAACCACCGAACGCATTTAGGGCATAAGGGAGGCTGCGAACACTATGAAGCAAGTTTATAACTTAGCTGGCTTGATGCGTAAGCTCAATGTAAATAGCTTTAGCGAGCTGCAAGAGCTCGGCTACGATGTGAGGAGCTATCTCGAACGGCGCGAACAAGAGTTAGCCGACGAGCTTGAGGCGGTCAGATACGGTTTGCAAGAACTCGATGCACGGGACGAAGAGCTTGCAAGGCTCCGTACTCAAAGCGAGATTAACCAAGAGAATGTCAGACCATACGGCAGATCTGCAGGTTTTACCTACTTTAGGCCGCCTTGCCCTAATCCCCGAGCTTCAAGTAATAACGATGATGATGACATTCCTTTCAGCTCACCAAACGCCTCTAGCAATGACGATGAGGATGATGACATTCCTGTCAGATCGCCACGAGTCTCTAGCAGGAAATATGATTCTCATGATGATGCCGATACCGACTTACCAAGCAATTTTGGCTTTGACCCAGGTGGCAGCTTTAGTGATCCCGATTACATCTATATTGGGACTTAAGGCTTAAGGCATTAGTCTGCTATCTCTCCGCCGAGCGCCAATAAGCCCCAGCGACTGCGCCCCAAAAACACGATACAAAACACCGCCACCTAACACCTCGATAAAACGCTGGGCTTGACAGCAGCAAACGAGCCCAGCACTGAGGCTTACGGCCGCACGCTGTGTTGCCGCACAGCACAGTGGCAGCTGCATAATGAGCGCATTCTCCTTATGTTGTGCGCACTCAGGCAGGCGCATCTGAGCGGGCTGTGTCCTATCCAAACTTTTGTTTGAGCAAATAGTATCAAGCGATCACACCCCGTCTGAGCACCCAGCGCCCGCTCCTAAAAGAAGCTCAGTTCTTGGCCATCATCTGGGACATAAAGCTTAGTAAGACCGTGTTCAGCGGCAAAGGCACGTAACATTGGGCGGTTAACCGTGGCATGGGATACGCCCTCAACATGGGTTGCAATCACCTCAAGCTCCGGGTGAGCTTCCTTGAAGCTCCCACCGTCTTACGACGGGGGATTCTCCTGGACCAGAAAACGGCTCTCTGACGAAGTGGAATTTCGCCACTTCGGCAGGGCAACTTCAAGGCCTTGCAACCTTTAATTTGCCCCGTAGAACTAGTGACGGAGTTTAATCCGAATCACTAGCCTACATTGCATGGTTCAGCGTCACCGTTTCAACTCAGGAGTTTACGTCAGACCTCTTCCCCGTTCCCGAGGTCTAGCTTTGGGCTTTGACCTTGGGCTTCGTGAATCTTGCATCTATTAGGTTGCATCTTGCGACACTTCCTAATCCTTTTAAGGACCTTTTTCGGGGCCTTATTTGGCAGAGACGCGTTGATTGCACAAGGTTTATGACGACACAGACCGCTGACGCGCAGCAGTGCTTCCACATCTGGCCACTTGCTAAGCAAGAGAGCTCGGTCGTGTCCTTTATCATTATCAGCATAGCAGGCAAGGAAAGCGGACATGATGTCACGCTGAACCTCTATACCTGTATGCCCCCACTCATGCCAACGTTGGCCTAGTGGCTTTTTGACATACTCATCTGTCTCAGGGTCATATTGAGACAATTTCAGGCGGACAGGATCCAGTTCAATCACCTGAAGGCTAGCGCTTGCAGCCGAGCGCTTCAGATGAGCGAAAAATTCCCCTATACCTGAACGTT
>CALXXU010000030.1 GCA_944392765.1 uncultured Anaerobiospirillum sp.
CAGGCACAAGCTCAGGCCCAGCCTGCTCAGACCGGTACCCAGTCGGCACAGCAAGCACCACAGGTCGTAACCTCAGGTCCGCAACAAGCCGCTGCTGAAATTGCCGCCCAGGCTGCAGCCCAACAGGCTCATATGCAGCCTGCTCCGAGCGCGCCTCAGCCCGAGCCGCAGGTCGTAACCTCAGGTCCGCAACAAGCCGCTGCTGAAATTGCCGCCCAAGCCCAAGCAGCCGCCGCTGAGCGCGCGCCTCAAGTGGCAGATGGTCCTGACACGATTATCACCCGCACTCCGGTCGCTGAACCTGAAGTCGTCCCAAGCCGTGAGCCGGTGGTCGCCCCTGAGCCGCGCAGTGTCGGTGCCCGCTATGCGCGCTTGTATGGTCAGATGCAAACTGGCAATTACGACGAAGCTCAAATTAAGCATCCAACCAGTGATCCACTGCGCGATAAGGTCAGTGACGCCAAGCTGCGCGCAGACCAAAACGTGGTCTTGAGCACCTTAAGTAAGCTCGAGCAATTGGTCGCCCAGCAGCAAAAAGAAGCCACGGGTAAGACCCCAGCTGAGCACTTAAGCTCCCGCCTCAATGCCGGAGTTAATGCCCAGCAGTCCAGCGTCGGCGCTGACTTTGACTACGGCGCAGTGCCTGATAGCGGCATGGTGCGGAGCGACCGCCCAGTACGCGGCGATGCGACTAGCGCGACCCTCAATGAGGAGTCAGCTAAGATTGCCGCCGCCACCGAGCGCGCCCGTGCCTTTAGCGTGGAGGCTAAGCCTTCAGACGTCCCTGACGAGATTGCAAGCCATGCTAGTGCCACCGACGTCAAGCAGACTAAGGAGTTCTTGGCCGCCCAAGCCCAAGAATACCGCGTCGCCCAAGACCTAGCCCAAGAAAAAGAGCAAGCCCAGCAAGCGGCCGCTAAGTTATTAGCGGAACAAGAAGCCGAGCAAGAACAGCTCGAGCGTAAGGCCGCTGAGCTCGCCTTAGAGCAAGATATTGCTCAAGAGCAAAATGAGCAGGCCTTAACGGCGCTGCAAGAGGCGCAAGCAGCGGTAACTGCCACCCAAAACGCTCAGGCCGCCAATACCGCCCCTAATAGCGTCACCGGTGCCCCATCGCTTATTGCCAGCCAAGGCTCCAGCATCTTAAATCCAAGTGCGGCCATGGATAAGGCCGGTACCGCCAGCGACTTCAATCGCTTGTACCGTGAGGCGATGCAAAGCGAGGCGCAACTGCGGGCCCAGCAGCGTGAGGTGATTGACCAAACGGTTAAGGAGCACAATGCCAAGGTCGCAGGTGACACGCTCACCCTCACCAAGCAGCGCGCCTTAGAGGCCCAAGCCGTGGGCTCGAGCCAGGTTAATACCGTAGGTGACACCAATATCCGCGCCACCGGCTCGACCATTGCCTCAGCTACCACCAACTTAACTGATCCAAAGCTCAGCGCGGCCCCAACTTCAGCCCAAACGGCAAGTGCCCCAACGGCGACCACGCAAGCGGCCACTACGCAAGCGGCTACCACGCAAGCGGCAGCGCAGAGCCCGGCCGCGCCAGCTGCTCCTGCCACCCAAGCCGCATCGAGCCCAGCGGCCCAAGCTGCGGCTCAGAGCCCCGTGAGTGCGGGCGCTCAAGCTACCGCCCAAGCAGCGGCTCAAAGCGCGGTGAACACCGCCCAGCAAGCTGGAACTACGCCGGTCAATGAGACGGCCAGCGCTAACGCGCTCAAGGTCGGCGCGACCGGTTCGGTCAGTGCCACCGGCTCAGTTGCGGCTACTGGTTCAGTTGGTGCCACTGGTTCAGTTGGTGCGGCGGGCGCTGCCGGTAGCGCTGGTACTCCGGGCACGGTCAATGTGGGCAGCGCAACTCCGCTGGGGCTTGATGAGGACTCGCTCCAGGATGAAATCATCCGCAACGTCATGCGCACGGTGCCGTCAGATGATTTAGATGAGTTTAATCTGCGCGCCGGGCAGCCACTCTCGGGCGTGATTGCCGATACCGATTTGACCGCTGGCCCTAATGTCAGTGCCATGCCGCAAGCGATTGCTACGAGCTTTAGCGCGCTAGCCCAGGGCCCGGCCCCAAGCACGGTGGTCCCTAACGACCACACCGTCGGCGCGGCGCATATCCGCGCGGGCCAAAATGTCCCGATTCCGGAGCAAAGCGTGGTCCCAAGCTACGAAGCTCCGCAAGAAGGGGGCTTACTGCGCCGCTTAGCCTCCCTCTTTGGCCGCAGCAATCAAGCTGCGGAAAATAGCCCTGAGATCGCGCAAGGCCAAACGGCCAGTGTGGCCGCTCCAGCTGCGGGCAATTTAAAAGATATCAAGGCCGATCACAGCGAGATGCTGCATTCGCTCGAGCAAGGCCGCCAAGAGGCCCTGCGGCAAAACTCGCTTGATCAGCTGTTCTCACGCTTAACTCAGGCCGCTAACAACAGCCAATTGCCAGAGCCAATGCAGCAACAGGCGCGCAAGCTCTTAGCCGCACTTGAAAACCCAGTTAACGACTTACACACGGTCAGCTCGTGGCTGAACTTTGTGACCGGCCCGCTGTCGCCAAGCTCGTCCTTAGCCTTAGCGCTGCACCAATGGGCCTTTATGCTCTTGTGCATCCGCTTTGAGCAAATCGGTCGCAACGTCGATAAGTTCTTAAAGAAGCAAGGTAAGGGCAATGCCTTAGGCGATAACTTGGCTGAACTTGAGCCTGCCATGCGCCAGGCCAAGGAAATTGCCAAGAGCTTAGATGGCAGCAAGAGTGAGCTCACCGGCAGTCATCACACCAGCGCCCAGCTCTTAGATGACACTCTTGGTCAAATTGAGCGCTTGCAGCAGCAAGCACAGCTGACTACACCAAACCAAGTGCTGCCGCGCTATATTCCGCTGCCACCGTTCTATCACGGCGGTAAAGAAGGCTCCTTGAGTGCCCAGCGCCACACCGACGAAGACGGCGGCAAGAGCTGGCACTTGAACTTCCACTTTGACCTCGAGCATATGGGGGCCTTGGAGGTCAAGGTTAAGCTGCGCTTCCCTGAGGTGCAGATCTCCTTTGTCGCCGAGCGCCTGGATACGCTGCAACGCGTTCAAAGCTTGATGCCAGAGCTCAATCAGCACTTAGCGCAAATGGGCCTGCAATCTAAGGATTCCAACGCGCGCTTAGGTCACATTAGCCCGGCGACCCCGGCCCCAAGCACTGAGGCGTTCCGCTACGAAGGCGCCACCTTCACCACTAATGCCTAAGGGAGGATCTGATGTTTTCGCGCAAGAACAGCCAATACCAAGAAAGCGAGGGGCCAAACAAGATCCTCGAGGCGGTCGGCATCAGCTACGATGAAGACAAGGACGCAGCCCCAATTATCTCCTCCAAGGGCGAGGGCGCGATGGCCGATGCTATCGTGGCGATGGCCAGTGACCTCGGCATCTACGTGCACCGCGACGAGCGCCTCCTGCAAGAGCTCAAATGCCTCAAGGAAGGCGAGGAAATCCCGCGCGAGCTCTTTGAGGTGATCGCCACCATCTTGGCCTTTAGCTATATGCTCCAGGGCAAGACTCCGCACGCCTGGACCCGCCCGGACGGCTCGCGCGCCATCAACATCAACGCCTAAGCCGCCTGCCGCTCAAGGCCCCAGGCCCCCAATGCTGCCCCAGGCCCCAGGCCCCCAATGCTGCCCCAGGCCACCCAAGGCCGCATTCCCCCCAAGAAAAAGCCCGGCACTGCCGGGCTTGGTGTGTTAGAAGATCCCCAAGAGCTCATCCTCAAAGGAATCAGCTTGGCGCTCGACATTACTCGAGCTGCTTTGGGCTGGGCGCGCGTTTTCATCCGGTACAACCGGGTCGTAATCCTGAGCCCCCGAGTCCTCAACCCGGCTGTCTTGGAGCGCATCGGTATTTGGGCGATTCCACAGCGAGCCCGGCTGAGCCGGGATAAAGCCGCTTTGCCCAAAGTCGTTTGCTCCAGGCTGAGCCGAACCTGGCTGAGCTGGGTTTGTGCCTTGGTTTGGCACCATGCCGCGCGTTTGTGGCGCGATACCTTGGTAAATGCCTTGGTCATTGCCCCACTGGCCCTGAGCCTGCTCACGCAGCTGCTCGGCGTTTGGATCAACGTACGGCAGCTCTTGATAGCCCGGTTCGCCAAAGTTATTGCACTGGCGAATGTATTGGATGCGATCCTCACGGGCTGGGAAGCGCTCCATGCCTTGCTCTTCACAGCCGTTAGCTAGGACGTTACCTGAGCGATCGAAGTTCACGTAGATCACGCCTTGAGGGCGCTTGAGCTCTAAGGAGTTCACGCCACGCTCTTGCAGGTAAGCACCGTACAGGCGCATCGCACCGTTCGAGCCATAGAGGCCGGTCGACTTGTTCTGGTCATTGCCCACCCAAATCGTGGTGATTTCATCGGAGTCCATACCCACCGTCCACGAGTCGCGGTTATCGTTGGTGGTGCCGGTCTTCGAGGCAATCGTGACATCTGGGAACATATTGCCAATACGCCGTCCGGTGCCCGAGCGTGTCGCCTCCGTCATACCGTAAATTGCAAGATAGGTGTCCTTCGGGTCAAGGCTGCGGGGCGAGCGGTTCGAGCCACGCTGATAGACGATTTCGCCGTTTTTCACGATGGTGCGCAGCGTGGTCAAATCACGATAAATGCCTTCGGTTGCCATACCGACGTAGAGCGAGTTGAGCTCAAAAGGTGAGAACTCAGGGGTACCGAGCACAATCGATGGGTAGAGCGGAATGTCATGCTCGTAACCGGCCGCATGAATGGTCTTGACCACATTATCAAGGCCTGCGCCCATACCGATACGCACGGTTGGGACGTTAAGCGAGCTGGCCATCGCGCGAATCACGCGGATCGGCCCCCTAAACTTCTTATCATCGTTCTGTGGCGCCCAGATATCGCCATTAGGCAGCTTCACCTGGACTGGATTGTCGTTCACAATCGAGCCTAAGTGATAGCCTTGGTGGAAGGCAGCTAAATAGACAAATGGCTTGATTAAGGAGCCGACCTGACGGTGTGAATCGAGGGCACGGTTGTAGCCGTCATAGTTTGGCTCAGAGGAGCCCACCACCGCTGAGACCTCACCGGTGCGCCATGAGGATACGACCATCGCCGCCTGTAAGTCCTTGAGCTTGCGCTCCTTTTCGATCGCGGCAATCTCTTGGGTCACCGCCTTTTCAGCGGCAATCTGAGCTTGTGGGTCGAGCGAGGTGAAGATCTTGATGCCATTACCCGACAAGAAGTCCTTACCGGTACGCTCCTCTTCTTCCTTGAAGCGCTCGCCGATTTCGGTCTTAACCAGGCCCATAAAGGCAGGGGTCTTACGATAAGTCAGCTTACCGCGCGGGATGACTTCGATCGGCTTGGCCGCCAGCTCTTCAAACTTCTCCACACTGATGTGACCGCGATTGCGCAGCACACCTAAGACGGTGTTACGGCGCTCCAGAGCCCGCTTTGGGAAGCGCCATGGGTCATAGTAGGAAGGACCCTTAATTAAGCCCACCAAGAGCGCCATTTGCTCGAGGTTGAGCTCAGCTACTGGCACACCAAAGTAGAAGTACGACGCCAGGCCAAAGCCATAGATACCCGCATTACCATTTTGGCCTAAATAGATTTCGTTCATATAGGCCTCGAGCACCTGCTCCTTGCTGTAGCGGTGGTTCATCGAGATCGCCATAAAGATCTCTTTGAGCTTACGCTCGTAGCTGCGCTCGTTGGTAAAGAAGTAGTTTTTAACCAGCTGCTGGGTAATGGTACTGCCACCCTCGACCACGCGTCCTGCCAGGAAATTCTTCACAAAGGCACGGCCGATCGCGATCGGGTTGATACCAAAGTGCTGGAAGTAGGCGCGATCCTCGACCTCAATTAAGGTGGTGATAAGCTCATCTGGCACCTCATCTAAGGTGATGAAGATGCGGTCTTCGGCCGGGTTAACACGATTGATGCGATCAAGGAGCACCGGATCCATGCGCATATAGGCCAGATCCTGCATGGTGTCGGCATTGACGATGCGCTTGACGCGCTTGTCCTCAAATTCCACTAACACCGACATCTTAGGCTCGTCGCCGTCAGGGAAGCTAAACGGGCGCTTAATCAAAACAATGCGGCCGTTATCGCGATTTAAGGCATACTCACCTGATTTGCGTGGGCTTGCCACCTCGCGGTACTGCAAGAGATTGAGCTCATAGACCATCTGGTCTAAGGACAGACGCTGGTCAGGATAAAGCTCCAATGGGCGCGAATAGACCACGGCAGGCAGCACCCACCGGTCATCGATTTCGTAATCGTCGACCACCACCGCATCAAAGTAGATAAAGAGCAAACCGGCAAAGCCCAGGCCCACTACGGTGAGCTTGAGCATGAGCGCGGTGAAGTACTTGATGCCGTAAACAATCCTTTGCCACAGCGTCAGCTTAGGCAAGAGCCCGGCCTTACGGTCAGCCTTTTCCTGAGCCAGAGCCGCCTTGCGCGCGCGGTACTGCTCGCGCCAGCGATACAAGAAATTACCCTCAGGCTCCCCGTCACTAGAACCTTGAGCCGCAGCTGAATCCGCCGACGCAGACGAATCAGCAGACGCAGATGAGTCCGCATCCGGTGCAAAGCCCGCCTTATCCTGAGCACTCGCCTCTTGGCGCTCAGACGCGGCCTCGGCCTTATCCTCAGAGCGAGCACTCGCCGCAGCCCCTGCTGCCGCAGCTGCTGCCGCACCAGCTGGCGCCGTACTACCTGAGGCAGCACCGCTGGCCGTTAGACCAGCCGCTGGGGCAGTAGGCGCAGCTTGAACCGAACTATTTGCCGACGACGCAGCCGCCGGTGCACCGGCCGGTGCCGCAGCATGGTTCGGCTGGGCACCATGATCCGCAGCTTGAGCTGAGCTAGTGCCGGGCTGAGCCGCAGCTTGCGCGTTATTAGACTGGGCTGCGCGCGCTGACTGCTGGGCTGCGGCATTATGGTAAAGTTCGGCCGCTTGCTGGGACGCGGCTGAGTCTACGGCAGCTTGCGCCTGGGCTGGGAGCGGCACCTGAGATTGAGGAGGTTGCGGGGCAGCTGGAGCGGCGCTGGCAGTGCCGGACTGAGCAGGCTCTTGGGGTGCGTCAAAGCGCGGCATCGGCGGCACCGCTGGCCCCGGCTTATTAGGGTGCAAAGGGTCAAAGTCATCGATCGCCGAAAAATGACCTACTCCGTTGCCTGAGACCTGCGGGGCGCTACCACTGGTATTAGGGTGCTCATTGAGTGCGCCAAAAGTTGGTTCTCGGCGCTCACTTAGCGAGTTAGCGGACTTATCGTCATGCGAATTGTGCATACCTAATCCCAGAGCTTACAAAGTTTTAACAAATGGTAGCTATGATCGGCATTTCTTGACGCCGGAGCGCAGCGGGCACAGCTTGCCTATTATGAGGGCCCATTATAGCAAGGGTCGCTTAGCACAAATTAAGGGCAGCTGCACCAAGCCGCGCTGCTGAGCGCGCAGTTGTTGGGACTATGAGTGAACGCACTTTAGGCAAGCCCCCAAGCAAAGAGGGCGGTTTAAGGCAGCAACTTTTTGTAAGTTTTGCGACATAAGGCCGATCTTGATCGCACAAAAAGCTAGATCTCTCACACCATCATGATGTGAAGCTTGCGTCGCATATAAGTTTTCAGGATAATGCGTGCCTCAAAAATAGGGATTAACTTTTTTGCTTGCACCTAGACTGACTGACGGGTTGGGCTCTGCCTGAACGCGTGACGTGCAGCTCAAAAAGAACAAAGGATGAGGCATAGGCTTAAGTTGAGGCTTAAGCTGAGGCTTAAGCTGAGGCTTAAGCTGAGGCTTGAGCTGTGGCTTAAGCTGAGGCTTCATCTAACCGGTTTCACTTGCTGGGGCAACCCAGCATCGTAGCTATAAGAAAATCCTGCTCACCTCAACTAGATTTTTTATAGCTTGGATCATGCAAACAGGAGGCGGCTGCTGCTGTAACCAGCAAGCCGAGGACAGATGAGCAATACCACCCATGAGAATTTAGAGTCGATGGGCCCTTTAGCCATCGCAGGCGTTCAGCCGTACCAAGAGAAGCCAGGCGAGGAGTACATGAATGAGGCTCAAAAAGAGCACTTCCGTAAGATCCTCACGGCTTGGCGTGATCAATTACGCTCGGAAGTTGATCGCACGGTAGGTCACATGAAGAGTGAGGCCGCCAACTTCCCAGATCCAGTCGATCGCGCTTCCCAGGAAGAAGAATTTGCCTTAGAGCTGCGTGCCCGTGACCGTGAGCGCAAGCTCATTAAGAAGATCGAGAAGACCCTGCAAAAGCTCGATAACGACGACTTCGGCTATTGCGAGCAATGCGGCGTTGAGATCGGCATCAAGCGTTTGGAGGCCCGTCCTACCGCTGATTTATGCGTCGACTGCAAGTCCTTAGCTGAGATCAAGGAAAAGCAGTTAGGCGACTAACTAACAGCTAGGTCTAAACCAAGACCTGTCTTGATTGACCCTGGCGACGGCGCTCAGCTTAAGGCACAAAGCCTCAGGCTCGGCTCCGTCGCCTTGCTGTTTTTGTAAAGGTCACTCATGTCGGACTATCGCGGGCGTTTTGCCCCCTCGCCCAGTGGGCGCCTGCATTTAGGCAGTGCCCTGATCGCTTACGGCTCCTACCTCAAGGCCAAGGCCTCAGGCGGCACCTTTTTATTGCGCATCGAGGACTTAGACCGGCCGCGCTGTCCGCAAGCTAACACCCCGATCATGCTAGAGGAAATCAAAAGGCTTGGACTTAGCTCTGATGAGCCTGTCCTGATTCAAAGTGAGCACGAGCAGGATTACCTCAATACCATTGCGGCCCTACCCCAAGCTTATCGCTGCAATTGCACCCGCGCCCTGCTAAAAGAGCGGCCTTGCCCCTGTCAGAAACTGCACCTTGCCCCGGCTGAGCACCAGTCAATCCGAGTTGACCTCACCTCGGCCCTTGCAGCCCATCCCTACTTTAACGATGGCAATTTTGGCCTAATCAAGCAAGCTGATTACAGTCACGAGCTCAACCCCAACTTAGTGCTCAAGCGCTCCGATGACATCATTGCCTACAACTTAGCGGTCGTAGTCGATGACCACCGCCAAGGTATCACTGAGGTGGTGCGCGGCGCCGATATGCTCAGCGCGACCTTTTTGCAGCTGGCGCTCTACGACCTCTTAGGCTACCAGGCCCCGACCTTTTGCCATTTACCACTGGTGTTAGAAGAGAGCACCGGCCACAAATTCTCCAAGCAAAACCACGCTCCGGCCCTGTTAGACTTACTCACCCCCTACGAGGCACTCAAGCTGTGCTTGCACCTGTTGCAAGTACAAACCGACCCCAGCATGGTGACCTTAGTGCACGAGCGCCTGAGCGCTTACCGCACCAAGCCCCACTGCGTAGCCCCACAACCGAGCACCCAAGAGGCCGAGCTGCTTACTGCCTTACTGCACCAGGCGGTGACGCGCTTTGATCCCCAAACAATGCCCCGCCAAGCCCTTATGCTATAATGCGGCATGTTTTTGCTATGGTGGCACCAAGTACGCTTGCGTGTTAGCCCCGCAAAAAATAGCGGCCAGCTGTTTACAGTTAAGTACTCTACTTAGGCTAAGTTACACCAACTTTGTCTTCAGGCACGGCATAATCACGGTGCGCGTGCTGCCAAGCTCCAAAGTGGCTCCCTGACTTAATCTTGGCTGCTCGTCGGTTCGCCTGATATTTTACTCGGACTGCCCTATCCTACCGTGCTAAAGAAAGCGCCCAGCTCTAGCTTTAGTGCTCAGTGCTCTAGCTTTTAGTGCTCAGCGCCCTAGCTTTACGAGCTTTAAGCCCTTTAGTTAAACCTTGTCAGATGCTCACAAACGGTTACGGTGGAATCAACGGAAGTCAAGAAAAGAGCATTCGGAGTAAAATATTAGGAGAGCCAGTGTTTTGGGTACAGACAGAGGTACACAAAAATTTCTGCTTTACTCCCTGGTCTGAGCGACCTGTTAAAAAACAACAAAGCTCAGGTGGTCAAGTACGGCCAAAAGAAGCTGGTCTTAAGCGCTAAGCAGCACCAGCTCCCGACTGACCAAATTTCCAAGTTCGCCATCAAGGTGATCAAGCGCTTAAAGCAAGCAGGCTTTGAAGCCTACTTAGTGGGCGGCGGTGTGCGTGACCTGCTCTTAGGCAAGACGCCTAAGGACTTCGACGTCTCGACCAATGCGACCCCAGAGCAAGTACGTCGCTTGTTCAACAATGCCCGCATTATCGGTAAGCGCTTTAAGATCGTTCACATCATCTACTCCAACAATGACACCATTGAGGTGACCACCTTCCGTGGCGGCAACTCTCAGATGTTGCAAGTAGAAGATGCCGCGATTTCGCGCGAGGGCAAGCGCTTTGAGGTGCAAGTCAATCGCGACGGCATGCTGGTCCGAGATAACAGCTACGGCACCAGCTTAGAGGAAGATGCCCTGCGTCGTGACTTCACGATCAACGCGATCTACCTTGACATCCAAACCGGTGAGCTCATTGATTTCCACGGTGGTCTCTACGACTTAACCCAAGGCGTCATCGATATCATCGGCGATCCTGAGACCCGCTACCGCGAGGATCCAGTACGCATTCTGCGCGCCGCCCGCTTTAGCGCCAAGCTCGGCTTTAAGCTCAGCAAGCGCACCTTAGAGCAAATCGCGCCATGCGCCCCATTCTTACGCTCGGTCTCGCCTGCTCGTATGTACGATGAGGTCAACAAGCTGTTCTTAACGGGCCACGCCCAAGCCAGCTTTAAGGTCTTAACCGCCTTAAATCTGTTTGACCAGCTCTTCACGATCTCGCCGATGCTCTTAAATTCGAGCACCTGCCGCGATTTCTTAAACTACGCCTTTGAGAGCACCGACCAGCGCTTTGCCGAAGGCAAGTGCAATAAGCCGCACTTCCTGTACTCCATTATCTTGTGGAATGAGTTCATCTGGGCCTTCTACGAGATTCGCGATGACTTGATGTTCAGCGCCAACAACATCAACTACAAGAGCTTGATTTCGTTCTTGGCCGCTCAAGTCGTGATTATGCAGTACCGCATCACGGCCATGCCTGAGAACATCATCCGCTCGATCGCCTTATTGTGGCGTCTGCAATTCTTGCTCGAGTCCAAGGATCCAGAGAAGTACGTCAAGGAGACCACCTCCTACCACGCCTTCCGTGCTGCCTTTGACTTGTTCAAGCTGCGCGCTCACTTCGACCCGAACTTACAATCGCGCGTTGAGTTCTGGCAGCCTTACTACGATCAGTGCAAGGCTGACGCCGAGCGCCGTCGCAAGAGCAACGAAGAGCGCGGCAGCCGCTTTGAGCGTGGTGGTCGCAACAATCGTCGCAGCAGCAATTCCCGCAGCGACTACAAGCGCGGTGAGCGCAGCGAGCGCCGGAGTGGCCGTGCTGAGGCGGGCAGCTTTGAGAACTTCAACGAGACTCACGCTGACCGTCAAGAGCGCATGAACAAGGCCCGTGACTGGCGCCGTGCCATGAACTTAGAGCCTTAATACCAACTAAGGCTTAACCCCAAGCCAAGCCAAAGCGCGTGCGTGAGCAGTGCTTTGGCTTTGTCATGTTATGAGGCAGAACATGCAAGTTGTCATCGCCCTAGGCTCGAACTTAGGTGAGAGCAGCAACACGCTAGCCCAAGCCACTAAAACAATCGAGCAGCTTGAGCAAGTCAGGCTCTTAAAACAAGCGCCGCTCTATCGCACCAAGCCGTGGGGCTATGCCGATCAGCCCGACTTTGTGAACTCGGCCATCTTGGTCGACACGAGCCTAGAGCTCCATGAGCTCTACCGTAAGCTTGCGCAAATCGAGCTCGACTTTGGGCGCAAGCGCTTGTTCAAGAATGGGCCGCGCACCTTGGACTTAGATATCATCTGGGCTCAGGACACAAAACTCAACGATGACCAACTGACCATTCCTCATCCTCGGGCCCAAGAGCGCGCCTTCGTCTTAGTACCCTTAAGCGATCTTGACCCCGAGCTTAAATTTCCCGACACCGGGCTCACGGTAGCGCAAGCCCTCTCCCAGCTCCCGCCAAGCGAGCTTGCCGGGGTGACCCCATTCACCAATCAACAATAACCAAAGCTTATGGCCGATACCGCTGATATCAGATTAATTGTGGGACTGGGCAACGTCGGCGCCAAGTATGCCCACACCCGCCATAATATGGGCTGCGACCTGCTCGAGCTCATTGCCGACCACTATCGCATCGACCTGACCCCGCAAAGCAAGTTCTCAGGGGTGATGGGTAAGGGCAACATCGAAGGCCACGAGGTCTTCTTACTCTTTCCGACCACCTTTATGAATGAGTCAGGCCGCGCGGTGGGCGCTCTGTGCAACTTCTACAAGATTGCCCCGGAGCAAATCTTGGTGTTGCACGACGAGTTAGATCTCAATCCCGGCGCCATCAAGCTTAAATTTGGTGGTGGCTTAGCCGGTCATAACGGCTTAAAATCAATCACCGCGCACTTAGGCGGCAGCCAGAATTACTATCGCCTGCGCATTGGCATCGGCAAAGGCCCTGACACCTACAGCTGGGTATTAGGTCGCCCGAGCCCTACCGACCGCTCCTTAATCGAGGAAGCGTTAGATGCTGCCGCGCGCAATATCGGACTTATTTTCACTCAAGGCATTGCCAAGGCCACTAGTGCCATCAACGGCTTCAAGCCTCAACAATTCGGAGTTTAGACATGGGTTTTAACTGCGGTATCGTAGGCCTGCCAAATGTTGGCAAGTCCACTTTATTTAACGCCCTGACCAAGGCTGGCATTGCCGCTGAAAACTTTCCTTTCTGCACCATCGAGCCAAACACTGGTATCGTGCCAGTGCCGGATCCGCGCTTAGACAAGATCGCCGAGATCGTAAAGCCGCAGAAGATTGTCCCAACCGCGATGGAGTTCGTGGACATCGCAGGCTTAGTGAAGGGTGCCTCGCAAGGTGAAGGCTTAGGCAACCAGTTCTTAGCCAATATCCGCGACACCGACGCCATCGCTCACGTAGTGCGCTGCTTTGATGATCCCAACGTCATCCACGTCAACGGCAAGGTCGATCCAGTCAGCGACGCCGATGTCATCAACACCGAGCTGGCCATTGCCGACTTAGATGTCGCGAGCAAGGCCTTAGCTCGCCTCGACAAGCGCGCCCGCACCGGCGGCGACAAGGAGGCCTTAGCTCAAGTCTTAGCTTTAGAGAAGGCGGTTCCAGCCTTAGAGCAAGGCAAGATGTTACGTGCGGTCGAGTTCACCAAGGAAGATTTAGTTGCTCTCAAGAGCTTCAACTTCCTGACCTTAAAGCCGATGATGTACATCGCCAACGTCTCTGAGGATGGTTTTAGCAACAATCCTTACTTAGACGCCCTAACCGAGTACGCCAAGAACGAGAAGAGCATCGTAGTGCCAGTATCGGCCGCGATCGAGGCTGAGTTAGCCACGATGGAAGAGGCCGACCGCGCCGAGTTCATGGAGAGCTTAGGCTTGACCGAGCCAGGCTTAAACCGCGTGATTCGCGCCGGTTACCAGCTCTTAGGTCTGCAAACCTTCTTCACCGCAGGTCCAAAGGAAGTACGTGCTTGGACCGTGAAGATCGGTGCTACCGCCCCACAAGCCGCCGGTCGCATCCACTCGGACTTCGAGCGTGGCTTCATTCGCGCCCAGACCATCGCCTATGACGACTTTGTCGCCTACAACGGCGAGGCTGGCGCCAAGGAAGCAGGCAAGCTGCGCTCTGAGGGCAAGGACTACATCGTCCAGGACGGCGACCTGTTCGAGTTCCTCTTCAACGTCTAACCACACACGGTCTTAGCCCTGCAAGCACGGGCTCTCAGCCCAGCGGGCTGAGACCTGAAAACACGTGGCTTTGACCCCGCAAGCACGGAGCTGAGTCCTGAAAGCACGGGACTTTAGCCCCGAAGAAGAACGGCTGCCTCAGGCAGCCGTTTTTCTTAAAGAGCGCGCGGGTTTACAGCATGCGGGTGTAAATCAGCGCCCGCAAATACATGTTGAGGTAATGCTCATAACCCTTAACATGTGGGATACCGAAGTTCATGGCCACATCTAAGGCCTTAGTCATGCCCATGCGCTCGTAAAAGAACCAATTGCAGCTGCTATCGGTTAAGAGGTAATACGAGCTAAAGCCTTGAGCCCGCAAGTCATCCTCAGCATCCGCCATCATTTGGCGTCCGACGCCCTTGCCTTGGGCTGACTCACCCACCAACAAAAGTAATAGCTCGGGATCAGCCGGATTGCTCACTAAAGCACGCATGCGCTGGTAGTTAACAAAGAACTTCTCATTGAACAGGCGTGGCACGGCGCTATTAGGCAAAAAGTACATCAAGGCCTTGCAACCGTACTCCAAGCACGCAGCTTGGGCCTTAACCCACCACGGACGGCTGAGCACCTTAGCATCACGCTTATTGTCATAGGACATGATGCCCAGCATGTTATCGCCCTCACAGGCAACCTTAAGCGTCGTGCCTTGCCGCAGGTAGTGCACGAGGAAATTGCAGGCACTCAGACGCCCAACTAAGGCGCTTTTGGAGTCAGCAAACCACACCTTGAAAACTAGATCCACGGCAGGCCATAAGTCCCGCCCCCACTCAAACTGACGGATCGTTACCGCCATAAAATCTCCACCACCAACAAAAAGAAACAAAGCGGGCCACTACAGTCCGCCGTAAGCCTAACTTCCTCAAAGTTTGACAATTTTTACCTATTCATGCAGCAAAGACATATCGCATAAACCCCATAAATATCAGACTCTTGCGCTAAAAGTCGCCCTCAAAAACCGGCAAGATAAATTCGACCTGTGCGGTCGGCGAGCATTGCGAGACCAAAACCTTGAAGTTTGCCGGTTTGCTGATGGCTATCGGTTGACCGGGACTCAAATCATAGTCATCGATAGCAAACCAAATATCAAGGTGCGTACTGGTATGGTCGCTGACCGCACAGCTCGGATAAATTAGGGCAATTCCTGTCGAAATTTGACAGGATGTTGACAATTTTTTCTAAGGCATTATTTGCCGTTAACAAACCAAAGAAACCTGATATTTATGCCGTTTATTAGCAAGCACTCACATTAGCTCGCCGCTAAAATTGTCAAAATTTCAAGGAAATGCAGGGGTAAAAACAAGACTGCCGCAGCGTTTTAGGGTGCCACGGCAGAAATGAATCAATCTAAAAGAACATAAGCAAACTTAGGGCCTAATCAGGCGCTCAAATTTAGCTTTCTTGCTGAGCCTTTAAGTCATCGATATTGATGTTGCGATTGACGATAAAGATATCGCCCTTAATCTGCTCTAACACCAGCTCACTGGCGCTCTGGTCGATCGCGCTTAAGACGCCGTCCTTTGAGGACATGCCCATGCAGACCATACGGGCCTCAAGCTTAGAGCAAACCTTTGGCACCATCTCATCGACACGACCCTCGGCGATATGGCAGCGAGTAGCAGGAATGCCGTGTTTTTCGGCAAAGGTAACCAAGTCACGCGCATGCACATCGGTGCGGGTAAGCGGCTTTTCATTGCCCAAGATCATCGATGCGGTGGTCTTACCCGACATCAAGCCACGGTGAATTGGTGGGACGCAATTTAAGACATGCACCTCGCCGTTGAAGTGCTCAGCAAAGGCCTGAGCTGAGGCGACGAGTACCTCATCGACCATCTTATCGTGCTCGCTTTCCTCAAAGTCGATGGCAAGCACAATCGCGCGGCTCAAGTGCTGTGGCGCGTTGGCATCCTTGACCACCAAGACCGGCACATTGATCTTGCTCATAATCTGCGAGTCAAGCGGCGAGACGAAGATATCGCGCAAGGTATTGCGCTTATTGGCCGAGATCACGGCCATGCTGATGGTCTTGGACTTGAGCTTAGCGTAATTGCAGAAGGCCTCAGGCACATCCTTAGAGAAGGTAATGTAGGTCTCGTAATGCTCGATACTTGGGTAGCGCTGCATTAAGGAAGAGATCTCGCGATCATAGCGCTCTTTTAAAGCTGGAATTTGGTCATCGCTGTAATCGCTGACGACGCGGCACACTACGACCTCAAGCTCTGGCAAGAAGCGCGCGAACTCGGCGACACGTTCAAGAGCAGGCTGCTCTTCGGTTGGCTTTAAGAGCACTAACACTTTATAGGACATATCTCCCCCTTACTCTAATCTTAGAGATATCCACTCCCTATCATTATGGCCGACCAACTAATCACTGCAATGGCTTTTGCGCAAAAGTTTGAGCCATTCATGATTTTGCTCACAAAATTCCCCACAATGGCCCATTCAGCCCCATCACAGCCCAGTCACACCCTAGTCACAACCAACAGCGCCCGCCCCATGCGGCCTAGCACGATTAACGCAAACCCATAAACCAATCCTTTCCCATAAATAAGGCAAAGCTTGCGTCACCACCTACCCCAGATAGATGCAAAAGATTGGATGAAGCAGATAGATTGAGGGGTGGGCCTTTGTGCTGGGCATGGTAAAGCCTTAAAACGGCTAATCAAAAAGGCAGCGGAGCCGAAGCCCTGCTGCCTTTTGAAGCTTGAAGCTAAAGTGAGCTAAGTTGCACCCTATTGGTCAAGCTTGTGAATGGTGAGAGGTGGCAAGCTCTTGACGATCTTGACCGTCTCGAGCGATACCGTAATCACGCGCAAGATGAGATTGAGGATGTAGCGCTCATCGCCCATCTCTGCCGCGTAATCGTTGTAGTCATTTATGATATGCGAGTCCTTATCGACTTTGACTCGGTAACGTTCAACAATCCAATCAAGCGCAGACTGAGCACCAACCACGTACTCTTGAGCTTCAAGCGGAATATCACGAATCGTTAGCTGGTCGTTGTAAACGATCACGGATTTATCCTTGCCTGCGTTACCGGTCTTACCCTTAACCTTGCCATATTTCAGCTGCTCCACTCTGTAGTCAAGGTTATCGGAACTTACGCCCTTAGCGTAGCTAAAGGAGCAGCCCGAATAAGGCTCAACCGACTCATACCCGACATGGAGCTTAGCCAGTTGACGCCCAGCATCCTCAAAGCCCTTAAACTCGGCGTAAGTGGCCACACGAGGAATGCGCGGCAACTCCTTTTGCAGGTTACTGGCGTAGGTTGAGCGGTAGTCAGGGCTGTGCAAAATGCCGTAAATGTAGTAGAAGACCGCATCAACGTCGATTGCAGCAGCTTCCTCTGGATAAGCGGCCTTAAAGTGCTCTACCGCCTCAGGACGAATAGCGTCCACTCGTTCGTAGCCGTTAATGATCTCACCCTTAGGCTCCGAGGCAAACTCAAGACCTGCCATCAGGCCACCAGCGTCCTTATCTGAGTCAGCTGAAGCCTTACGGTAGAGATAGCGCGGAAAGTATTGCGTTCCGAATTTAAGCAAATTTAAATCACCGATGCAGTTCGACATAACACAACTAAACATCTTTGATTCTGCTTTAATAGTGCCTATCACCAAGTTCTCAGCCCCATTGAATGGGAACAGTTTAGGCATTTGATAGATACTTTCTAACCAAGCTCTATCGTTATAAAGGAATTGCTTGAAAAACGGACGATATAACGAGTTATTAATATTCTGATAACAGAATGTAGGCAGCCTTTCTTTTTTGTTAAGATGCCTAATTAATGAACTATTCCACTTGATTTTTGTACCATCATTATCGCGTTCAAACTTTTCTGGATCAGCTTTCAATGCTGCTACCTGATCATTGTAGAACGTTATACATCCATTAAAACTTCGTTCAATGATACTCTTACTTGAATTATAGGACCAAGCATCACGACCGGCCGCTATACCAAGTGAAAAGTTTTCAAAAATAGCAAGGTCATCATTTTTCTTGCCATCAACCGTGATGAAGTTACCAAAATCATCACGACGCTGATTGAACCAATCACCGTGGGCATCAGGATAAATCTCTACCAGCGGAGCATTAAGGATAGAACCAAGATCAACCAACTGCCCCAGCTTCTCCTCACGGCTCAGATAATCGTCCACCGAAGCAAAGTAAATTTTGCCTTGCTCTTGAGTCTGAGGATTCTTGACTAGGATCGTAATAGCAATTGGAGCACGACTTCCTGCACCAAAGATTTTGCCTCCTTCCTTACGCGATTGCTCACCCGAAGTACGCTGATTCCCCTTCAAGTGGTACACGTAGACCGTACTGAACTCCTGCTGCAAACAACGCCGCATGCCACTCGATGAAGCCGCATCAATCCACCCAGCATTAGAAACAAAAGCAATCACGCCTTGATCGCCTAAACGATCTGAGGCCCAACGGAATGCCTTAATATAGGCATCATAAAGGCTTTTCTTACCTGCTTTTTCACCAAAAGCTACGTAAGTAGCAGCTAGACGCTGTTCAAGCTCAGGATAGCTTGTATTTTGGTTATCATCATTAACACTGGTTTGTCCTACGGAATATGGAGGATTACCTATGATGACCTTAAGCGGCAAAGCACGCACGGCATCGCGCAGCTCAGAGTTGTCGCCAAATGAACCAGTTATGGTGTGGGCCTTGTCCTCGACTTCAGAGAAGGTATCTGTCAGTACTACAATACGGTTGCGCTCGTAGTGAGCGGCGTCTTTGCCCATGAGCTCGTGGTAAACGGACTCGATGTTAATCGAGGCCACGTAGTAAGCCAATGGCAAGATTTCCTGCGCATGCAGCTCGTGGCGGTACTTATGCTCCAGCTCCTGCGGCGCAATAAGCTCAGGGCTTTGCATCATGCGCGTGATAAAGGTGCCCGTGCCGGTGAACGGATCCATGATATGGACGCCATGGCTGCCTAAGCTGGAACCAAATTCCTTTTTGAGAATGTCGTTGACCGAGTGGTTGATGAAATCGACCACCTCAATTGGGGTGTAAACGATACCAAGCTTGTCCTGCTGCTTCGGGAAGGCCACCTTAAAGAAGCGGTCGAACAGGTCAACAATGACCTTTTGGCGGTCTTCTACCGTGGTGACGTTCTGCATACGGAACTCAACACTCTGGTAAAAGCCACGCAGATCTTGGTTAGTCTTAGTTAAGCCCTCAGCGTCAAGCTTTTGCAGCATGTCCGAGAGGCCCTTAGCAATTGGGTTTTGCTCGGTAAATGGGAAGCCACGGAACAGCTCATCTAAGACCGGCTTGATCACGATATGCTGCGCCAGCATCTCGATGATTTCATCGCGGTCTAAGTGCTGCCCAATTGAGTCATTGAGGTCGAGGCAGAACTTAGCAAATTCTGCCTGGAAATCAGGATCCTTATTGGCATCCAAGAGCTTGTTGATAGCCGTAACCTGTTCGGTGCAGATCTTGGCTACATCCTCAGCCCAGTCCTGCCACTCCTTACGGCGGCCAAGCTTCTTGATGATGGTCGACTTGATGGTCTCCTCTACCTTAATTGCTCGCTCCCAGTCATCAAAAAGACCTGGACCAGGAGCAGGTTTAACTGGATCATCAGGATCCGTTGGATCGGTAGGCTTATGAGGCTTTGGAGGACGTGGTGGTTTTGGACCTTTAGGTTCTGATGGCTTACTCTTAATCTGATCTTTTTGTACGCAGATGACCTCGATGCGCTCATCAATCTTTTGGGTCGCACCGTCGACTAAAACGTGATCTGGATTGATGGACTTGAGGGCATTGAGCACCTGCCAGACCACATCAAAACTCTGATTCTTATCAAAGATGGACTCAGGGTGTTCCAGATCATTGGTAACCACTGGGATAATGACATAGCCACGCGTCTTGCCCGGTGCGGTACGCATGACGCGGCCCACCGTCTGGACGACATCTACTTGCGATTTGCGCGGGCTTAAGAACACCACGGCATCCAGTGCTGGCACGTCCACGCCTTCGCTCAAGCAACGCACGTTGAAGAGGATCTTGCAGTGATTCTCTTCTGGATCGGTGCGCAGCCAATCAAGCAACTGGCCCTTGGTGATCGCATCCATCGAGCCGTCGATGTGCTTGCAGTCGCATACCAAGTTATGCTCATTGAGGTAGGCGAACTCTTCGCTGGCACGGCCTTGAGGATCGCTTAAGGTCAGCTCCTTGATGTGATCACGATAATGTTCCACCGTGTTCTGGAAGTACTCAGTGAACTGTTTAGAACCGGCCTTATCGTACTTACCCGTGGAATCGATGATCTGAGCAAAGCCCACCGCACGGCGCATTGACTGTTCATCACCAGAAAGCTCTGTACTAACACCATACTTATTCAAAGCCTTCCAAGTGCCAATAACCTTAGCCGCCTGATACTGCGAAAAGTCAAGCAAGGCTTCGTCAGTTGGCAGCAAGGACTTATCACCAACCAAGATAATGACCTTGTAGTCAACCAAGCAGCCCAGCTTAACTGCGCGGTCAAAATTCAAAGTGCTGAACACTGGACCAAAGACATTCTCATCGTCCATCGAATAAAGAATGGCCTCGCCCACGCTTTCTTGCTGCTTGGCTGCATCGCCATAGACCTTTGGAGTGGCGGTCATGTAGAGGCGCTTGGTACCCTTGATGTAATCATCGTCATGGATGCGGGTAAAGTTCGACTCATCATCCACCGCACTATCAGCTCCACGACGAACTCGCGGCTTACGGCCACGCTTAGCAGGTTCCGGCTTGGTCTCTGGTGCGCCCGCCCCTTCCATCGGCACAGATACAGGTTCAACAGTCTTCTCAAGCTCAGCATCCAACTGCGCTGTCATAGCTGTAACGGCCTTCTTGACTGACTTGCGATCCGCGACCAAGTAGCCACCAGCCGTACGGTGCGCCTCGTCGCAGATAATTAGGTCAAGAGCTGGTAACTGGTAGTCAGTCTGGGCTTGATGAATGACATCGAGCGACTGATAGGTCGAGAAGATAACGGTCATGCCCTCGGCATAGGTTTGCTCTTTGCGTTCTAACGCCGCATTGACGGCTCGGGCTAAACTCTTAGCATCCGTAGTAGCCGGAAAATTGAGATCCGACGGGCGCATGTAGCTGGCAAAGTCATCCTCATCACCGCTCTTGCCCACCTTGCTATCAGAGCACACCGCAAAAGCAGTCATTGGAGCGCTGGCTTGGCGCTTCCAGTCATAGAGTGTTTGCGACAGCAAGGCCAAGGATGGCATCAAGAACAGCACTAAGCCGTTGTTGTTGGTTTGGCGCTCGGCAATCTTAAGGGAGGTGAAGGTCTTACCGGTGCCGCAAGCCATGATGAGCTTGCCTCGGTTGTGGTGCTTGAAGCCTTCCAGAACGTTTTCTAAGGCCTCTTTTTGGTAAGGGCGCAGCTTGCGCTTGGTGATGGTGACCTGGTTAGTCTTGAGGAAGCCTGACCAATCGACGTTGGCTTCTTCGAGGTCAGAGCGGCTTACGGTGTGAACAGGCTTAGGACGATTGAGGAGTTCCTTTTGCGCATGCTCAGAGAGGCGACCGGTGTAAACAAAGATGCGGTCGGTGAAATAGTCGCGATCGGAATCGGAAATGAAGGAATCGACTTGGCTCTTAGGAATGAATTGCTCACGCCCAAAGAACTTGCATTGGATGGCGGTAAACGATACGTCGCCTTTATTAGCTAGTTGCCCCCCTACTACATTTTCTACGCTATCAGTGTTACCAAGATTAACGCGATTGGTGGCCACAAGGTCAATGCCCGTATCGCGCGCATCACCACCAGTTAACTCATGGTGCTCTTTGGCCCACTCGGCGTAGGTTTGTACCTTCTCAAACTGCTCACACCAAGGCTGTGCCGAGCTGAACACGTCACGTACTAAAAGCTCAAAGGCCGTGCCCTTATCGCGCTCGGTTAAGGTATTTTCCTCAAAGCGCTGCAAGATTTGCTCAAACGCGCTGATCTGCTCAGCGGTATCGGCACCTAATGCTGCTCCTGATTCGAGCCCGGATCCAAGTGAGGCATTTACAACCCCAACCATAGCGTCATGGTCAATCACGTCCGTGTTTAAGTTGTTGTCAACCATTGTTCTACCCACCAAACAAGTAACAAGTTAAAACCAGCCTGATTTAGGAGACATGACGCTAAAACCTTGCCAGCAACACAACAACCAGCAACTAAGCAAGCCCTCTAAACAATCAACCTAAAAAGGGCGCCTCCCAAACGCAAAATAGGATGTCATAGCCTAACACTCATAAAATATGTGGACATTTTGCGTTATTCTTTGAAACCGCTACAGCAAAGAACCCCCCAATCAAAAAGGCAGCGGAGCCGAAGCCCTGCTGCCTTTTGAAGCTTGAAGCTACAGTGAGCTAAGTTGCGCCCTATTGGTCAAGCTTGTGAATGGTGAGAGGCGGCAAGCTCTTTACGATCTTGACCGTCTCGAGCGATACCGTAATCACGCGCAAGATGAGGTTGAGGATGTAGCGCTCATCGCCCATCTCTTTTGCGTAATCGTTGTAGTTCTCAACAATACCGGCTTTGTTGACCTCTACACAGCAACGCTTAACCACCCAATCAAGCGCTGACTGAGCTGCAACCACATACTCCTGTGCCTCAATAGGTATATTACGAATAGTCAATTCGTCGTTGTAAATGATTACGGTCTTGTCATCTCCCTTACGTCCCTTGAGCTTACCGTATTTTAACTTGTCAACCTTATAGTCAACATTATCAGAGCTTATGCCTTTTGCGTAGCTAAAAGTGCAGCCCGAGTAAGGCTCAACCGACTCATAGCCCACATGGAGCTTAGCCAGTGCACGGCCTGCGTCCTCAAAAGCTTTAAACTCAGCATAAGTAGCCACACGCGGAATGCGCGGCAGCTCCTTTTGCAGGTTGTTGGCATAGGTAGCGCGGTAATCAGGGCTGTGCAGAATGCCGTAGATGTAGTAAAAGATCGCATCTACATCAATTGCCGCAGCTTCCTCCGGATAGGCAGCCTTAAAGTGCTCCACTGCCTCAGGACGAATCGCGTCGACTCGCTCATAGCCGTTAATGATCTGTCCCTGTGGCTCTGAGTCAAACTCAAGACCAGCCATCAGGCCGCCAGTCCCTTTTGTTAAGTCAGAGGAGTCAATCTTGCGATATATATATCTAGGAAAGCACTGTACCCCAAATCTCAACAAATTAACATCGCAAATATTACTTGACATAAGACAAGTAAAATCTTTTGAAACTGCAGTAAGGGTACATATTACCAGATTATCTGCCCCATCAAACGGGAAAATTTTACCCATTTGATAAGAGCTCTCAACCCAATCATCGTCATTATATAAAAACTTCTTAATAAAAGGACGATATAATGCATTGACAATTAACTCAGGTTTAACATCCTCCGAGTATTTGCCTTTAATAAGATCTTTTGATTTACTTGCCCACTGAATTTTTGATATATCATCACAAAAAACAAAAGTCTCAGGGTTTGCTTTATATAAAGCAATTTGATCATTAAAGAACTTAATGCAGCATTTAAAATTAATCTCGATAGCATGTTTGTTTGGATTATAAGACCAAGGATCACGATTAGTCTTAATACCACCTGAGTAATTATTGCCAGAGAATAATGTTAATTCTTTGTTTTTCTTATCTTTAGTACCAATTAACAAAAACTTATTACAATTGCTGTTACGATGATTTATCCAATCACCGTGTTCATCTTGATATAATTCTACTAACGGGGTATTGATAATTGAGCCAAATTCAACAAGCTTACCCAGCTTTTCCTCACGACTCATATAATCATCTACTTCAGCAAAATAGATTTTTCCCTGATCCTGAGCCAGAGGATTCTTAACCAATACAGTTACAGCAACTGCAACAGTACTACCAGCTCCAAAAGTTTGTCCACCCTCTTTGCGAGATTGTTCACCAGAGGTATTGGTTTGATTTCCTTTTAAATAATAAATATAAATTGAACTAAACTCTTGCCGCAAGCAGCGACGAAATCCAATTGCTATTTTGCTATCAATCCAGCTGGCATTTGAAACAAATGCAATAATACCACAACCAGATTTTTGTATTTCATCTGAAGCCCAGCGAAAAGCTCTAAAATAGGAATCATATAATCGATTCTTATTTCCCTTAGCTCCAGATGCGATATATGTAGCAGCAATCTGAGAATCTAAAACAGGATATTCTTCACTCTTATTATTATCATTTTGATTCTCTTGACCACCAAAATATGGTGGATTGCCAATAATGACCTTAAGCGGCAGTGCACGAACCTCATCACGCAGCTCAGAGTTGTCGCCAAAGGAGCCAGTTATGGAGTGAGCCTTATCCTCGACCTCAGAGAAGGTATCGGTCAGCACTACAATACGGTTGCGCTCGTAGTGCGTGGCATCCTTGTTCATCATGTCGTGGTACACCGACTCGATGTTAATCGAGGCCACGTAATAAGCCAGCGGCAGGATTTCTTGTGCGTGAAGCTCATGGCGGTACTTATGCTCAAGCTCCTGAGGAGCGATGAGCTCTGGGCTTTGCATCATGCGTGTGATAAAGGTACCCGTACCGGTGAATGGATCCATGATGTGGACACCATGGCTGCCTAGGCTGGAACCAAATTCCTTTTTGAGGATGTCGTTGACCGAGTGATTGATGAAATCGACTACCTCAATTGGGGTGTAAACAATGCCCAGCTTGTCCTGCTGCTTCGGGAAAGCCACCTTAAAGAAACGATCAAAGAGGTCAACAATAACCTTTTGGCGCTCCTCTACCGTGGTGACGTTTTGCATACGGAACTCAACGCTTTGGTAGAATCCACGCAAATCTTGGTTGGTCTTGGTCAGGCCCTCGGCATCAAGCTTATTGAGCATGTCCGAGAGGCCCTTAGCAATCGGGTTTTGCTCGGTAAATGGGAAGCCACGGAACAGCTCATCTAAGACCGGCTTGATCACGATATGCTGGGCGAGCATGTCGATGATTTCATCGCGGTCTAAGTGCTGCCCAATTGAGTCATTGAGGTCGAGGCAGAACTTAGCAAATTCTGCCTGGAAATCAGGATCCTTATTGGCATCCAAGAGCTTGTTGATAGCCGTAACCTGTTCGGTGCAGATCTTGGCTACATCCTCAGCCCAGTCCTGCCACTCCTTACGGCGGCCAAGCTTCTTGATGATGGTCGACTTGATGGTCTCCTCTACCTTAATTGCTCGCTCCCAGTCATCAAAAAGACCTGGACCAGGAGCAGGTTTAACTGGATCATCAGGATCCGTTGGATCGGTAGGCTTATGAGGCTTTGGAGGACGTGGTGGTTTTGGACCTTTAGGTTCTGATGGCTTACTCTTAATCTGATCTTTTTGTACGCAGATGACCTCGATACGCTCATCAATCTTTTGGGTCGCACCGTCGACTAAGACGTGGTCTGGGTTAATGGACTTGAGGGCGTTGAGCACCTGCCAGACCACATCAAAGCTCTGGTTCTTATCGAAAATGGACTCTGGGTGCTCCAGGTCATTAGTGACCACCGGGATAATGACGTAGCCGCGCGTCTTGCCCGGTGCGGTACGCATGACACGGCCGACGGTCTGGACGACATCTACCTGCGACTTACGTGGGCTTAAGAACACCACCGCATCCAGCGCAGGCACGTCCACGCCTTCGCTTAAGCAGCGCACATTAAAGAGAATCTTGCAGTGATTCTCCTCGGGATCGGTGCGCAGCCAATCAAGCAATTGGCCTTTGGTGATAGCATCCATCGAGCCGTCGATGTGCTTACAGTCGCAGACCAAATTATGCTCGTTAAGGTAGGCAAACTCTTCACTGGCACGGCCGTTAGGATCGCTTAAGCTCAGCTCCTTGATATGCTCACGATAGTGCTCCACCGTGTTATTGAAATATTTGGTGAACTGCTTAGAACCTGCCTTATCGTACTTGCCTTTGGAGTCAATGAGCTGAGCAAAGCCCACTGCACGGCGCATTGGCTGCTCATCGCCGGAGAGCTCCGTGCTGACGCCGTACTTGTTTAAAGCCTTCCAGGTGCCAATGACCTTAGCCGCATGGTACTGCGAGAAGTCGAGCAATTGCTCATCGGTTTGCAGCAAAGACTTGTCGCCGACCAAGATGATGACCTTGTAGTCGACCAGGCAGCCCAGCTTGACCGCACGGTCAAAGTTCAAGGTGCTGAACACTGGACCAAAGACGTTTTCGTCGTCCATAGAGTAGAGTATGGCTTCACCCACGCTCTCTTGTTGCTTGGCTGCCTCACCATAAACCTTCGGGGTAGCGGTCATGTAGAGACGCTTAGCACCCTTGATGTACTCGTCGTCGTGGATGCGGGTAAAGTTCGACTCATCGTCCACCGCGCTATCGGCACCGCGACGGGCACGGGGTTTACGACCGCGCTTAGCAGGCTCAGTCTTGGTCTCTGGTGCGCCCGCCCCTTCCATCGGCACTGATACAGGCTCAACAGCCTTCTCAAGCTCAGCATCCAGCTGGGCAGTCATGGCGGTAGCCGCCTTCTTGACTGACTTACGGTCCGCGACCAAGTAACCACCTGCCGTGCGGTGGGCTTCGTCGCAGATGATGAGGTCAAGGGCCGGTAACTGGTAGTCAGTCTGTGCTTGGTGAATGACGTCGAGCGACTGATAGGTCGAGAAGATTACGGTCATGCCCTCGGCATGAGTTTGCTCTTTGTAGGCTAAGGCTGCATTGACAGCGTTGGCTAAGCTCTTAGCGTCAGTAGTAGCCGGGAAATTGAGGTCCGACGGACGCATATAGCTGGAGAAGTCATCCTCGTCGCCGCTCTTGCCCACCTTGCTATCAGAGCACACCGCAAAAGCGGTCATTGGAGCACTGGCTTGGCGCTTCCAGTCATAGAGTGTTTGCGACAGCAAGGCCAAGGAAGGCATCAGGAATAGCACTAAGCCATTGTTGTTGGTTTGGCGCTCAGCAATCTTAAGGGAGGTGAAGGTCTTGCCGGTACCGCAAGCCATAATGAGCTTGCCCCGGTTGTGGTGCTTGAAGCCTTCTAAGACGTTTTCTAAGGCTTCTTTTTGGTAAGGGCGCAGCTTGCGCTTGGTGATGGTGACCTGGTTGGTCTTGAGGAAGCCTGACCAATCGACGTTGGCTTCTTCGAGGTCAGAGCGACTTACGGTGTGAACCGGCTTAGGACGGTTGAGGAGTTCCTTTTGCGCATGCTCGGAGAGGCGACCAGTGTAAACAAAGATGCGGTCGGTGAAATAGTCGCGGTCGGAATCGGAAATAAAGGAATCGACTTGGCTCTTGGGAATGAATTGCTCACGCCCAAAGAACTTGCATTGGATAGCGGTGTAAGATGCGTCGCCTTTATTTGCTAGTTGCCTCCCCACTACATTTTCTATGCTGGCATCATTGCCAAAATTGACGCGGTTGGTGGCCACAAGATCAATGCCCGTGTCGCGCGCATCACCACCAGTTAACTCAGGGTGCTCCTTGGCCCAGTCGGCGTAGGTTTGGACCTTCTCAAACTGCTCACACCAAGGCTGAGCCGAGCTGAACACGTCACGCACTAAGAGCTCAAAGGCCGTGCCCTTATCGCGCTCGGTTAAGGTATTCTCCTCGAAGCGCTGTAAGATGCGCTCAAACGCGCTGATTTGCTCAGCAGTGTCAGCACCTACTGCTGCTTCTACGTCGATCTCAGCCCCTATCGTGGTGTTTACCACTGCCACATCAGGGCTGACCTCATTGGTGGAAATTGTTGCGCTATCCATCGTAATGCTTCCTTCAATCTCGGATTGCCTGATTGCATAGTCGCTAAGGGCTGAAACAAGCCACACTTTAGGCGCGAGTACTTACAAATAGGCCAGATTACTACTAGTTAAAATTATTGAGCATATGCCAACCAAGTCGCAACAATTTTTAGAAAGTGTTGGCAAAATCAGCCTTAGCAAATGATCAACAAATATTCCCAATTTTTGCTTATGGCCAAACAAAAGGGCGCCCCGATTAATGGAGTGCCCCTGTTCTAAGTCGTGCTCTAAGGCATCAAGCACCTTGCGCTTGGCCTTGGAGGCTAAAGCTTTAGCCTGCTACTCGCGGCAGAGGTAGTCGCCGGAGCAGACGTACTGGTAGGTGGTGAGCGCCTCAAGGCCCATTGGGCCACGGGCGTGCAGCTTCTGGGTCGAGATGGCGACTTCGGCTCCTAAGCCGAATTGGCCGCCGTCGGAGAAGCGTGGCGAGGCATTAACGTAAACGCAGGCTGATGGTGCGCTCTTGGTAAAGAGCTCGGCGTTGGCCCAAGTGTTGGTCAAGATGGCATCGGAGTGAATGGCCTTGTGCTTGCGCAGATGCTGCAGCGCATCGTTGACGCCATCGACCATCACGATGTTTACATGCAGGCCTAAGAACTCGGTGTCGAGGTCTGCGGCAGAGCAAGTTGCAAGGTATGGATAGTCCTGCATCAGCTCAGCAACCTCGCCATGAGCGTGAACGATAATCTTGTTGGCGGCCAGCTCGGGCGCTAAGTTGTGAAGCAGAGCCATTGCGCGCTCGCGGTGCACTAAGATCGTGTCTAAGGCATTGCAGGCCGAAGGCTTTTGTACCTTGTCATTGATGATGATCTCTACCGACTTCTCAATGTCGGCGGTGTCATCAACGTAGATATGGGTGACACCAAAGCCGCCCACAATAACCGGCACGGTCGCGTGCTTGACGCACATACGATGCAGCGCCTCACCGCCACGTGGGATGATCACGTCAACATACTCATCCAAGGTTAAGAGCTTGTTGACCAGCTCGCGGTCGGTCGCCGAAATAAAATTAACGCAGTGGTTAGGCAGCGCACTATTGCCAATGACCTCTTGCATTAACTCGTAGAGGGTCAGATTGGTCTGGAAGCACTCGGAACCACCACGCAAGATGCAAGCATTGCCTGACTTGATGCACAGGGCTGCAATGTCGATCGTGACATTAGGACGAGACTCGTAAATGACGCCGATAACGCCTAAAGGTACGCGACGGCGGCAGACCTTGAGCCCTGAAGGCACGGTGTAGCCGTCAATGACTTCACCGATCGGGTCATCTAAGGCGATAACCCGCTCAACGCCTTCTACCATCTCGTTGTAACGCGACTCAGTTAAAGTCATGCGATCGAGCATAGGAGCGGGCAAGGCACGATTTTGCGCCTCAGTCACCTCTTTGGCGTTGACCTCCATAATGAAGCTCTTCATCTTCTTGAGCATGTTAGCAATCTGAGCTAAAGCTTCATTCTTGGCCTTGGTGGAGGTTACCGCCATAGTACGGCTGGCAACAGCGGCATCATGGCCCATTTTGCTGACATCAACGCTAAATTCCATTTACGGCTCCCAAAAATCTCAAGATTTAGCAGCGTGTGGGCTGCTCTAGCGTAAGGTGCAAGGCAAGCGAAAAATATGCCGCGCATTGGGTTTTCACTATAACCAAAAGCGCGTAACTAAGCCATTTCTTGGCCCTTTCTTGACCATTTCTTGCCCGCTTCTTGGTCATAGTTAGGGTTTGTGCCCCATGTTGGGCCCAAGATGCCAGGGCCCGCGCCCTACTTTCAGGTGGTTGCTACTTCTCTCAGGCTATTTCTCGTGCTTAGAACAGCACCATATCGTTGCGGTGCACGACGACGCCATGCGAGAAGCCTAAGATGGCTTCGATGTCGCCCGAGCGCTTGCCCATAATCAGGCCACACTCGGTGTTGTTGTAGCGCACAATGCCCTTGCCGATGCGCTTGTCATCAGGGCCGTAGAGGCCGACCACGGCACCACGTGGAAACTCACCGATAACCGTGGTGATACCGCTTGGCAGCAAGGACGAACCACGCTCTTTGACCGCTTGCACGGCGCCCGCATCCAGGTAAATCTTACCTTGAGGCACAGTAGTAGCCGAGAGCCAGACCTTACGCAGCTCTAAAGAGGAATGCTGGGTTCTAAAGAAGGTACCCTCACCGCGTCCTTCAATTAAGTCAGGGATTTGGCCTGGGTTCGAGCCTGCTGCAATAATGAGCTCGACTCCGCCTTCAGTGGCGATCTTAGCGGCTTTGACCTTGGTAGCCATACCACCGGTACCTAAATCGGTCCCCGAGCCACCGGCTAAAGCAATGATACGCTCATCAATCGCGGTGACTTCATGGATGAGCTGAGCATTAGGATCTTTGTCCGGATTGGCTTCGTAGAGTCCCTTTTGATCGGTGAGCAGGATGAGCTTATCGGCCTCAATCGCGCACGCGGTAATCGCGCTCAAAGTATCGTTGTCACCCACCTTGATCTCAGCGGTGGAGACCGCATCGTTTTCATTGATGACCGGTACGATATCGTGCTCGAGCAAGGCAAAGAGCGTATCGCGGGCGTTAACAAAGCGCTCACGGTTCTCAAGGTCGGCGCGCGTGAGCAGAATCTGGCCAATCTGGATATTGTAGATAGCAAAAAGCGATTCCCAGACCTCAATCAAGCGACCTTGACCGACCGAGGCGAGCAATTGCTTGGAGCTCAATTGCTTCGGCAGCAAGTGGTGATCCTTGACCACCTCACGGCCAGCGGCCACAGCGCCCGAGCTGACCAAGGTGACCTTGTGGCCTTGCGCCTTGAGCTGGGCGATAACGCGCACGATCTCCAGCATCGCCACCCGATTTAAGGCGGTGCCCGAAGCAGTTAAAGTCGTGCTGCCAATCTTGATCACAATGCTCTGAGGGCTGGGGTTAGCAGCGCCCACAGCGGGAACCGCTTGGGCCTCAGGGGCTTGGGCTGCTTGCTGTAAGTTAGTGCGCTTGCTGTACTTGGTCGTAGCCAATTCTCAGACTCCTCAGAAATGAAAGATGTCTGATTATAACCGCCAAGGCACAAAGTAAAACGCCCCGCCTGATAGCGAGGCAGGGCACAAAGTAAAACGCCCCGCCTATAAGAGAGGCAGGGCGCAAAGCAAAACGCCCTACCAGTTAGGACGGCAGGACGCGCTATAAGACGGCAGCCAATCAGGGCTGAGCTTTTGAGCAGCGCTTCTTAGCCCTTGAGCGTCTCGGTAAAGAACTTAGAGGCACTGGTGAAAATACGTGGGGCAAACTCGCTGACGCGCATCTTGGTGAAGGCCAAGGTCTTATTGTGGGCAAAGACTTGGTCAATCAAGTCTTGGTCGTTGTTGTACTTGAGATCGACTGGCATCATCAAGGTTAAGGTCTTGGTGTCAACCCGATTATTGCGGCCGACTAAGCCCTGCTTGCGCAAGGAAAGAATTTGCAGCTGCGGAATGATGGTGTTCCAGGTGCTGGCATCAAGATTTAAGCGGTTGGCGAGCGACGAGCGCGCGGCCAAGGACATACTGTTGAGCAAATCTTGGTTCACAAAGGCATTGTGCAAGGCTGGACTTACCAGCACTAGGGCTTTGAAGAGGTCATGCCGAGTGATCGCAAGGCGCGCTACCGCATTGGCACTGACATGAAAGCCCAGCGCGCCGATAGCTGAGCTATCGATATACGGCACCTTCTTTAAGTGCTCGACGGCTGCCTCGAGCACCACTGAAGTCTCAGCCCCCAGCAAGATTTTGCTGGCAGAGCCTAGACCTGGCATATCCACCGCAAAGATAGCGATACCTTCCTTACGCAGATAGTCGCTAAATAAACGATAGTAATCAGTAGCGGTAGAACCGTAGGAGGTCACCACAACGACGCAGGGCTGAACTTCCTTATTGCTGACACTGTGCAGGTAACCTGTGACCTTTTCTCCGCCGACGTTAAAGACCTGCTCGGCATAATGGCCGTAGCGAACCGGATCATTGAAAATCTTGCGATAAGCGCGGCGTCCATAAAGCGAAGCTTGCGCGGCCAAATCATCGCCCTTTAAGTTCGGGTAGGCGGCAATAGCAAAGTAACGCGAGGCCATGCGATAGTGGTGGCTGGCGTGCACCAAATCGCCCTGCTCCTCACACTTACGAGCTTGATTTAAACGCCTTTGGCCGATGGTACAGAACTCATAAATCCAATTGCCCGGACCGTACTGCTTGACCGTATCGTAGCATTGGTCGCGCGAACGCTCGTTATCGCTCATCACGATATGCGACAACGCCTCGTCAATATCGAGGCTGTTGGCCCCTAAGTAGGCCCAAGAAAAGCGATTTAATGGGCGATACCACAAGGCACGAAAGTGCGAGCCCATCAGGTGAAAACCATCCCCCAAATCAGGCAACGCACAGCCTGAGTTGGAGATCACCGAAGTCTCGAGATAGTCATACTTAGGCTTAAACAGGATTTCGCTTAAATTAGCAGAGGATAAATCTGTATTGTCCACCGGCGCCTCCACCAAGCTTTGCTCAAAACTAGATATAGCAGCGCAAGCTGCCCTGTGCGGATAACCTAGTTTAGCAAATGACCTAGCTCAATTTGCACTAAAAAAGGACACAAAAGCCAAATCTGTGCCCTAAGCTCACTTTCAGGTGATGGCATTTGTGCCATATTTATTGCATGGTGCCAACCAGACTACCCGGAATGCCCGAGTTCGTGTCAGATTTGGCTACAAGTGGAGTCTCAATAGATGCTCAAAATCACCATAATTAGCGCAATAAGTGCCCTGCTGGGTGCATCTCTCTTAAGCAACGTTGCTGTGGCCTCGGAATATCTGTGGCCTGATGGCAGCGGCGATCTATATGAGAGCCAAGGCAATTACTACTTTTCCAACGGCGACAATGACTACATTGGGCCAGACGGCACCTATTACTGGTCCGATGATGACGGCGAGACCCTATACGGTCCAGATGGTGCCATGTTTTGGTCTGACGGCGATGGCGGCTACATCCAATATTAGGACGCACACCTAACCCTATACTCTTAGTGCGGAGGCTTCTATGCACAAAAGCACTTACTTACGCATTTTTACCATCGTAGCTGTGCTAGCATTTGGTAGCATCAGCAGCGCCACCGCAGGCACCATTGCCGCAGAGCGCTGGGCTAAGAATGACGGCCTATGGTCAGAGCATTTGGGAAGCTACTTTACACCGGAAACTCAGGTAAACCCGCACGCCCTAGGCGGCTCCAAGCTTCCTTCGAACTTTGTGGCCACCGACCGCACCCACAATCGTTTTACCTTCTAACGGGAGGTTGCCCGTGCATCCCTTATCTCGCCTCACCTTTACCCTGCTGCTTGCAGGTGCTTTGAGCTTATGCGCCCACGCCGATCACATCAGGTCTGACGGCATGGGTGGTTACTACACCCCTGATGGGCATATCAGATCTGATGGCATGGGTGGTTACTACACCCCTGATGGGCATATCAGATCTGATGGCATGGGTGGTTACTACACGCCTGACGGGCACATCAGATCCGACGGTATGGGGGGCTTATACACGCCTGACGGGCATATCCGATCCGATGGCATGGGCGGTTACTACACGCCTGACGGGCATATCAGATCCGACGGTATGGGCGGCTTATACACGCCTGATGGGCATATCAGGTCTGATGGCATGGGAGGCTTCTACACACCATAAGCCTTGC
The DNA here is from genome assembly GCA_944392765.1 of uncultured Anaerobiospirillum sp. Taxonomy (GTDB): domain Bacteria; phylum Pseudomonadota; class Gammaproteobacteria; order Enterobacterales; family Succinivibrionaceae; genus Anaerobiospirillum. The sequence goes on from CALXXU010000030.1 coordinate 33,306, forward strand.
TGTCCCTTTTCCCCCAAAAAAAAAATGCGGCTCTACACCGCCGCACTTTCAGGGATACACTGGAAATTGGAACTCCGCCAGACTAGGATTGTCTTGGTTAGCCTATGCTAACTCAAGTTAGCCATATGATCAAGGGGCTATCGCTTTTTTCTTTTTTTTTTTTTAATGAAAAACGACCAGCAACTCGGGGCAGTGCTGGGCGTTTTGGCCTGAGTTTA
>CALXXU010000031.1 GCA_944392765.1 uncultured Anaerobiospirillum sp.
TAGCGTAGATGAGGGGACTTTCTGGGGTCACCAAGTCTGCACCATTAAGAGGCATTAATTAATTTGTAACAGCCCCCGGATGCTCTAGGGCTTAGTGCCAGCACCGTAAAGCCTGATTACATCAGGCAGAGCGCTTGGTGCGAGCTGGCCCAAATTCAGGACTGTTGTTGGTGAAGTATTGTGATTGTGGTCACGAATGTAACTAGCAAAAACGCAAGAAAAGGCTAATTTAAGCGGTGCAATGTCCTAGCAAAAAGAAAAAACATGAACTGCAAAATTTGTGAGGAAACGCACAAATGGGGCGACGCTGGGTGCCCGTTTTAGTGGAAGTCTGCAAGTGCCTGTACCTAGGCATGCTGACAATAAGCTGCGATCTGTGCAGGCTTACCGACAATGTGGGCTCAGCTGTCAGGCGGAGGCGGCTGATTTGCGGCTAATTTCAGCGAAAAATGGCCCGGCTAAGTTTGGCCAAGGTTTGCCTTCCCATAATGAAACCAAGACATAAAATCTTTTGGGAGGTAGCACCATGATCAAACTCTCCTCGCTTACACGCCAGGGCTTGACCGCTGCCGTGGTCAGCACCGTAGCGGCTCTGGCCTTAGCCTTAACTACGGCCTGCTCCGTCAATCACTACGATAATGATAGGGGGCATCGCTATCCGCCACCTCCAGCGGCCCAGAAGGCGCCACCACGGGGCCCAGCGCATCAGGCTCCAGCGCCTAGACCGTCGCATAAGGCCCCACCGCGCAGTCCACATCGCTATGAGCGCTATCACAGCATTATTATCGGGCCTGGCTATGGCGAACCGCCTGCGCCCGCACCGCGTCCCCGCTAATTTGAACTCAGCGCAAGGCGCAGCCCAGTTATTGCCTGATATTGGGTATATCTAGCCAAGATTTTGGCTCACTCTCCTGCGAAGAAGCACGAAAGAATGAGGAAAGTCTTATGGATCAACACACGAACAAACGGAGCAAAGTTGCGGTACTGGGCTTTAGTGCCGTGCTGGTGTTAAGTGCCTGGGGTATGGCTCCAGCCCAAGCGGCAGATAATGATGGTCCGAACTTAGATGGTCTCAGACAAGCTATTGAGCAGCGCGTTGGAGATCATATCGACCAGCAATTGGACAATCTGCGTGGTGATCGTAGAGACGACCGCTATGACCGGGATCGTCGCGACCGCGATGATCGTTACGATCGTGACCGCCGCGATCGCGATAATCGCTACGACCGCGATGACGATGATGACGACGATCGCTTTGACCGCGACCGCCGCGATCGCGATGATCGCTTCGACCGCGACCGCCGCGATCGCGATGATCGTTTTGACCGTGACCGCAGGGATCGCGACGATCGCTTCGACCGCGACCACCGAGATCGCGATGATCGTTTCGATCGCGATCGTCGCGACCGTGATGACGATGACCGTGACCGCCGTGGACGGCGCGACCGCGATGACGATGATTAACTTATAGGTGCTGCCTTGCGTTGCTGGCGTGTGCCTAGACCAGCCCTGGCTCTGAAGTAACGGTCGTGAGCAGGGCTGGTTTGTTTTTGTGCGCTCGGCGCGGATTTTTGCCTGAAAGTGCTTGTTCTGCGTTTTCTTAAACGATTAAGATGGACGTTATTGCATTCTTTTAGGCGTAAATTGTCCTTGAGGCGGAGGTTGTGATGACGGAGATTGAGTTAGCTGGGGATAAGGTCAAGCTGAGCTTGAGTGTCGATGATGAGGGCCGGGTGGGCTTTGCTGGGCTTGAGATAGTAGGAGCTGCTGGCGTTGGCACCTTATGCCGCCCTTACCCAGAGTACGCGGCACCAGTGGTGGAGGTACAGCTGGCAGGCGATGACACCATGCGCCATTACACCTGCCACGGCGCGACCCAAGCCGGGCGTGAGCTGCGCTACGTGAGCCATGAGCTTGAGGGCGGCCACTTAATCTTAGCGCTGCGCAGTGCGCGCCTGGCGGTCAAGCAGCACTTCAAGCTCGCAGGCGGGGATATGATTGAAAGCTGGGCTGAGGTCACCAATATTTCATCTTCGGTGCAGACCTTAGAGTACGTCTCAAGCCTGGCTTTACCACATATCGACGCCTGTGATTATGCGCCTTGGGATCGCTATCTTTGGGTCAATGTGCCGGTTAATTCCTGGTGCGCCGAAGCCCAATGGCAGCGTTATTCCTTGCCTCAATTGGGCTTGCACCGTGCCTATGAACAGCCCTTGAAGTACTCGGCGGCGCTCACCGATCCTAAGTTTCGCCGCCAAAATCTCAATTTATTTACCAGCGGCCGAGCCAGTATCGCCAGCTCGAGCGGTATGTCCTCGGAGCACTATGCGCCGCTGGCCCTGATTGAAGATACGCTCAATCAACTTTGCCTCTTTTTCCAAATTAACCACAATGGCGCTTGGCAGTATGAGATCAACGATTTCAAGGGCCATCTTAATCTCCTCGTCTCAGGGCCAACTGGTCTTGAGAGCCAATGGTACCAAGACTTGGCCCCACAGGAATCCTTTATCACGGTGCCGGTTGCCTTTGGTCTGTGCTCAGGTGATCGCTATGCGGCGATGAATCATTTGACCGCCTATCGGCGCAGTATCATGCGCCCGTGCGCTGATAGTACTAAGCTGCCGATCATTTTCAATGATTACATGAACTGCTTGATGGGCGATCCTAATGAGGAGATCTTGGTCGCGCTGATTGAGCGGGCGCGCGCGATTGGAGCAGAATATTTTTGCATTGACTGCGGCTGGTACGCCGATGGCTTTTGGTGGGATAGCGTCGGAGAGTGGCAGCCCTCGACGCAGCGCTTCCCTAGTGGCATCACCAAGACCTTAGACTACATCCGCGCCCAAGGCATGATTCAGGGCTTGTGGCTGGAGATTGAGTCGATGGGCGTCAAGTGCCAGCTGGCCCAAAAGTGGCCGGACTCGTGCTTCTTGCTACGTCATGGCAAGCGCGTGGTCAGCGAGCAACGCTATCACCTCGACTTTAGGCATGAGCTGGTGCGTGCTCACGCTGACGCAGTGGTGCGCCGCTTAGTCGAAGACTATGGCGTGGGCTATATCAAGATGGATCACAATATCGACTCGGGCGTGGGCACCGAGGTGGATGCTTCGTCCTTTGGTGCTGGTCTGTTGCAGCACCAGCGCGCCTATCTTGAGTGGCTTGATTCCATTTTTGCCCGTTATCCGGACTTGGTGATTGAGAACTGCGGGAGCGGCGGAATGCGCATGGACTACGCCATGTTGCAGCGTCACAGTATCCAATCGGTCACCGATCAAACCGATTTTCGCATTATGAGCGCCATTGCGTGCAATGCTGCGTCTCTGGTCACCCCAGAGCAGGCAGCGATTTGGGCCTATCCACTCAAGAGCGCGAGCCCAGAGGAGGTGGTCACCAATATGATCAATGCGCTGTTATTGCGCGTTCACCAAAGCGGTGCGATCGAAGAGCTCGATGCGGCGCGTTTAGCCTTAGTGACGGAGGCACTTTCCTGCTATAAGGTCATTCGCCCTGATATTAAGGACGCGCTACCGTTTTGGCCGCTGGGCTTTGCCACCATTGGGGAGCCGTATCTGAGCTTTGGTCTTAAGACCGATCAGAAGCTCTATCTTGCAGTCTTTAGAGGTGAGGCAGCCTCAGATGTAGTCTCTTTGCCGCTGCCGCGTTCGGTTGAAAATGCGCAAGTGCTCTACCCGCACCATGCTACTGAGTCTTATAGCCTGAGCGCTGACGGTACGGTCCTCAATGTCTCACTGTCGCAGAACTTCATGTCCCGCCTCTTCGTATTAGCCTAGTTGCTGCTTTTTTAGTCAGTGACGTAAGTTCGTCCCAATTTGGCTTAAATTAGCGCGCCGCAGGTGACAAGGTCATTTACGGCGTGCTTTTTTCGCATATTGAGGCGTGGACTGGTGTGCCCTGAGTGTGAACTGCCTCTAGTGATGGCGTTTATACCATCAGATCGCATGCTGTGCTTTTGCGTTATAATGCACGCAAAAAGCACGAGTGGCGTCAGCACTGTGTGAGTGTGAAAATGAAGGCCCAAAATATTTTGGGTAAAGAGCGTGATCTGGGACACAAATATTAAAAATGCATAGCTACAAAACCATCACTTTGGCGTATCTTTATGGGCGCTTGTGGTGCAGGCGTTAATTAGAACTGAAGCTTACGGGTGCAAATGTGCCCGGCGCGGCCCGTTTGCTGATAATAAATGCCAACAAGTGCTAACTGATGGAACCTCCTTTCCTGTAGGAGGTCGAAAGTAATAAAGCATGTTCCAAGAAGGGTGGAGTAAATTGGTCTTGGAACCTAGGCTTAAGCCTATAAAACTCAAGCAGCTTAAGGCTGTGAATTTATTTTTGGCAAAACTTGAGCTTGCTTGAGCTTTGTCGGAATCAACTGTTTGGGATGCCGACTGATGATCCTTCAACTTAATCGCGCGGACGAACCCGACCCTGCGGGACGCAAGCGCGCCGAGATTTGCGTGCCGGTGGATGCGCTACAGCGCCCACTTACGCCTGCTGACTCAAGCGGAGAGTGCACTAAGCCTGCTTGGCTCGGTTCGATTGCCCCGGCTCAGCGCTATGCGCAAGGCACGGTCACAGAGCCGTTGCCTGTCACCAAGTCGCAGCAACTCAATGTGCCCCAACCAAACAACGAGCCGCTCGCGTCTAATAAGCCGCTGCGTGCTCTGGGCATGGGCGTCCCACAAGAGTCAAGCTTAGCTCCGGCCATTGTCGATGATTTAGCTACCGCTTTAGCTCCGAGCAATGTGGAGCGGGCGCCATTATCTGAGCTGGAGCGCACCCAAGTTGTGACTGAAACCTTAAGCAATCCTTATCAGGTGCGCTTTAGCCAAGGACTGCTGGGCATGAGTAAGGCCCCGTGTGATTTGAGTGAGGCTCAGTCTGGTTTGAGTGAGGCTCAGTCTGACTTGAGCCCAGAACAACCGGACTTTAATCAGGGACTTTATCGCTTAAATCAGCGTCAACCAGGTCTGCGTCCTATCGTGGTGCCGTCTGAGGATGATCCTTGGGCTGCCCCAGTGCAAGCGGTGGCGGTAAGCCGTACTGGCTCCATGGACGATGCCTTAAGCGCATTGCTGCAAACGCCCCTGACCGTACTCAAAGATAAGGTCAGCAAGGCGGCAACGATGGTGCAGGACGCTGCCACCTTGGCTCATGGCGCAGCGACTATTGTAGGAGCGAGCGTTGGGGCTCAAGTTGGGACCAAGGTCGCGACCAAAGTTGCCAAGGTTGGAACCAAAGTCGCCTCAGTTGGGACTAAGGTCACCAGCGAGACCGTTACGGTGGAGCCTGCGCTCTTAGAACAGCAGGTAAAGGCTAAAGCCCTAGGTTTGGGCCAAGGCAGTCATGCTATTGTAGATGCTGAGGTCACGGAAGCACGCACCAAGCGCGCAGGTCTGCTACAGGGTTTAGTGCGCCATACGGTAAAAGCAGCCTTTTCCAGCAAAGCTCTTGCAGATGCTTCCTCGGCCTTAAGTGGCATGATGAGTATGGAGCAGTTAGTTCCACTTTCTGAGCAAGAGTCAGCCGAGCCTGCCTCTAGCGCTACCACTAGTGTCCTTACTACTTATGATGTAGAACCTACGCCTATGGACGACGACCTAACTTACGATCAATGGATTAAACAACAGGGCGTACCTTTTACCGCCTTGGATGCGGCACCTTTAAGCGAGACCGGTTGCAGTAGTGTCAACTCAACTCCGGTGTTGCAGGCGGTACGCTGGAAAAATGAGCTCAACTCTAAGAGTTTAGAGCCTTGGGGTACTGTGCCCCAAGATTGTTTAACCCAGCGTCTTAACTCTTATTTCTTGCACACTGAGCACTTCGCCGAGAGCTTTAAGCATGCCGATCGCCAGCACCAAATGGCGGCGATTTTGGGCTATGGTATCTTCAGACAATGGCTGCAACGCCGTCGTGCCGCTCAGCATGAGCTGCACGGTATGATTGCTCAGAGCCAAGAGAGTCTTTTCTACTACACGGCGCTGCTCTTAATTGAGACCATGATCTTTGCTATGCGCGTTGATGGGCGTATTGAGCAAGATGAGCATGACTCCTTGCTTGAGTTCTGCGCTGCCATTTTTAACGATAAGCTCCATGAAATCAGAGGTGAGCTCGATCGTATGCTCACGATCGATTTAGATCCGGAGCTCTTAGCACAGCGCGTTCAGTTCCCAGAGGAGAGCATTGATATGTATCTGCTCTCAGCGGTGTTGCTGGCTGGTAACTGCATGTTAGAGCGCAACTATCTTGAGGCCCTGGCCGCATGCCTGGGCATCGACCCAACCCTGCGGCGCAGTCTTGATCGCAGAGCCCATGAGCTCTTAGTCGGTCAAGCAGGCTCGGCTGCCAGCCTCAACGCCGCAATGAAGCATAAGGAGTAGGCAGCATCGTAAGCGCAAGGCCCGCATGCGTGGCATGCAGGCCTTGGGATTGCGAGGCGTTAAGCCTTGCTGGTGCAGGCATTAAGCCTTGAGAGGCACGCCTTGCATTGAGGTTAACTGGGCGCGCCTGAGCACGCCCTTTTTGTTGGTGCCTAGCCTAACATCGACAGCGCCAGCTGTGGGCGGGTGTTGGCTTGCATCAGCATCGAGGTGGCAGCCTGCTGGATAATGCTCTGCTGCGACAGATTGGCCGACTCTTCGGCAAAATCAGCGTCTTGAATGCGTGAGCGGGCGTCAGCACTGTTGGCCGAGACATTGGCTTGATTGCGGATCGTCGACTCGAGCCGGTTTTGAATCGCACCTAAGTTGGCGCGGTGGTGATCGACATAGGCAATCAAGGTATCAAACTCGTTGATCGCTTGATTGGCATCATCCTGGGTCAAGATCTCTACAAAGGTACCAGGTTGTTGGTATAAGACGCTATTGCCTGGAGTGGTATCTAAGGCCTGGTTGACGATCGCGCTCCAGGTAAAGGCAGGCACTTCCGTCTCAATACGATCATCGGTGTTGGCGCCGACATGGAAAATGAGCTTGCCACCATCGGTGACTTGATTTCCGGCAGCATCCGTCAAGTGCTCGGACTGGCCGCTGTAGATTGAATCGCCTGTATTGAAGCCCACCAAGATATGCTTGCCGCCGAAGGTGGTTTGCTCGCCAATGCGCTGAATTTCCTCTTGAATCGAGTAAATTTCGTCGCTGATCGCTTTGCGATCTTCGCTGCCCAAGGTGCCGTTAGCCGACTGGACGGCTAAGGTACGTCCGCGCTGGAGCAAACTTATGATCTCATCTAAGCCCCCTTCAATGGTCTGAGCTAAGGCAATGCCGTCATTGGCGTTGCGGTTACCTTGGTTTAAGCCATTGATCTGCGAGGTGAGACGATCGGCAATTTGCAGACCGGCGGCGTCATCTTTAGCCGAGTTGATCCGGTATCCTGAAGACAGACGCTGGTAGGTGGTGTTGAGGCTCGATTGGACGTTGTTGAGGTAGCGTTGTCCGTTGAGCGAGCTGACGTTAGTGTTGACGTACACTGCCATAGATTAGACCTTCTTGCTTCTCTTCTGAGCTCCCCTAGCCTAGAGGCGCAATCTTGGTCGCGAGCAGCGCGTCGCGGCAGAACTCCTGAGTTTGGAGCGTCTGTTTGCAGCGCGTCTGCTTATGGCCTTACGTCTTGGGGGCTGTTATGAAAATTAGGACCAGCACAGCACGAGGCTCATTGGTCTTATCAGTCCCATGCAATAAGCATGTGTTGTTGCTCTCTCTAACGGCAGCTGGGGCACAGACTTGAGGGCAATTTTCCGCGTCGCATCTAGCAGCGACGGGCGGGCGCGCTATTTTGTGCGCTACTTTGCTCGCTACTTTGTGCACTACTTAGCGTGCTACTTAGCGTGCTACTTTGCACGTTACTTTGTGCACTACTTTACGCGCGGTTGGGCGCAGTCCTTTGTTGCCAATTTTTAGCAAATGATAACTTGCGCTCGTTGGGGCTTGCATCGGAGATCGGGTAGGGTATAATGTTCAATAAGCAAAGGGTAACTGAAGTTAGCTTTAGTTAACTTTTTGAGTGACTATCCTAACGGAGCTGACTTGAGGTTTTGTTCCATCCATCCATCCGCAAAACCATCGGTCTGATCCTAGTTTTCATTTTCGTCCTGTCTCTTAGTGAGGAAATGTATGAGCGCAATTGTTGACATTAAGGCCCGCGAAATCATCGACAGCCGTGGCAACCCAACCGTTGAGTGTGACGTCTACTTGGAGACGGGCGCTTTTGGTCGTGCCAGCGTGCCTTCCGGTGCCTCCACCGGTGTGCGTGAGGCCATCGAGCTGCGTGATGGTGATAAGACCCGCTTTGATGGCAAGGGCGTATTAAAGGCCGTGGCCAACGTCAACACCGAGATTAAGGAAGCCTTATTGGGCTTAGACGCCAACGATCAGGTCTTAATCGACCGCACTATGATCAAGCTCGACGGCACTGAGACTAAGGCTCGTTTAGGTGCAAACGCTATCCTCGCAGTTTCGATGGCCGTAGCCAAGGCCGCTGCTGAAGACGCTGGTCTGCCGCTCTATCGCTACTTAGGCGGCTCGGGCAAGATGGATATGCCAGTACCGATGATGAATATCATCAACGGCGGTGCCCACGCTAACAATAACCTAGATCTGCAAGAGTTCATGATTATCCCAGTAGGTGCTACCAGCATCGCTGAGGCCATTCGTATGGGCTCCCAGACCTTCCATGCTCTGCGTAAGATCATCAACGCTAAGGGTATGACCACCGCAGTGGGCGACGAGGGTGGCTTTGCCCCATCGATCGACAGCCACGAAGAGGCAATCGAGCTCATTATGGAAGCGATTAAGGCTGCCAACTACGAGCCAGGCAAGGATATCTGCATTGGCCTTGACTGCGCTTCCTCTGAGTTCTACGACGCCGATAAGAACGTCTATGCCTTAACCAAGCAGGGCAAGACCTACAACATCGATCAATGGATTGATATCTTAGAGAGCTGGGTCGACAAGTACCCATTAATCTCGATTGAGGACGGTGCTGCTGAGGGCGATTGGGACGGCTGGAAGAAGTTAACCGAGCGCTTGGGCAAGAAGTGCCAATTAGTCGGTGATGACCTCTTCGTTACCAACCCAGCTATCCTCAAGGAAGGTATTGAGAAGGGCGTTGCCAACGCAATCTTAATTAAGGTCAACCAAATCGGTACCTTAACCGAGACCTTTGAGGCGATCGAGATGGCTAAGCGTGCTGGTTACACCGCTATCGTTTCGCACCGCTCGGGCGAGACTGAGGATGCTACTATTGCTGATATCGCGGTCGGTACCAACGCAGGTCAAATCAAGACCGGTTCGATGTCGCGCTCTGATCGCTTAGCTAAGTACAACCAGCTCCTGCGTATCGAGGAAGAGTTAGGCGAGACCACTAACTACGGCGGCAAGAACTCCTTCTATTCAATTAACCTTAAATAATCTTGCATCAACTCCTAGCAGGCTGAGGGCTTAGAACCCAAGCCAGCTCCTTATAAGGCTAAGGCTGAGTCTGAGCGTGTGTGGGCATACGCGCGGGCTTGGCCTTTTTGCGTTAGCCGCCCGTAGAGATCTGCCTGCGCTGCGCACACGTAGATGGCGTGATCTGCGTGAGCGCGTATGGCCTGCCCGCGTTGTCAGCATGATGGGCCCATGATTGGGCAAGCTTTTGCACTGTTTAGAGCAGTATTGGGGACACGGGATAGGGCCTTTAGCGTCATCAAGCCTATATTTATCGCAGAAAATGAGGTGCACAAGGCGGGCGCTTGTGCGAGGGCTGGTGCTTACTTTGGGAGCAGAGACTTGGCGCTTGTTTGGTCTTTGTTAGGATAGCGCCACTGTTTGTGATTTTTCTCTTTTCTCTCCTTGATTTATGCGTAGCGCTGACCCGAGGCTTTACTAGGTTTTTAGGTGGGTTTGAGCGCATTGCGGTTGCGGCTACAGCGTGGTGCTAAGCCCTGATTTTGGGATGCCCGTGCTGGTTCGTATTTATGGGGATCAGTGTGGCTGAATCCCGTATTTATGGGCTGTTAGGACTGAGAGAAAAGAGCAAACGCATGAATGAGGAGAGATCAGAGCATAGAAGGTAGAGCTATGCACATCTTTCCCTCTTTGGCTGAAGTTAAAGCCGCCGCCCATAAGGCCCAAGGGCGCTATGCCGTGATGCCGGTCATGGTGCCGCTCTTATCTGATATCTGCACCCCGATTGAAGCCCTGCGCCGCTTAAAGGAGCACAGTGCTCATTGCTTTTTATTTGAGTCGGTTGTGACTTCTGAGGATTTTGGGCGCTATTCCTTTTTGGGCTTTAACCCGAGCTTAGATTTACATTGCCGCGAGGGACAGTTGACGTGCGAGGGTGAGCTGGCCGCTAAGGTCGCAGCTGATAAGGCACGCGATCCCAATGCCGTAGTGCGTCAGGTTTTAGCTCAATTTAATAGTCCTAGCCGCAGTGAGCTTGAGTCGTTGCTGAGAGACGCAGGGGAGCTGACGCATGCGGTATTGCCGTTATTACCACCGTTCACCGGTGGCCTAGTAGGTTACTTTGCCTACGATTACTTAGGCTATAGCGAGGAGCGGGTGCGTCAAGCTGCCGCTGCTGTAGCTGACTTTGATCCCCACCAGTTTAAAGATTTCGACCTGATGCTCTTTACCGAGGTCATCGCCTTTGACCATCTGCATCAGCAGCTCATCTTAATTGCCAATGTCCCGCTCGAGAGCGCCGCTGTGGAGCAGGGCTACCAAGACGCTGAGCGTAAGCTAACGCAGCTGTGTGCCATTCTCAATACGCCGTCAAGTAGCGTCCTAACTCCAGGTCAGCTCTTAGGGGAGCTCACCCCACGCTTTAGTTCGGAGCAGTACTGTGCGATGGTGGAGCGTGCCCAGCACTATATCCATGAGGGCGATATCTTCCAGGTGGTGCTCTCCAATTGCTTGAGTGCTCCTTTTGCCGGATCGTTGCTTGATACTTACCGCTTACTGCGCACCTTAAATCCGTCGCCATATATGTTTTACTTAGGCGGCACCGACATCGAGGTGGCGGGTGCTTCCCCTGAGACCTTGGTTAGCCTCAAAAACGGCGTCTTGCACACCTATCCGCTGGCGGGAACCAGACCGCGCGGTCGCACCAAGGACGAGGATTGGCGTTTAGAGCAAGAGCTTTTAGCCGATGACAAGGAGCTAGCTGAGCACAATATGCTGGTGGACTTAGGGCGCAATGATTTAGGCAAGGTGGCGGCTCTAGGCACAGTTAAGCTCGAGCGCTACCACGAAGTTTTGCGCTTCTCGCATGTCATGCATATCGGCAGTACGGTGACGGCACAGCTTGACTCGTCTTGCGATGCGTTAGCGGCGCTACAAGCTATTTTACCGGCCGGTACCTTATCGGGCGCTCCGAAGATTCGGGCGGCCGAAATCATCACAGAGCTCGAAGGGAAAAAGCGCGGCCTCTACGGCGGCGCGGTGGGCTATATCGATCTTGCGGGCAATATGGATATGGGCATTGCCATTCGCCTGTGCTTCAAGCAAGACGGCCAAGTCTTTATCCAAAGTGGCGCCGGTATTGTGGCCGATTCGGTGCCGCATAAGGAATATCAAGAGTGCCTCAATAAGGCTAAGGCCGTGGTCACAGCGTTAACCCAGGCTTGTGCCCTCGATCCCCAAACCTCGCTGCTCAAGCAAAATCAGGCTTAGGGAGGTGCTGCGATGTTGGTCTTAATCGATAACTACGATTCCTTTTCCTACAATCTCTATCAGCTCATCGGCAGTATCTGCCCTGATCTCAAGGTGGTGCGCAACGACGCTTTGAGCGTAGCTGAGCTCTTAGCGTTAAAGCCTACCGCCATTGTGCTCTCTCCAGGCCCTGGGCGCCCCGAGGACGCAGGCATCTGCCTGCCGCTTCTTAAGACTTTGCTTGAGCGCACGACTTGCCCAGCCTTACTGGGCGTGTGCCTAGGCCATCAGGCCTTAGCTGCCGCCTGTGGCGCTACCGTCATCTATGCGCCGTACCTGATGCATGGCAAGGCCAGTAACATCACCTTGCAGGAGCCAAGCGCTTTATTTACCGGCTTAAATGAGCCGATTGCGGTGGCGCGCTATCACTCGCTGGCGGTCGACCCAAGTACAGTCCCGGCTTGTTTGCAGGTTACTGCCACGACGACCGATGGCGTGATCATGGCCTTGGAGCATCGCACCTTGCCTTTATATGGCGTGCAATTTCACCCTGAGTCGATCCTGACCCCGCAAGGACTGGTCATGTTGCGCAATTTCCTTGAGATTGCCACTGAAGTGCAAGCCTTAGGCGGCCACAAGCCTGCAGCCTTAGGTGGCCATCAGCCTGAAGCCTTAGGCGGCCATCAGCCGGAGGCGCTATGACCATTGTGCTTGACCGCATGGGCGCAGCCACCGCGCGCTGGCGTCCCTAACTGACAGCTGTTCACTATTTGTTTTTAGTTGGTTAGTTAGGAGAGCTCCATGATTAAGGAAGCCATTGTTAAGCTCGTTACCAAGCATGATTTGACCTACGACGAAGCTTACACCGTCATGAATGAGATTATGTCCGGTCAAACCACGCCGACGCAAAACGCGGCCTTCTTGGCGGCGATGTCCACCAAGAGCGCCCGCGCCGAAACCATCGACGAGATCGCAGGTTCGGCCGCCGCGATGCGCGAGCACGCACTGCAGGTTAAGACCCCTTATGAGGTGTTTGAGATTGTTGGTACCGGCGGCGATAACGCCCACAGCTTTAATATCTCAACCACCACAGCTTTAGTGTGCGCCAGCGGCGGCATGAAGGTGGCCAAGCACGGTAATCGCGCGGCCTCGTCCAAGTGCGGCACGGCCGATTGCCTTGAGGCCTTAGGGGTTCAGATTGAGCAAAAACCCGAGCTGTGCCAACAGCTGCTTGATGAAGTAGGCTTTTGCTTCTTCTTTGCCCAGTACTACCACCAGGCGATGAAGTATGTCGGCGCGATCCGCAAGGAATTGGGCTTTCGCACCGTGTTTAACATCCTAGGCCCGCTGACTAATCCGGCAACCCCAAGCTATCAGCTCTTGGGCGTCTACGATCGCTACTTGGTCGAGCCCTTAGCGCAAGTTCTCATGACCTTAGGGGTCAAGCGCGGCATGGTGGTCTATGGCTTAGATAAGTTAGATGAGATTTCTTTGAGTGCTGAGACCGCAGTGTGCGAGTTCAAGGACGGCTGGTACAAGTCTTACACCGTGGCCCCTGAGGACTTTGGCCTGACGCGCTGCGCTAAAGCTGATTTAGTCGGCGGCACTCCGGAGGAAAATGCTGAGATCGTGCGCGCTATTCTCGCGGGAAAGGAGCAGGGGCCTAAACGCGACGTCGTTTTGATGAACGCTGGTGCCGCGCTCTACCTCTACGGTAAGGCCGCTTCCTGGCAGGATGGCATTGCGCTCGCGGCTAACTTAATTGACTCGGGCTCGGCTCAGCTCACCTTAGATAAGCTCATTGCCCTCTCTAATGGCCGTGAGTTCTAGGAGGCGTCATGACGATTTTAGATGAGATTGCCGCTTACGCGCGCGAGCGTGTGGCCGCCGCGCAGGAGCGGGTGCCTTTACCTGAGCTCAAAGAGCGCCTTAAAAATGAAGTCATTGCCTGTGCTGCAACCAAGGGCTTGTTTTCAGCCTTAGTGCAGCAGCGGGCGCAAGGTGAGGTGGGTTTTATTTGCGAGTGCAAAAAGGCCTCGCCGTCCAAGGGCTTAATTGAGCCTAACTTTGACTATCTTAAGATTGCGCAAACTTATGAGGCCGCAGGCGCCGATGCTATTTCGGTCTTAACTGAGCCTAAGTGGTTCTTGGGCGCTGACGCCTATCTTAAGACCATTGCCGCTCAGGTTAGCTGTCCGTGTCTGCGTAAGGACTTTGTGGTCGACGCCTATCAAATCTACGAGGCCAAGCTTTTAGGGGCTAAGGCGGTGTTGCTGATTGTTGCGCTCTTAAGTGACAGTCAGCTGCAAGAGTATCTGCACTTGGCCCAGGAGCTGGGGCTTGATGCCTTAGTTGAGGCCCATGATGAAGCTGAAATTGCCCGCGCCCTCAAGGTGGGAGCCCGCATTATCGGCGTGAATAATCGCAATCTGCATAACTTCACGGTTGACTCAGGCAACAGCACCCGCCTTAAGAGCTTAGTGCCACCAGAGGTCTTGTTTGTTGCTGAAAGCGGTATTGCCAGCCCGGAGCAAGTGACGACCTTAGCTGCCGCAGGTTGCAATGGCTTGCTGATCGGTGAGTACTTGATGCGTGCCCCGGACAAAGCAGCCTTGCTGCGTACCTTGCGTCAGGCCGCACAGCAGGGGATAGATCATGACCGTAATTAAGCTCTGTGGCCTCAGAGAGCCTGAAGAAATCGCGCTGGTCAATGAATTACGCCCGGATAAAGTGGGCTTTATGCTCTATGACAAGAGCAAGCGCTACTGCCCCAAAGAGCGCCTAGTTGCGCTCAAGGCTCAGCTTGATCCTGCCATCGCTGCCGTCGGCGTTGCGGTCAATGCTGCGCCGCAGGAGCTTGCCGCTTTAGTGGCCCAAGGGCTCTTAGATGAGCTCCAGCTCCACGGTCAAGAGGACGAGGCCTATTTAGAACAGCTGCGGCAATTACTTGCGGCTCCAGGCAGCAAGCCGGTGACTATCAGTCAGGCCTTTTCGATTAAAAGTAGCGCGGACTTGGAGCGGGCGCTCAAGAGCAGTGCTGACTGTCTCTTACTTGATGCCGGAAGTGGCGGTAGTGGTAAGTGCTTTGACTGGAGCTTATTGACCCCAGAGCTGAGGGCTCAGCTTAAGGCGCGTCCGTGGCTCTTAGCCGGGGGCCTTAATCCCAATAATGTCGCGACAGCAATTCAACACTTGGCGCCGTATGGCGTGGATGTGAGCTCGGGGATCGAAGAGCCCGAGGGCTCAGGGCATAAGAGCTTGGCCCTGATGCGTGCCTTCTGTGCGGCGGTTCGCGCCGCTGACGGTGTGGCGCTCGCCGCTGACGGTGTGGCGCTCGCTTCTGACGGTGTGGCGCTCACTGCTGACGGTGTGGCGCTCGTTGCTGACGGTGCGGCGTTTCATGCCGCTGACAGCGATATGTGCTGCTGACAAAGTGGGGGGCGCTGAGTGAGTACCGATTTTTCTCTGTAAGGATTAATGATATGGATGAGCAGACCTTGCAGCCTGATGCTGTAACTGGCTATAACGAGCCCAATGAACAGGGCCGCTATGGCGTTCATGGCGGTCAATACATGCCTGAGACCTTGATGAATGCGGTCTTGGAGTTAGAAGAAGCTTATAAGCGCTACCGGGATGATCCTGAATTTAAGCAAGAGCTAAGCAAGCTCTTAAACGATTATGCTGGTCGCCCGTCGCGCCTTTATTACGCTGAGCGTATGTCGCGTGATTTGGGCGGCGCCCAGATTTACCTCAAGCGTGAGGACTTAAATCACACTGGCGCCCATAAGATCAACAATGTCTTAGGCCAAGCGTTGCTTGCCAAGAAGATGGGCAAGACGCGCCTGATTGCCGAGACCGGCGCGGGCCAACATGGCGTCGCTACCGCCACCGCTGCGGCCTTAATGGGCATGGAGTGCGTGGTTTATATGGGCAAGGAGGATACCGAGCGTCAGGCCCTCAATGTCTATCGCATGAAGCTCTTGGGCGCGGAAGTACGCCCGGTGACCACTGGTACCGGCACCTTAAAGGATGCGGTTTCTGAGGCCATGCGTGAGTGGACGCGCCGTATTGTTGATACCCATTACTGCTTAGGCTCGGTGATGGGACCACACCCGTTCCCAATGATTGTGCGTGACTTCCAAGCGGTGATCTCCGAGGAAATCAAGGCACAATTCAAGGAGCTCAAGGGTCCTGAGGCCTTGCCTGATATGGTGATCGCCTGCGTGGGCGGTGGCTCTAATGCCATTGGTGCCTTCTACCACTTTATCGATGACTTCGCAGTGCAATTAGTGGGCTGTGAGGCCGCCGGACGCGGCGTCAATACCAAGGAAACGGCGGCTACTATCGCCACCGGGCGCCTGGGCATCTTCCATGGCATGAAGAGCTACTTCTGCCAAGACGAGTACGGGCAAATTGCTCCGGTCTATTCGATTAGCGCCGGTCTTGATTATCCAGGTATTGGCCCTGAGCACGCCTACTTGCACGATATGGGACGCGCCCAATATGTGGCCATCACTGACGATGAGGCAGTTGAGGCTTTTGAGTACTTAGCTAAGACCGAGGGCATTATTCCCGCAATTGAGTCAGCGCATGCCGTGGCTTACGCCCTTAAGGTCGCACCAAGTATGCACCCAGAACAGTCCATCGTAATCAATATCTCAGGCCGTGGCGATAAGGATTGTGCCGCCATCGCCCGCTATCGTGGAGAAGACATTCATGAGTAAGTTAACGGGCCAAGAGCGCATCACCGCCTGCTTTGCTCAGGCGCAAGAGCAGGGCCACAAGGCCTTTATTCCTTTTATCACCTGCGGCGATCCTGATCTTACGACCACGCGCAACTTGGTTAACGTCATGGTGGCAAATGGCGCTACTATGATTGAGTTGGGTATTCCTTTTTCCGACCCAACCGCCGAAGGCCCGGTGATTATGGCTGCCAGTGAGCGTGCGCTGGCTGGAGGAGTCACCACCGATAAGATCTTTGACTTAGTCGTAACCCTAAGACAAGACGATCACATTACCGTGCCGCTGGTCTTTATGACCTATGCCAACGTGGTCTATTCCTACGGCACCGAGCGCTTTATGGCGCGCTGTGCTCAGGTGGGGATCGATGGGATGATTTTGCCGGATGTTCCTTTTGAGGAAAAAGAGGAATTTGAAGTACCGGCTCATAAGCAGGGCCTAGCCTTGATTAGCATGATTGCTCCGACCTCGCATGAACGCATTGCCAAGATTGCGCAAAGCGCCCACGGCTTTATCTACGTGGTCTCAAGCCTAGGTGTGACCGGCACGCGTACGAAGTTCTCAAGTGACTTAGCCAGCGTGGTGGCGACGATCAAGCAATACACCAAGCTGCCTTGTGCCATTGGCTTTGGTATCTCAACCCCTGAGCAAGCCACGGCGATGGGGAAGCTCGCCGAAGGTGCGATTGTGGGCTCGGCTATTGTGAAGCTCATTGCCGCGCATAAGCAGGCGGCCCCTGAGGTGGTCGGACCATACGTCAAATCAATGGTTGAGGCGCTTCAAATCTAGCCTCAGCTGTGAGCTCAGTTGCAATGAGAAAGGCTCAATGCTGCCAGCATTGGGCCTTACGTCATAATAGGGCTGAGTAAATCAAAGAAAAGCAGCTGCAAGTGCTGCTCGGAGGATAGTCATGAAGTTGAAATTGTTAGCCTGCGCCCTGGCCTTGGTCAGTTCGTTTGCCAGTGCGCAGACGGTGCACGTCTTTGTTCTTGCTGGTCAATCCAATATGGTAGGGCGCGATGCGACGCCCTTTGGCTATGACGAAAATCCCAATATTTTGAATTTCACCGATGGCAGGGCGGGCTCTGCCCTCAACCAAATTGAGGTGGCCGTCGACCCGATCCGCCATGACAAGGATGGGGTCACTTACGGTACCAATGCCGGGCGCCCATTTGCCGAGACCTTGCTGAAGTCCTTGCCTGAGGGCGACCAGATTCTATTGGTCAATCGTGCTTGGGGTGGCACCGATATTTCTGAGTGGCGTAAGGGCCACGGGCCTAAGGGCTATAGCCCTGATTCAGGCTATAACTTGCCGGTCAATCCTTATCAGACCACGATTAACGACACCAAGGCGGCACTTGAGGCGGTCAAAGCTTCAGGCAAGGAGGTTAGCCTCGATGGCATCTTGTGGCTCCAAGGTGAGTCCGATGTGGACCATTTGACCTGCCCGACTATGTACGCCGCTGCTGTGGTCGATGTTCTGACCAATATGCGGAAGGATTTAGGCGATCCCGATCTGAAGATTGTGAGCGGTGAGTTTTATCAGGACTATGGTGGGTCCGCAGGTGAGCTCATCTTAGCTACCTTGCCTAAGATCGCGCAAAAGCTGGGAGCGGGTCTGGCCTCATCAACGGGCGCGCAAGTACTCAGTGATGGGGTGCATCTGACCACCGCCTCGCATCAGGCTTTAGGCGAGCGTATGGCTCAGGAATACCTCAAGCTCAAATAGTGCACCAAGCCGCGTACGGTAACTGGGGCGATGCTTCAATCAAAGAAATTGCTCCTCAGCTTGCAGCTAAACTTCCTGCCCCGTCATGGTACAAAGGGGACAAATTGGCCCTAAGTTTCGTGATACAGGCGACAATCCTAGAAGATGGTGGGGGCAAGGAGGGGGCGGGTGCCTAGGCACACCCCAAGGGGTGGGTTATAATGCCCAAGTCTTCTTGGTATCTGTGCCATAAGGATGGATACGCGTGAGGACGGCATAAGGAAGTAAGGGCGCAGCCCGGTCTTTGTTATGGTGGACTTACGCACTCGTGGAGCAAAACCAAGAGAGCAACGTTAGGATATAGTCACTATTAGGTATCAGACATGATCTATTCGCACGAAGTAGAGCAAATGTGCACCGTTAAAAAGGGCGCATATCATGGTCCTGCCCCAATCCCTGAGGAGGGCAAGTGGGTCCAAGCTAAGGAAATCAAGGATATCTCTGGCTTAACTCACGGTGTAGGTTGGTGTGCTCCACAACAAGGTGCTTGCAAGCTGACCTTAAATGTTAAGGACGGTATCATTGAAGAGGCCTTAGTTGAGACCTTAGGTTGCACCGGTATGACCCACTCGGCTGCTATGGCTTCCGAGATTTTACCAGGCAAGACCTTGCTCGAGGCTTTAAATACCGACCTCGTTTGCGATGCTATCAATACCGCCATGCGCGAGCTCTTCTTACAGATCGTCTACGGCCGTTCGCAAACCGCTTTCTCTGAGGGTGGCTTACCAATCGGTGCTTCCTTAGAGGACTTAGGTAAGAATCTGCGCAGCCAAGTTGGTACCATGTTCGGCACCAAGGCTAAGGGCGCTCGTTACCTCGAGATGACTGAGGGTTACGTAACTCGTTTAGCTTTAAACGATGACAATGAGATCATCGGTTACGAGTTTGTTAACTTAGGCAAGTTAATCGACACCTTAAAGGCCAACCCTGAGATGAAGGGTTCCGAGGCTATTGCTAAGGTAAAAGGTCACTATGGTCAGTTTGATGACGCTGCCAAGTACATTGACCCAAGACACGAGTAATGAGGTGTACTAAAGATGGCTTTATTTGAAAGTTACGAGCGTCGCATTGACAAAGTAAACGCTGCTTTGAACGAGAATGGCATTAAGGACTTAGACGAGGCCCGTAAGATCTGCACCGATCACGGCTTCGATCCTTATGAGATGGTTAAGGCCATTCAGCCAATCGCTTTCGAGAACGCTTGCTGGGCCTATGTTGCTGGCGCTGCAATCGCAATCAAGAAGCAAGTTAAGACCGCTGCTGACGCTGCCGACGCTATCGGTATTGGCCTGCAAGCCTTCTGCATCCCTGGCTCGGTTGCTGAGGATCGTAAGGTTGGTATCGGCCACGGTGGCTTAGGTGCTATGTTATTACGCGACGAGACCAAGTGCTTTGCTTTCTTAGCTGGCCACGAGTCCTTTGCTGCTGCTGAGGGTGCTATTGGTATCGTTCGTAACGCCAACAAGTCTCGCAAGACCCCACTGCGCGTTATCTTAAATGGCTTAGGCAAGGACGCCGCTCAGATCATTTCCCGTATCAACGGCTTCACCTATGTCCAGACCAAGTTCCACTATGACTCTGGTGAGTTAGAGATCGTTCGCGAGATCCCTTACTCCAAGGGTGAGCGTGCTGCTGTTCGTTGCTATGGTGCTGACGACGTTCGTGAAGGCGTTGCCATCATGCACAAGGAAGGTGTTGACGTTTCCATCACTGGTAACTCCACCAACCCAACCCGCTTCCAGCACCCAGTTGCCGCTACCTACAAGAAGGAGTGCTACGCTTTAGGCAAGAAGTACTTCTCGGTAGCTTCTGGTGGTGGTACCGGTCGTACCTTACACCCAGACAACATGGCCGCTGGTCCTGCTTCTTACGGCATGACCGACACCATGGGTCGTATGCACTCTGACGCTCAATTTGCCGGTTCCTCGTCGGTTCCAGCTCACGTTGAGATGATGGGCTTCTTAGGCATGGGTAACAACCCAATGGTAGGCGCTACCGTCGCTATCGCCGTTGCCGTTGACCAGGCTTTAAACAAGAAGTAATGGTTTGATACCTAATGACCAAGGCGTGTCCTGGCAAATTAGGGCACGTCTTATGTAGCACAAATGGGCCTTAAGGCCCATTTTTACGCCCTGTCTGTTGTATCTATTAAAAACAGAAATGAGCCGCCACCTGGCAGGAGGTCCGGCCTTGGCGCCGTAGAGCGGTAGTGTCATCAGGTTTTGCCCGTGTGTTTGCCCACGCGCGTAGTGGCCCATCCATAAGGATGGCTGTCCAGCGCCCTTTAGTGGCTCAGCCGCGCACTAAGAGGGCGCAGAGCTGCCTGAGCGCAGGGCGGTAGGGCCACGGGGCCTGCTGAGCGCCGTCGCTGCGGTGGCATCGTGCAGCTGGTTTAGGCAACGTGCATGCGGCGCTCGCGGGTTGCGTAGAAGGCACGCTTTTGGTCGTACATCTTCTTTTCTGCAGCTTTGATGAGCTGGGAAATCGACGCCACATTGTTCTGACTTTCGATGCCCACAGAAATATGGTAATCGTTGACCTGAAGCTCTTGCGCCAAGGCCGCACTACGCTCGAGGAAGTCCTGCTCGTTAGTGCCAGGGGCAAAGAGCACAAACTCGTCGCCGCCAACACGATACATGTAGTCGGTGTTGAAGTACTGGCTAATGCCTTGTGCTACCGTGCTTAACATCTTATCGCCTAAGTCGTGACCCTTGGTGTTGTTCATTTCACGCAGGCCGTTGACGTCGATGTAGATACAGGTTAAGGCGTCATGATGCTCAGCAAAGATCTTATTGAGGTCACGCTCATAGCGATTGCGATTGTGCATGCCCGTTAAGCTGTCGCGATCGCCTTGCTCTTGTAAGTCAGCGCGATTCTTGACGTTGTTGCAGTACATACCAAAGCTGAAGCTCATCGCCTTCATCAGGGCGTAGTTGAGCGGATCCTTTGGCCCGTTGGCGATGACCAGGATGCCACTCATATGACCCGAGACCACATCCATGACCGGAACCGCCAGGATGCTCCTGACATCTGCTTTAGCTGCGGCCGGATGATCCTTGGCAATTTCAGCAGGGTCGTAGGTCTCGTAGAATTCATGACCTGCTCTAAAGTATTGGAGCAGCTTAACTGGTGGAGCTAGGGAATCCTTAGTGCCTTCGACGGCAGGCTCACCCTTAATCCAGCGATAGTACTGACTGATACCACTTTCGGTAACCCAGAAGGATATATGCTCGGAGTTCATAATGCTGCCGAGCTGCTCAATAGCGGCAAAGAGATTTTCTTTCTTTTCGTGGGCGTTGAAGAGGTAGTGCTCCACTTTTTGGATATTTTTAACGGTATCGAGGCGTCTTTGCTTAGCGGCGGTGACTTTGCGGAAGTCACGGAAGAGCCAAATAAGGTAAAGCGCAAAGCACGCCAGCTCAAAAGCTAAGAAGTAATTAAGGATGTGCTCGATATGGATCGAGCTGGCAAAAACCACTCTCTCAGGCACCGATAGGGCGACACGCCATTCATTGATTTTAAGTGGAGTGTAGTAGAAATAGAGATATTCGCCGATAGTGCGCGAAACAAAGACCACATAATTGCTTTCGCCAGTGATCAGGCCTCGCTTTAAGATTTTGTCATCATAGCCCGGAGCCATCGGACGACTGCCTAAGGCGTACATATTGACCACACTAGCTGGGTGCCAGGTATCGAGAAATAAGTCGCCGGTGGTACCATCTAAAACGTAGAGTGCACCCTTACCGCCATAGGGGGTGATATTAACTACATCCGGCATATTTTCGACCATGATTAAACCGTAGAGCATAGCGACTACTTCATTGTTCTTGATTACTGGAACGTAGTGGCGTACGACATAGGACTTAGGCTCTAAGAGGTCATGTTCACGATCGCTGATATGAGCGCCATGGGCAACTTCCTGCTCAAAGGAGAGCTGGCCGCTGGCATCAACTATAGTGCCATCACGGGTGATGACCTTATTGTCTGGTAAGAGCAGCTCGACATAGGACATCATACCCAAGCGGTCAAAGGAATGCAGCAATTGCCACAGTTGAGGCGAACTCAAATCATCGTTTTGGGCGATTACATTGGCTAAAAGCTCGAGCTGCTCGCGATCATTAGCCGCGTTTTGTTCGATATAGCTTGCAATGTCGCGCGCTTCACGGTAGAGACGCTCAAAGCAGCGCTCGGTCTCAGCCTGGTTTATATGGCGCATCATGAGAATCGAGGCCACCAATACTAGGCCGATCATGAGAACGGTCATGGTCGCAGACCGTCCCCAATTTAATTCATCGCTCTGTGACGAGGTAAATTTGCGCCAATTCCACATAACGTCATGCCCTAAGTTCAGTTAGATTTGATGGCAGCTGAGACCTGGGCTGTGGTTATAGGCTGGGTCTACATTTGCCATTCCTACGCGCTCTGTAACTAGACGGCGA
Organism: uncultured Anaerobiospirillum sp.; assembly: GCA_944392765.1. Taxonomy (GTDB): domain Bacteria; phylum Pseudomonadota; class Gammaproteobacteria; order Enterobacterales; family Succinivibrionaceae; genus Anaerobiospirillum. Next base: position 22,601 of record CALXXU010000031.1, read on the forward strand.
GCACTATAACACATAACGCGAAGTGGTAACTATGACCAAGGCGGCATCTTAGAAGCTTTTATGCTACGAGGCCAACCAAGTTAAGCTGACTAGTTGGGCCTAGTGGTAGATTCGCTTTGCATAGCAAAACAGATATTGCCCCGAGACAAGCTTGAGGCAGAGCAGGTTGGCGCAGGATAGTGAGTTCTAACTCAGCTCACAAGCTAGGCGATGGAAGCTTCTGCGTTTTGTCATCCAATCCAAATCTACCACTAGAACTCATTTGATTCTGCCGGCATCAATTTTTTGCACTATAATAGTGCCGTGCTAATTATAGTATCGATAAAGCGAGCTATCGGTGCACCATTGCTCGATTTGGGGCGTGCTCCTAGGGGCGGTGCACTTAGCGCTACACTAGGACTTGCAACTGGTACTAAACCGGAGGCAAAGATTAGGAGCAACTGCTAGCTCGGAATTTAAGGTGAGGGTCGTTAGGGCTTTAAGGTTAGAGCTGTTTGGGCTTTAAGGCGATGGATGTCGCCCCCTGTACACGGCCTGATGTGGGCAAGCTCACATAATCAGGTAAAGATCTGCCCAAAGTGTGAGCGGCTACACTTTCCCTAAGAAAAGCCCTTGAATTTACCCTTAAATAGATACAAGATACAACATTAGTAGTGGTAAAGCCAGCCACATGTGATGAAGTTGGCCCTGAGCAGAAATTTGGTTCTGAGGGGGCGGGATCATGTGGCATTGTCATGCAGTAAAGAAGACGTTTCTTTCGGAGGAGTTATGTCACGGCATGAGCTAAGGCCTCACGTACATTCTGCCTGTGCTCACTTCAAGTGCTGCCTGGAGACCCAGAAGGCATTGGGGCCATCACTAGAAGATGCTCGCACCACGATAAGAGTACCTGCCATGGAGCAGCGTGCTCGTTTTAGCATGCTTGCTTGTGCCCTTGCTGTAACTTTACCTCTCATAGCCTTAAGCTTTACTGCGCCGGTTCGTGCTGACGTGTTATTGCGTCCTCCGGCTTCCATGTCTACGACCCAATCAACAGCAGACGCATCAGAGCCTCCCGCAACCGCTTCGGTCGCGGTGGGAACCGTGTCGGCCCCGGCAGAGACAAATTCAACCCCATCAAAGACTATTTCAGGCTCCGCAGCTCCGTCCACTCCTGAGACTGCGCCCGCCCCAGCTGCGCCCGTCCCAGCTGCGCCCGCCCCAGCATATACTGGGCTGCCATTGGATGCTGCTTTGGCGGCGGCCCCAACTCCGGTTGCTGAGGTGAAACCACCAATGGAGCTGAGCGCTGCATTACCAGATGCAGCTTGGCTTGGACCTTCGGCCTTGCTTAAACAAGGTTTGAGTGCGCTGCAATGGAGTCAAGTGAGTGCACAAGCCCAAGCGGAACTTAAGCGCAATCATTTAGACGGCTTTGTCTATTCCCCGCGTATTGCGTCGATCTTTGCCCGCTACGGCATCGATGGCTCTTTTATCGCCCAGCGCCTAGGCACCAATTATCTTTTTGGCTATAACTTCTTGCTGGCGCAACATAAATTCGCACCTGATGCCACCTTTAACTTTGTCAGTGCCTATTTGAGCTTGGCCTTGCAAGCAGTGCCGGACATTGACGTTAAGTTCTTAAATTACCGTGATGTCGCGGCCGCCCCAAGTGCAACTGGCCTGAGAACCCATGTGCCGGAGTTAAAGCCACAGGATCCAGCAGTGCCGCAAAGGACAAACCCGCCACAAGAGGCGCAGCAAGAACGCTCTTTTGGTCACATGGGCTTTACTATGGGCAAAGCTTGGCCTCATCCTGTGATGGCTTTAAATCCGGCTACCTCGAAGTCGCAGCTGCCACCTGAGGGGGCCTTGGTGCCTGATGAGAAGCTGACTCATAATAAGGGTGAGGCTCAGGAGCCTAAGGCCAAGCGCAATCGGTCGGCTGATGAAATGCAAAGAATGGATGCTGCGTTCCATTCCCTCTATCCGGTCTATCCTTACGATAGTGATACCTCGATGCGCGTGGCCTTTACCACGGGTAATGCCAAGGTCAACTCTTATTGGGCGGAACTGGTGGAGCCAAGCCGGATCCAGCAAGCCTTGGAATTATTGGGTCTGAGCACGAGCGGTCTAGTCATCACCGATGCCAATAAGCGTACCTTCTGGCAAGATCGCAGCTTGCAATATAGCCTTATCACCGAGGTGGCCTTCTTAAATCGCCTGGCGCAGTGCTCGCTGACCGGCTCCAGTCTCCAACACGACAGTGCCGATCCGAATGTAGATTCGGACGAGCAAGTAGCGCAGATGATGACCTGGGCTAAGACCGGAACCTTGGTCGATCACGCCTTAATCGCTGCCCAAAAACAGCATCAAAATGAAGAGCCAACGGTCAAGCCTCAGGCTAAGAGCGCGGCGGGAATTAAAGAGCGCGGTTTAATCAGCGCGGCTAATGCCCAAAGTGAAAGTGTCCATCCTGCTATCAAGTCGACTTTGAGTTCAGTGCAGCAGCGGCACCAAGATATCTGCAATCAAGTGCTTGATGTGGCAGTGGTCGCCGTCTTTGATCAGCAAGGCAATGTGGTGCGTCTGAGCAATGGTCGGGGCGATAACGACTTAAATCGTTACAACAAGTACTATGTGCTCTATGGTAAGAGCAATGTGATTGATGGCGGCTCGGCACTGTTTCAGCAGCAAATCTATCGCTACGCTGGCTTAATCAGCGATGAGCAGGGCCATGTTGTCAGCTTTGCCCTCGCCGTACCAATGGGGCCGAAGTTTTCGGCGCACGATGGCGCCCATTTGCTCAATCAGATTTTGCAGGAGACTTTACTCCTGCCGAAGAGTCACGATTTGAGTATGGGCTTAGCTCTGCAAGAGCATAAGGATGAAATTCCACCAGAGTTGTACGGCTCTAATTTTGGCGCCAATAATATTTTCAATGCGGCAGGTGAGACTAATGTCAGCTTGCTTAAGATGCCGCTTTCTAACTTTGGAGCCAGCTCTGATCAAATCAGCGCATTGCAGGGCGCTTACTTACGCAATCATAACCTGACCAAGTTGTATGTAGCCCAAACGGCGATGTTGGATGCAATGGGACCTGATTTACAGCAGCTCGCTTTGCAAGGCTCTAACGTTACAGGTCACGTCCTCACTGGCTTGAACCCGTATGAGTCAGCACAGAATCAAGATGGGGCTCATCATCGCTCTGAGGAGCCAGGTACGATGATGCCACGGCGTCCGGCCTTAGATGGCCGTACCGGCGCGGCCTCCAAAAACTTAGAGGCGGAGATTGATTTATCTCAGGTCGAAATCCAGACCAATAACAACGCTTACGCCTCTTATCGCCAAGGTGTGATCAACGATATTAATTCCCCGCGCTATCCGCACACGCAGGATACGGATGACATGATGGCGATGCTGGAAGATGACTATCATGGGCTTGATGGCAAGGAAGTATTGCACGACTATGAAGGCAATACCGCCGGTTCAGTACGTCGTTCGGTCTTTGCCAATAGTGTGCTTGATAAGGCGCAAGAGCGGGTTGAGCAGGCTCAAGCGGGCGTTAGCGCCGAGCGTATTGAGCAACAGGCCAGTGATAAGCGTCAGGCATTTTTTGATGTCATTGATGAAATCTCGCATCAAGAGACTCCAGTCTCGGCCTTAGAGCGTCAGCGTATGGTGCGCGCCAGCACCGAAGCAGCTCAAAGTGCTTCGATCATGAACGATATCGCTGAGCAGCGCCAGGCGCAGCGTGAGCTGGCCCAAGCATCAGGAGCTCGCGAGTCTGACCCTAATAAGATGGTCGAGGCCGAGGTACCGGTCATGGTGGATGATCGCTATCACAAGTGCCCACCTGAAGATGAATTGCTGCAATTACAGAAAAGTGAGCTCAAAGCGCGTGGCTTAGAGGACTGCCTCAAGATTCGGCGCAATGCTTCCACCTCAAACTATCCTGCGGTCAGCTACAACGAAGCAGAATCAGGAAAGGCGCGCTCAGGGCGTGAGCCGGGCTAAGGCGCAGGGCGATATAGCTCAGCACCTGTTGGGCTTATCCGCCCCAAGCTTTACTTGGCGCAAGGGGCGTCCTGCCTAGTGACGCCCAAACCGCAGCGCGGCGTTAAGAGGAAATAGGGCGGGCTTGAGCTGCGAACAGCGTAATTGCTAAATTTGGTGAGATGTTTTGATATTTTGGGGCAAAAAGAAAGCCACTAAGTGGCCTTTTGATTAATCGGCTTGCTTTAGACTAATGGACCCAGAAATGCCGCTACCATGTTAAGCTCCTTGAACCAGAGAGTTCAAGGTGGGAAATCTGTGGCTCTCAAGGCTTCCTAGGGACTGGAACTAGTGAAACTAGCACAGTGTAGGCGTGCTCAAACGGAAGTCAGGAAGATCTCCCAATCTAGTAATATCGGCTCAGGGCAACTATGATTGGCGAACACCCCAGGCACCCATTAGTCAGGCATTGCTGCCTTGACTTCATAATAGCATATAGGCCCTTAGATGCAAGAAAATAAGCCATTTCTGGTGAAAATAAATCGCTTGCAAAAGGGCATAGGATGTGGATATTATGGGGTAAGTACGTGCTCAGATTTGTGATAATTAATGCCCCGATTATCACCCCACCTCCTAACAAGCGCGCCGCTCGCGCTTATCTATGCCGCTCCTGACCCAGCACTTTTACCCCAAACTTTTTCTCACCTCAAGGCCGTTCAGGGCTCTTGGGTCGCTGCGCCTCAAGTTGCTTGAGGGCGCTGCACTCGATATTGGGTTGGTGTTCATTCCAATTTTTGCAAGCGTAGCCGCAGGGACGCTAAGGATTTTCTGACGTGGTGGAAGCGATACAGCCACGCTAAGAGCGATGTAGGGGTACTAAGAGCGGTGCAGGTACGCTGGGAGAGGTGTCGTGTGCTAAGAGCGGTGCGGGCGCGCTAAGAGCGTAATGCGCGTTAGGGCTTTGGTGCGAGCACGGAGGTCGGGGCGGGCGCTGATTACTTGGCAGTGCGCGCTGGTCTGAGTGGGGCTTAATAAAAAGGCCCCAGGGTGGAGCTGGAGCCTTAGGTTAGTTAATGTTGTGTTGGAGGTTAGAGGTAGTGGTGACGCTCTAAGTACTGGTGCACGGCGCCGATGAGGTTGGCGTCGTTATGGAACTGACAAACCTCAACCTGCGGCATAGTGATAAGCGGCGGCTTGAGGTTGGAGTTTGGATTGATGTTCCAGGCCTTCTCGGTACCCTGGCGGATCGACTCGATTAAGCACTCTTGGGCGCTAATACCACCACCGATCGCGACTTTCTCGAGATCTAAGACCACGCTCAAGTTGTAGATGAGCTTGCCCGTCTCAAAGCCAAAGTCCTCAATCACCTTTTTAATGGTCTCATTGCCCTCATGATAGAGCTCAAAGACCTTTTTACCATCAAGTGGCAGCTTGCGGCTTGCTACTTCTGCGGTAAAGGTGTGCTCTAAGCCTAAGGCCTGGCAAGCATGCAATACTAGGCCGGTCGCCGAGACGTTTTGGGCCTCGCAGGAGCACGTGCCTGAGAAGTTAGGGGTGTCATGGACAAAGGCTGAGAGTTCGCCCGCCGATCCGTGCGGACCTTGGTACACCGAGCCATTGATGACAAAAGCACCACCAAGACCCGTACCTAAGATCAAGACGGCACCGGACTTAATGCCTCGGAGCGCGCCAATCCACAGTTCAGCTGCAGCAGCGGCCTTGGCATCATTCTCGATCACCGGACGCAGGCCCAGTTCCTTCTCAATGATGTCAGCTAGAGGCACCCCATAGTTGTACACGATGGCGCCACCAGTGCGCATCGAACCATCGGGGTTGACGCAGCCTGGGATGGCAATGGCGATACCATCGATGTGGGATAGCGCTTGAGCTTCTTGGTAGATGCTCTTTAAGGTCGCAATAAAGTCATCGAGCGTGCTGTCAGGTTGATTTGGGGTAGGCTTAGAGCCCTTATGGCTCAAGTTACCATGGACATCGCACAGACCATACTTGATGGCACTGCCGCCGACGTCCAAGGCCAAGACGCAAAGCTCTTGTGGGCTGGTCATTTAGGCTAAGTCCTCACCGTTAGAGGCAATTACCTTCTTGTACCAGTTAAAGGAGAGCTTACGCGAACGCTCTAAGGAGCCCTTGCCTTGGTTGTCCTTGTCGACGTAGATAAAGCCGTAGCGCTTCTCCATCTCACCGGTGCCGGCCGAGACTAAGTCGATGCAGCCCCATGGGGTGTAACCCATCAAGTTAACGCCATCAACGTCAACGGCGAGCTTCATCTGCTCGATGTGAGCGCGCAGGTAGTCGATACGGTATTGGTCTTGAACCATGCCATTGGCGTCGAGCTTATCGTAAGCGCCTAAGCCATTCTCTACGATGAATTGCTCGATACCATTATAGCGGCCGTCGATTTGACGTAAGCTATAGCGCAGGCCCTTAGGGTCAATCGCCCAGCCCCAATCGGACTCCTTAACAAAGTCGTTCTTGCAATCGCCTAAGAAGTTCTCAGGGGTGCTGCCAATGGCCTTAGCGCTGACGCAGCGGCTCATATAGTAGGAGAAGCCTACGTAGTCGACGGTGCCGCACTTAAGCTCAGCTTCGTCCGATGGTGCCATTACTGGAGCAGCGCCCGCCTCTTGCCATATACGCTCACTGAAGTTGCCGTAGTGACCTAAGACATGAACGTCGCCGAAGTACCAGCGCTCTTCCATCGCACGCTGTGCGGCTAAGATGTCATCAGGATCGGAGGTCTTAGGATAGACTGGAACAAAGGCTAACATGCAGCCGATGCGGAAGTTCTTGTTGATGCTGCGGCCAATGGCAACGGCGCGTGCCGAGGCGACGAACTCATTGTGGGCAGCCTGCATCATAATGCGACGGCGGGTCTTGAAGTCGTCGGAGTCCTTGAACTTGATACCAGAGTCAGTCCAAACCACAAATGGGAAGTAAACTTCGGCTTGGTTGTTGATCTCATTGAAGGTCATCCAATACTTGACCTTGTTCTTGTAGCGCTTAAAGCAGGTCTCAGCGTAGCGTACAAAGAAGTCGATGCACTTGCGATTGGTCCAGCCGCCGTAGTTCTTGACTAAACCTAATGGCATCTCAAAGTGCGATAAGGTGATAACTGGCTCGATGCCGTGCTCTAACATGCAGTCAAAGAGGCGATCGTAGAAAGCCAGGCCAGCTTCGTTTGGGGTGGTCTCGTCGCCGTTAGGGAAAATACGCGACCAGGCGATCGAGGTACGGAAGCACTTAAAGCCCATCTCGGCCATCAGGGCGATATCGCCTTCGTAGCGGTGATAGAAGTCGATCGCTTCCCAAGAAGGATAGTTCATGCCCGCAATAGGGCCGTCTTGGTCGATGACGCGAGGGGTATTAACGTTACCAGCGCGTAATACGTCGGCAATCGATAAGCCCTTACCATCGGCATTGTAGCCACCTTCTAACTGGTTGGCAGCAACTGCACCGCCCCATAAGAAATCTGGACGTAAACTCATGATCACTCCTAAGTAAAAGAAATGTTTGCAGCGCGCGGCAAGCGGCTCACCGCAATTTAGTGGGGTATTGACCAAAGCGGCCTCCCGCACATGCGGGCTCAAAGTAGCGAACCCCCACTAAATTGCGGTGAGCCTGCAAGCGTGAACTTGCAAGCTTTCACTAACTGAAGTTCTAAGCTCCAGTGCCGTTTGCCTAGCAACCAGGCCTCATCTTACACGAATCGCTATTGCAAAAGTGAACCTGACTCACAGCGCACTAAAAGAATTGTGGTGCGGTGCGCGCAGCGCACCGCGTGAAATCTTAAGGCCTCAAGGTGTTAGGAGGCAGGGGTCTCCTTGCTGCGGTCTTGAGGGTTGGTGGTGCGGGCAATAATGGCCTTTTCCTCATCGGTAAGACCGCCGGTCTGATTTTGGGTGTGGCGCTCCTTTAAGGTACGAACGACCTCTGGGAGCTCATCGTCTAAGCGATAGAAGTATAGGATGGCAAAGCCGATGGCAAAGACAATGACTGGAACACCCGAGGAGGCAAAGAGAATAGCGCTTAAGGCCGTATCGGTTTGGGTCTCGGCGTTGTTGACATAGCCGCCTAAGTTAATAACAAAGCCTGCTAAGACGGTACCGATACCATTGGCCACCTTGGTGGCAAAGGAAGCGCCCGAGTAAACCAGACCCTCGGCGCGGTGGTGGGTCACGTACTCACCGTAGTCGACGGTATCAGGAACCATACCCCAGAGCAGGGCGTAGCTAAAGCCTTGGCCTAAGCCGATTAAGACGGTGCTGAAGTAGTTAATTGGGACGGAATAAGGGTCTAAATAGCGGACACCATAACCTGCTGCGATAAAGATAATTGCCAGCATCAGGCTATTGCGCTTGCCAAAGCGCTTCATAAAGAATGGCAGAACCGCAATCATCAAACCCAGACGTAAGACAGTGTTGATAGCGGTAAAGATACCGATGTACTGAGGATCATCTAAGAAGTACTTGTAATAGTAGATATTGGCGGCACCGGCGATGATGTCTGCACCAAAGAAGAGAAGCAGCATCAAGGTTAACATACACCAGTACTTGTTGCGGAACAGGTTACGGAGCTTCTCTGTGAGAGGTAACTCTGGTTCACTCTTTTTGTTATCCGCGACCACACGCTCTTGGCAGGAGATAAAGGTGAGGGCGAAGAGGAAGGCTGCGACGCCACCTAAGACCATAAAGGTGTACATCCAAGCCATGCGATCATCGCCAAAGAAGCGGACTAAAGGAATCGTGACCACAGTGGTGAGCATACCGCCGACCGAGGCTAACACGACACGGAAAATCGTGACGATTGAGCGCTCGTAGCTGTCCTTAGAAATTAAGGTGGTTAAGGCACCGTATGGCAGGTTGATCGCGGTATAAACCACGGTGATCATCAGATTGTAAGTGACGAAAATATAGACAATCGTGCCGACATCGCCCAATGATGGCGGTACGGCAAAGAGCAGTACCGAGCAGGCGAAGAATGGGACAATCATGCGCAAAATCCACACACGGGTCTTACCGTAAGGCGAGTGGGTGCGGTCGACGATATAGCCCATAACCAGATCGGAGAGGCCGTCGAAGAAGCGCGAGACTAAGAAGATAGTCGAAACCACTGCAATGTTCACATCGCAGTATTCGGTGTAGTAGAAGAGCAAGAAGGCCTGGGTGCCAACGTACATAATGCAGCTGGCGAAATCACCTAAGCCGTAGCACACCTTCTCACCAAAACCCGGTGAGGGCGATTTGTTAGGGTTGTTGGCAAACATGGGGAAGAGCATGGGATCGAACCTCTCTGAGTAAAAGCGCCTTTATTGCACCAAGATGCACCTGACTTCCGTCTTAGGCTACCGAGCGAGCAAAAAGGTAGAGACAAAAGGAGATCAGACCGACACCACTTCCCCAAAATGAGCTGCGTAAGGCAGATCAATCCCAGTCACGCCCACCGACACAGAGACACGACGTCCTCAAGGCCCACTATAGGCCCATTAAGGTCGACCTTCAGACTATGGTCCTTAATAGGCCATAAAAGCCCACTAAGACCTGGAGTCTGCAATCGACCTCTTAGATCCATCAAAACTCAATAGGCCCACAAAGGCCAATTAAGCCGCAATAGATCCACTAAGGGCGTGTCATGACTCTATGCCCGTAACGGCACGGAAAGCACGAAAAAAGGGAATGCACAGGAGATTGCGCGAACTTGGCAGGATCGCACAAAGGGAAGGGAGCACCTAATTAAGAAGGTGCAGGAGCTCAGCATTTATTGCTGGGACTCAAGTATGTCGGTCTGACAACTTAGGGTGCGCTCATTGGGCTCACCCCTAACCGCAGCTAGGGTTTGGTCTGCTGCGTGTTTTTGTCAGTCAGTTTGCACCTGGAACGTGCTCTTTTAGCGCTGGCCAGTAGGTGCTGCTATTTGCCGATAGCAGGGCCATAACGCAAAGATGAGCGCACTGTGCATTTGCGCTAAGGTGAACGCTCGTGCGGTGCAGGGCACATTTTAGAGAAAAGCAATAGGGCCAGATACCAAAAATCAGACTTTTATGATAGATTTGCAACCAAATTTACTTACACGTAAGTAAAAGTGAAGAGCTCGTCACAAAATCATAAAAGCTTGGGTTGTAACTACAGGGAGCTGTTACAAATTAAAATAAGCACCAATTTAGTGCAACTTCAGCTCACCTCAATTTATTGTAATAACAGTGAATCAGCTGCCCGCTATAGCAAACGCCATTAGTTTTTGCTAATAGATTTTTGTTTTATAATTTTATAAAATTTCAGAAGAACGGCTTAAAC
>CALXXU010000032.1 GCA_944392765.1 uncultured Anaerobiospirillum sp.
TATGCTTAAAGCTGCATAAACGCGATATTTAGGCTGTTCTTAAGCCTTTTGGGACTTTCTTAATTGTGAGAACATGGAGTAAATGTAAAGCTAAGTGCCGAGGGACGAGGTTGTAACTTGGTTCAAGTTGAGGCAGCTGCAACTTGTGGGCATGGGCACAGTAGGGAGCTGAGGTCGAGCGCTCTAACACCATGCTGGGGAAGTGCGGCCTGCGGCAAGAGAGGTCGGCTGAACCTTGTGTTGCTGCAACAAGGTGCTTAATAGCGCTGCCGCCGCCTAATGAGGTGTGGCGCTTAATGGTGCTTCTGCTGCGCTTTGATGCGCTCGCGGCTTTGTTGGCCCGAGATGATGTTTTGGTTCACGAAGTTGCCAGCTTGCTCAAGCTGCAGCTGGGCATCATCATTGCGGAAGGTGCCTTCATTGATGAGCACGGCATAGTCACGCGCGCTGAGGAAGGCGTTCGCTGTGAGGGAGAGGGTGCCTTGGTTTAAGAAGCGGGCGCTTTGGCTTAGAGTCATGGTGCCGGAGAGCTCAATGGTGTGCTCAGAGCGGATCTGGGCGTGATCGCCTACGGTGAGCTTGCTCTCGGGAGCTTGCTTCACTAAGGCATCATTGTGCCAGAGCGCCGCTTCACTCATAGTGATAGTGCCGCGTGGGCTAAAGGTGTTTTTGTTGGTGAAGTGGCTGTGTTCTTTAAAGGCTAAGCTGGCGTAGGGATTGAGCTCAAGACTGCCGCGATTGGTGAAGGTGCTGTTGCCTTGAAAATTGAGGAGGGCTTGCTGCTCGGTTTGAATCGTGCCTTGGTTGGTGACAGCGGCAGCGTCGGTCACGGTGAGCAGGGCGTTATTTAAAGTCAGAATGCCGCTGGTGCTGAGCGTGCTGTGTCCAGCTAGCCTCACGTAGGCGCCAGGGGTTAACACCAAGCGCCCAATGTTGCGCAGGGTGGCGTTATCTTGAGCTTGCAAGGCACTGGGACTGGTGCAGTACAACAGGCCGGAGTTGTTGAGCTTGCCTTGCACCACAATCTGGGCGTTAGGCTTAAGCTCCAATTGCCCGCGCGGCTCCAAGAGCCCGCCAGGGGCGACCGTGATCGAGGAGCCAGCTGCCAAGGTGGCCGTGCGTCCTGCTTTTAAGAACAATTGCCCGGCGACTTGGTAATGCCCGCTTAAGACATTGCCGCCTTGCAGCTCAAAGCATTGCTCCGGGGCAATAGTTTGCGGTAAGGAGTCGCTGGCATTAAGGGCGGTGCAGGCGGCGCGCACTTGAGGCGCATAGAGCGCGGCGCTTAAGACTAAGCACGATAAGACCAAGTTGCGGCGCGCGCTGTTGACGCTCCATTTGGTGACTCCACCCACTGAGCGGCTGCCTAAGGTCACCAGGCATAAACCCAGGCACCAAAATGGGGTCACGATACGCGGTACTAACAGCAGGGTGCGCAGTATCAGTCCAAGCAAAGGCATAACAGTACCCTTTACTCTAAAGAACAAAAGAAAAAAGAACAGTTGGGTAGGGCGCTCTGCCCTAATTTGCAGCGCGCCGGGTGGCGCGGCGCCCATGGTATCACCAAAAAGGTGCTTAGGCTTATCTTTGCACCAAAGCCGCAAAGTGGCACAACGCTGAGCGCAAGCGGCGCGCCTAGGCTATAAGCTTAACTATCTTCTCATGTTGCGCCATAGCGCTTGGGGCGGGCTTGAGCGCGCCCCAGTCCCCATTGAGCCAGGGCCCGGCACTGGTATGTCAGCACAATGGTGGCACTGCCCTAACTTAGCTCCCATTAGGCGCACCGCTAGGTGCCAGGCCGCTTGGCGCCAGGATAAGCTCTCTGCGCTATTTGGGAATGTATGTTGGCAATTGTTCGTGAACCCGAAATTTTCGGGCTTTATCGGGGATTTTTGACTTGTTACTGTAACAGCAAGAAGGCCGCAGATGCGGTCAGTGCGGTTATTTGCGGCCCCGACGGTGTTTTAGCCTTTGTCAAATTTTTACTGTTACTTGTAACGTTGGGGCTGATAAACGCGATTTTTGTGGGAAAAACCGATATTTATCGCGTTTGTTTGGTCGTAAAGGGCACTTTGACGCGGGGTTAAAGGTTGGGCTGTTTTGGTGCCGAGCCAAAATTTTTAAAATTTTTTTGAAAAACTCTTGAGCTGTATCACATTTTTGGCTATGATGGGCCCATCAAAACGAACAGAGCAAAGTGATCGTTTTGGCTAACTAGACTCATAGTTAAAGACTATAGCGATATAGTCGCTCCTTTTCATAGACAATCCTCCTATTTTAAAAAAGGCTGAGTGCGACACTTAGCCTTTTTTGTTTGTGCGCAGCGCAAAACTGCGCCTCCTAAAGCGCGAGCCTGCCTCTACTCTGACGCAGGCTCCCGCTTAATCCCTAAGCCTTGCTTGCCCCTTCTTTCCCCTCCAACCTCACGCTGCGAGCTCATTGATCGCCGTTAATTCATCTGCCCCAACTAGGGCGCCCACTGGCCTTTATTGTCATCATGTCTTGCCTGGAGTGCTTTCTGCTTGCCCCCAAGGTCAATGAGGGCACTTGCGCTTACCCTGGGTGCGAAGGAATCAAACTGGTTTGGGCGTGCCGAGCTAATCGTGGCTAAGCCACAGGGGAAAGTGAGGGGCTCTTATGGGCGGGTCAATGGCAGGGATGGTGAGGTAGGATAGTGAGCCGGGATGGTGCCGATGGTAAGATTTGTGTACTTTTTTGACCGAATTGTCGCGGTGCTTCACCTTTCTTAGAAAAAGCCCTAGCGCTGGCACGGAGTTTTGCTATTATCACGTTTAGATTGTTGTGATGGATGAGGCTGGAACGTGCTCTTTAGCTTGTTTCGTTGCGGCCCAATGCGTGAAATCTGGAGTGTGTATGACTGCTTTAACTGGTCAAGCATTAGTGGGTGATATCGGTGGTACTAACGCTCGTTTGGCCCTGTGCAATCTGTCTGACGGTTCCTTATCAGACCCAATCATCTATTCGGCCTTAGAAAACGACTCCTTAGAGTCGGTGATCCACAAGTTCCGCCAGGAAACTAAGGTTGACTTCAAGGCTGCCTGCATCGCGATTGCTTGCCCGGTCAACCAAGATTACATCAAGATGACCAACAATCCTTGGGAGTTCTCAAAGAGCCAGCTGAAGCAGAACTTAGGCTTAGACACGCTCTTGGTCATCAACGATTTCACCGCGATGTCGATGTCCGTAACCTGCCTGCCACGCGAGTCCTTAGTCAAGATCGGTGGTGGTGAGCCTGATCCTAATGCTCCAATTGCCGTTTATGGCGCTGGTACCGGCTTAGGTGTAGCTCACTTAATCAAGCACGGCAACAAGTGGATTCCTCTGTCGGGCGAAGGTGGTCACGTTGACCTTGCTCCAGCTAATATGTCCGAGGACATGATCTTAATCGCCCTGCGTGCTCGTATCGGTCACGTCTCGGCTGAGCGTGTGCTCTCGGGCCCAGGCTTATTAAACCTCTATGAGGCCATTGCTATGCGCAATGAGCGCCTGCGCACCGGTTTAACCCCAGCTGATGTTACTGCTTCGGCCTTAAGCCCGAACCCAGATCCAGATTGCCTCGAGGCTTTAAACACCTTCTGCCGCTTAATGGGCCGCTTCGGTGGTAACCTCGCCTTGACCTTAGGCACCTTCGGTGGTGTTTACGTCGCAGGCGGCGTCGTTCCACGCTTTATCGAGTTCTTTAAGCAGTCGCAGTTCCGTCGTGCCTTTGAGGATAAGGGCCGCTTCAAGAGCTACTTAGAGCGCATCCCAGCCTACGTTATCACTGAGCCTAAGGCTGGCTTGATGGGCGCAGGTGCTACCTTACGTCAAGAGTTAGGTGCCATTCTCTAATTAGCGCCTTACGTACGGCTGGTTGAGCTTGAGCCGTACTTTAAGTGCGCCCTTAACTCTAAGGTTGAGCTTATCTCTAAGGGCGAGCTTATCTCTAAGGGCGTGCTAAGTCGGCAGGGCTAAGATCTTGCTTGATTTTTTCACTTAGAGCGATTGATGGCATTTTTGCCATTAAATTGCTTGCATCTTGGGGCGCGTGAGCGCACACTAAAGATCTAGATTGAGGAAATCTAGGTATTATTAGCCTTGCCTAGAGCTTCTAGGCATTAGGAGAGCAAAATGTCCAGCATCACTGGCGTAAACAGCAACTTTGGTTTTGAGGCTTTAGCCGTTGCCGTTAATAAGAAGGCAACTGACGCTCAAGGCGAAGCTGTCATGAATTTACTCGAAGGCACCATGCAATCGGTTCAGCAGATCAACGCTGCGGGCGCGAAGATGGTTCAGGCTTCGGGTTCTGTAGGTACCAATATCGATACTTACGCCTAGGCTTCAACCTATGCCTACTTGCAGGCAGTGCGGGGCTTGATTTTCTTCGGGCAACATACCAACTGACTGCGCGAAGGTCCAGTTTCAGGCTGAGTTAATCCTGGTTCTGGTCCTATCACGATAACAACCTTGCTTGAGTTTCTTGAGCGAGGTTGTTTTGTTTTGAGGGGATTAAAGGTGGCACTCAAAAACAAGTTTGAATTGGTGAGCCCGTTTGCGGCCGCAGGCGATCAAGTCGAGGCGATTGCTAAGTTAGTTGAAGGCATTAAGCGCGGCGATTCAGGCCAGACCCTCTTGGGTGTAACCGGCTCGGGTAAGACCTTTACGATGGCCAATGTCATCGCGGCCTTAAACCGTCCCACCATGATCTTGTCTCATAACAAGACCTTGGCCGCCCAGCTCTACGGCGAAATGCGCGAATTTTTCCCGCACAATGCCGTCGAGTACTTCGTCTCCTACTACGATTATTACCAGCCTGAGGCCTATATCGCCGCCACCGATACCTATATCGAAAAGGATTCCTCGGTCAACGCACATATCGATCAGATGCGCCTTAGTGCCACTAAGGCTTTGATGGAGCGACGCGACACCGTGGTCGTGTGCTCGGTGTCGGCGATCTACGGCTTAGGTGAGCCAGAAACTTACCTCAAGATGATGCTCCATATCAGTCGGGGCGAGCAGATTACCCAGCAAGATATCGTCAAGCGCCTGGCGTCCTTGCAGTACACCCGCAATGATATGGCCTTTGAACGCTCGACCTTTAGAGTACGCGGTGATGTGATCGATGTGTTCCCAGCTGAGTCCGATGGCTTTGCTATTCGCATCGAGCTCTTTGATGATGAGATTGAGCGCATCAGCCGCTTTGACCCGCTCACCGGCCACGTCGAGTGTGAGCTGCCGCGCTTTACTATCTTCCCTAAGACCCACTATGTCACGCCCCGTGAGATTTTGCTCAACGCCATTGACGATATCAAATTAGAACTCAAGGAGCGCTGTGACTACTTCTTTAGCCAAGGCAAGCTCTTAGAGGAGCAACGTATTCGCGAGCGCACCCAATACGATTTGGAGATGATCACCGAGGTTGGCTATTGCTCAGGTATTGAGAACTATTCCCGCTACTTAACCGGCAGAGCCCCCGGCGAGCCGCCGCCATGCTTATTTGACTATTTACCTAAGGATGGCCTGCTCATCATCGATGAGTCGCACGTGACCGTGCCCCAGATCGGCGCGATGTATCGCGGTGACCACTCGCGTAAGGAAAATCTGATCAACTTTGGTTTCCGCCTGCCTTCAGCCTTTGACAATCGCCCGCTTAAGTTTGAAGAATTTGAGCGTATGCAGCCGCAGACGATCTACGTTTCAGCGACTCCGGCTGATTATGAAGTCGAGCGCTCAAGCCAAGTGGTGGAGCAGTTAATCCGTCCAACCGGTCTGTTAGACCCACTGATTGAAGTACGCCCGGTTGCGACCCAAGTTGATGATGTGATGTCGGAGATTCGCGCCCGTGCCGCGCGTCAGGAGCGCACCTTGGTCACGACCCTGACCAAGAAGATGGCCGAAGAGCTTACCGAGTATCTAACCGAGCATGGTCTCAGGGTGCGCTATATGCACTCTGATATCGACGCGGTGGAGCGCATGGACATCATTCGCGATCTGCGTTTAGGTGAGTTTGACGCCTTGATCGGTATTAACCTCTTGCGTGAGGGCCTTGATATTCCGGAGGTGTCCTTGGTCGCGGTGTTAGATGCCGATAAAGAAGGCTTCTTGCGCTCGGCCCGTTCGCTCATCCAGACGGTCGGTCGTGCCGCCCGTAACGTCAAGGGCATGGCGATCTTCTACGCCGACACCATCACTGACTCGATGAAGCAGACGATGGAGGAAACGGCGCGTCGCCGCAAGATTCAAGACGAGTTCAATCAGGCCCATGGCATCACGCCACAGCAAATTAAGAAGAAGGTCGTCGACGTGATGGAGGTGGCCTTAAACAACTCGGAGATCTTCAAGGCCCCAAGTGAAGAGCGCGATTTACCAAGCCTGACGCGCGACGAGTGGGAGGCCCAGCACGGCATCGACAGTCTCAAGGGCACGAAGCGCGGCAAGCGCAAGAGCGTGTCGCTTGATAGCTTCATGGATCCCAATGAGCTCAGCGCGATTAATGCCGCGCAAAAAGGCGCCAAGGATCAAGCAGCTACCCCTAAGAAGGGCAAGAAGCAAAGCCCAGGCACTCTGGCTCAGGGCCAGTGCTTAACCGGTGATAAGAAGGTCGGCACCTTAGTAGCGGTAATCGAACACTCGGTGTTAAACCAAGGATCAGCCGCCGCAGGCGAACAGGTGCTGCGCGCCAAGCTCAAGCAGCTTGAGTTCTACGATGTGGTCCCAACGGTCAGTGCTGTGGTCGCCGAAATCGACGCGCTACAAAAGCGCATGATTGAGTTGGCGCGCGAACTTAAGTTTGAGGAAGCGGCTCATCTGCGTGACGTGATGCGTCAGCTCGAGCAAGTCCTGCTCTTGCTCCCTGGCCGCGAGTAGGGGCCACCCCAGCCTGCGCTTGTGGTGCGCCCCGAACTGCGTCTGTGGTGCGCCCCGAACTACGTCTGTGGTACGCCCCGAACTGCGTCTGTGGTGCGCCCCGAACTGCGTCTGTGGTACGCCCCGAACTGCGTCTGTGGTGCGCCCAGGACGCAAGCAGGAGCGCTGGTCTGCGCTCATGATGCGCCCTAGCCACAAGTAGGTGGAACGCAGGTAGGCGGGACGCAAGTAGGCGGGGCGTAGGGCGCTTTAGCTGGCCATCAGCTCAGATAAACGCACGATAGTCGTGCTCAGGGTTTCATTGACCAGCTTGATGTCCTCTTCGCTGGCGCCCGAGGCGGCATCGATATGGACTAAGTCCTCAATGAGATTGAGGTGCTCACGGAGCTCATCGTTGAGGGCTTTGTAGTTCATCTGGACAATCGAACCGGCAATTGGCTGGGACTCGCCGCAAAAACCTAAGGTAAAGCCATAGGCGATATCAACTAGCGCCTGGACGCGCTCACTTTGAGAGCCCTCGCCTTGACTTGGAACAAAGAGGCTTAAGCTCTTGCTCTTGAGCTCACGCTCCTCTTCGATGAGCATAGTGGTAAACAGCGCAATGCCGCTGCCTGAGAGTGCCTCACCTGAGTTTAAGACCGAGGTTACCAGCTCCAAGGTCTTCTTATCCGAGGAGGTATGGCCACGCGCCAGCAGGCCTAAGATAAAGCCTTGCACTGTGGTCAGGGGCTCTTGAAAGCCGGACTTACTGAAATTTGGGTGCACCTTTTGGTAGAGGCTGTTGTCCTTTAAGCTTGGGGCGTTCTTTAAGCTATCAGCTGCCATGACTTATCCTTTCGGGTAATGAATGTGGCTGTGGAGCTTAGCACAAAGTCGGGGTCAGTTGGGCAGTTAGCTGTTGGAAAAAATCCGCGATAAACATCACATTTTGCCCAGAGAGCGGGCTATAATAGCCCCCACTTTTGTTTCACCAAGAGAGCTCTTTTACAATGCCACCAATGCTTAATATTGCGGTTCGTGCTGCACGCGCCGCCGGTAATGTTTTAGCCCGTAATATCGGCCAAGATACCTTCACGGTTGAAGAGAAGCGCAAGGACGATCTGGTCACTGATATCGATCGCGAGTGTGAGCGCACCGTCGTCGCTACCTTGTTAAAGGCCTATCCTGACCATGCGGTCTTAGGCGAAGAGGGTGGCTTACAAGGTAATAAGGAATCCAAGAACGTTTGGATCATCGATCCAATCGATGGTACGACCAATTTCGTTAAGGGCATCCCTCATTGCGCTGTTTCGATTGGTCTGCAGCAAGACGGCCGCACCACGGTAGGTGTTGTTTACAATCCAGTGACCAACGAGATGTTCACTGCGGCCCGTGGTGAAGGCGCTTCCTTAAATGGCTATCGTATCCGTGTGGGCAAGGCCCAGGGTCTGGATGGCTCCTTAATCTGCACCGCTTTCCCAGTACGCTATCGCGAGCGTATGGACGCTTACTTAAGCTTATTTGGCAAGCTCATCGCTCAATGTGCTGATGTCCGTCGCACTGGCTGCGCCAGCCTCGACTTATGCTACACCGCCTGCGGCCGCTTTGATGCCTACTTAGAGCAGGGCTTACGTCCTTGGGACTTCTGCGCCGGTGAGCTCATCGTGCGTGAGTCCGGTGGTATTGTGACCGACTACACCGGTGGCCCTAACTTCGTTAAGTCGGGCAACATCGTGGCCGGTAATCCTCACGTGGTTAAGGCCTTATTAACCAAGGTCTGCGACCCAGCCACTATGCCAGACATTCTGCGCTAAAAGCAAAAAAGAAATAAAAAATCATAGCGCTATAAGGCCCACCGGAGATCCCTCGTGGGCTTTTTTGTGCCACCAAATAGGTTGGGGACAAAAAAGGCAGGGAGCGGGGCTCTCTGCCTTTTTTTAAGGGGCAAGTGCTAACTTGCCCGCTAGTTAGAGCTAGCTTTTGCTAGTCTTGGCTCTTATTGTTTTGGAACTCGCTGACCGACTGCGACAGTGCGTCGCTTAAGGCCTGCGGGTCAAAGTCCTCAGCTTTTGCTTCAGCTTCAGCTTCGGCCTTGGCCGCAGCGGTAGCCTTTGCTGCTACTTCCTTGGCTGGGCGCTTGGTGCGGGCGCGGCGGTTGCTGCGCTTAGCTGGAGCTTCACCCTCAGCGCTTGCCTCCTTGCTGGAGCGGCGACGGCGTGGAGCAGGAGCTGGGACTTCCACTACGGCTTCAGTTTCTTCGACCTCGTCAATGACGGCATCGGCTAAGGCCGTGTCGTAGTCAAAGACCTCGGTGATTTGCTTAAGCTCAGCTTCAAAGCTGTCGTCACCTTGTGGCTGATCTTGAGTGCTTGGGGCACCGTAGGCCGAGCCATCCATTAAGGTGCTATCTAAGATCGAGCTGTCATCAAAGCTTGAGACTGTCTCAGTGATGGCACTGCGGATATTGCGGGTGCGCGAGTCTTGGTCGATGTCATCATCGTACTCATCGCGCAGTACGCGCGCGTAGCGTGCCGAGAGCTTGTGCTGGACATCACCAGCCCAGAAATCAGCTACGGCGCTGGTTGGGCGGAACATAGCCTCATCTGGCTCTTCCTCATCGGAGGTATCGTCAGCATCGACCTCGTCGTAGACCTTGGTGTTCTCAGCGACTGGCTCGGTGCCTAAGATCTCAGCGCAGATGCGCTCTGCTTGCTCAGGGTTGATTTCCTGTAAGGCGGTGCGAATCGACTTAGCCTTAACCAAGGCAGCCTTTTCGGCTGGGAGGTTCATGGCGTCGATCTCGGCATTAATAGCTGCGACCAGCTCATCAATGTCGACTTCCTCGTCATCGTCCTCAGCGGCCTCGTCGTCAGCAGGCTCAGCCTCAGCCTCAGCCTCAGCAGCTGGAGCCGACTCAGTCTGCTCCTGTGGCTCTACCGCTGGGGTTTCCTCGGCGACCGGCTCGGCTGGAGCTACGGTCTCGGCAACTGGCTCAGCCTCAGGCTCGGCAACAGGCTCAGTAGCTGGCTCAGCTACGGTCTCAGCAGCCGTTTCAGCGGCTGGCTCGGCAACTGCTTCAGCGGCACCGGCGGCAGCTGGAGCGGCAGCTTCGGCTACATCCTTAGCCTTCTTGCCACGCTTGGAGCTACGCTCTTGTTTGCGGGACTTGCTGCGCGGACGACCGTCGTCTTGCTCTTCCATCTCGCCTAAGAACTCGCCCGATCCATTGTTGTTTAAGATGGCATCAAGGCTGGCGCTGACCTCGTCGCTAGCTGGTGCGGCGCCCTCAGCAGGCTGGGCCTCAGGGGCAGCGCTGAGCTCAGCTGGCTTGTCCTCACAGACCACTGGCTGCTCTGCAGGGGCAGCAGGCTTGTCCTCAGAGACAACAGTCTTCTCTTCAGCAGCAGGCTGGGTCTCAGGGGCAACCGACTCAGTTTCTGGGGCGGCTTCTTGCTCCTGGTGTTTCTTGTGGCGTGGCGCTAAAGCGGCCTGAGCGTCGAAAATTGGCTCTTGATGGGCAGCTAAAGGCTGAGGACGAGTGTTGAACTGCTCGTTTAATAGAGCCTGAGCGGCCTCATCGTCCATGGTTAAGGCAGCGGCGCTGTCTTGGTAGCGCTGAGCTTGGGCTAAGCCACCTTGCTTTGGCGCGAGCTCTAAGGCTTCACCTTGGTCAAAGGCGCGGGCGCTGTGCTCGGCGCTAAAGTCGAGCTCAACTGGCTGTGGCTCGGAGATAGTCTCGAGCTCAGCTGAGACGCTGGCCTCGTTGAAACCACCTTGGGCCTCAGCGTGACGGAACTCTAAGCCTTCACCGCTGCGTGGCTGGGCGCTACCGTTAAATGGAACGTCGTCCATTGGGCCTTGACCCATTGGGGCCGAGGTGAACTCTTCGGCGGTAAAGCCAAAGAGGTGGGCGCCGTTGATGTGCTCATAGTCGAAGATACCTTCGTCGTTAAGACCAACGGTTCTTGGATTGAGCTCAACCTTAGGCTTGGCCGGGGCACTCTTGCGACCACGTACTGGACGCTCTGGGCGCTCGCCGCGACGGCCGCCCCGCTCTGGGCGCTCGCTGCGACGGCTGCCGCGCTCTGGGCGCTCACTACGCTCGGTACGCTCATTGCGCTCACTGCGCTCGGAGCGCTCATTGCGCTCGCTGCGCTGGGCTTTACGCTCTTGGGCGGCTGCTACTTCCTCATTGAGCTCCTGCTCTTGGGCTTGGAACTGCTCTAAGCGCTCGCGACGGCCACCGCGCTCTGGGCGTGGCGCCTTGCGCTCTTGCGTGGTCTCAAACTCGGCTGTAGCTTCTACTGGAGCTGCTGCCACCTGCTCTTCGTAGTCAGGACGCTCGTAATGCTCGCTGCGGGCTGGACGCTCGGTGCGGCGTGGGCGCTCGTAGCGATCAAAACGATCGTACTTATCGCTGCGCTCTTCACGGGCAACGCGCTCTAAGCGCTCGTTGCGATCAAAGCGCTCGGTGTTGCGACGGTCACGCTCTTGGCGGTCGGCACGACGCTTTTGCCCTGGGCGGCGATTATTGTTGTAATTGCGCTCGCCGGTGCGGGTGCGATTTGGTCGTGGCTTTTGCTGCTCACTCTCGGCCGGGGCGCTTTGGGGTGCTGCTTGAGCTACTGGGGCAGCAGCCTTATCCGAGCCGGGCTTGAACATATTGCCGATGAATGAAAACAATTTGGAAAAAACTCCGCTATTGTTAGCTTCGCTGTTCCCAGCATCAGTAAGCACCGTGCCCGCAGCTTGAGGGTTTACATTACCCGAGGCGGTAGCCGTAGCGAGCTTGATGGTGTGGGGATCCTCACTGTTGGGCTCGATAGGATTGGGCGCCGGCAGATTCATCGTGATGTCTTCGGTGAAGACTAAAGGCTGCTCCTGCGGCTGGCGATTTTCCTGCTTGTTTTGGGCGAACTCACGGCGCAGCATATTCTCTTGCAGTTCGGCGCGGGCCTTGGCGGCACGCTCACGCAAGATCTCGGCTGGATCGTTCTTGGAGTAATCTAAAGGCAGGTTCTGGGCGCTATTTAAAACGCGGTGGACCTCGTAATTAGGAGCCATCATGTGGGGATCAGGGATGACGGTGACCTTGATCGAGGTGCTCTTTTCGATTTCCTCTAATTGAGTACGCTTGTTGTTGAGGATAAAGGTGGCGATCTCCACTGGAGCAAAGGCCATAACGTCGCCCGTGTGCTCCTTGTGAGCCTCTTCCTCGACTAAACGCATAATCGATAAGGCCAGCGAGGCGGTATCGCGAATCGTACCTTGGCCTTGGCACATTGGGCAGACGTGGCTGGTCGATTCCTCCAAGGAAGGACGCAGACGCTGACGGGACATCTCCAAGAGGCCAAAGCGCGAAATACGCGAGAACTGGATGCGGGCACGGTCTTGACGGCAGGCCTCACGCATGCGGTTTTCGATTTCACGCTGGTTCTTTTGCGGCGTCATATCGATAAAGTCGATCACAACTAAGCCGCCTACGTCACGTAAGCGCAGCTGGCGTGCGATTTCTTCGGCCGCTTCGATATTGGTTTGCAGCGCCGTTTCTTCGATATCACCGCCACGGGTGGCCTTGGCCGAGTTAACGTCGATCGAGGTTAAAGCTTCGGTTGGGTCGATCACGATGGCGCCGCCTGAAGGCAAGCGCACCTCACGCAGATAGGCCGACTCAATTTGGCTTTCGATTTGGTACTTGGAGAAGAGCGGAATATCACCGCGATAGAGGTGGACGCGCTCGGTGAACTCAGGGCGCACCAGCTTGATGTGGTGCAGGATGTGCTCATAGACATCCTTGGAGTCAACCAAGATTTCACCGATATCAGGACGTAAGTAATCGCGGATCGCGCGGATGGCGATACTGGACTCTTGGTGGATTAAGAATGGGGCCTTCTTGGTGGCAGCGGCCTGCTTAATCATGTCCCAGAGCTTGGTTAAGATCGACAGATCCCACGACAGCTCCTCAGAGCTCTTACCGACACCGGCGGTACGGATGATGACACCCATACCCTTAGGAATGTCGATGCCCTCAAAAGCGGCACGCAGCTCGGCGCGCTCTTCACCCTCGATGCGGCGCGAGATACCACCGGCACGTGGGTTATTAGGCATTAAGACGAGGTAAGAACCAGCAAGTGAGATAAAGGTGGTTAAAGCTGCGCCCTTTTGGCCGCGCTCTTCTTTTTCAATCTGGACAATGACTTCTTGGCCTTCACGCAGCGACTGCTTGAGCACGCTGTGATCATTGCCATGGCTGCCCTCAGGATAGTACTCGCGGGCGATTTCCTTTAACGGTAAGAAGCCATGACGTTCGGCGCCATAGTCAACGAAAGCAGCCTCTAAACTTGGCTCAATGCGGGTGATAACACCCTTGTAGATATTGGCCTTCTTATTGGCATGCTGGGGGGATTCGATGTCGAGGTCATAAAGCTTATTACCATCGACGAGGGCGACACGCACTTCTTCTTTTTGCGTGGCGTTAATAAGCATTCTTTTCACAGAAAAGATCCCTTATCAGGCAATCTTCCTTAGCTACAGCCCTCAGGGCACCAGTCCCCACGTGACAATGGCCTTGGTCGCTCTAACCTTGAGCGCGCGCTCAGCGCTTACGCACTGTGTCGCATCAGGCACAGCGCCATACCGCGCCATACCGCGCCACACTGCGCCATACTGCGCCATACAGTGCCACACCGCGCCACACTGCGCCATACAGTGCCACACCGCGCTACACCGCGCCATACTGCACCCACAGCACCATGCTGGGACGGCGCCCTGAGGCCCGCGCCGACACGTTGCGATGAGATACGCGGCACGTACTGAGCACCTTGCTCCAGCTAGAGCAGGTTGCGCTAAAAAGCGCTAGCGCGCGTTCTACCCAGTTAAAACCAGGTAGGTCTAAGGTTAGGGCGAGCGTGCCAAGTGTTGAGTTCAAACCTAGGGGAGCCCAAGGCACTTGGTCTTACTTGCCAGCGCCAATTGTCACAGAATGCTTATGGTGCATTCATTATGAGTTAGAGCAAGCACCTATGCCGTCCTTTAAATGAAAAGAACACGCAGTGAGGTTTTACCTTGCTATGTGCGCATGCCTCATAAGGAGGCTACGTCAGTTAGTGGTGAGAAACCTGTAAGCCTAAAGTTAAAAGAGCGGGCAAGTTAAGGCGCATGCGGCAAGTACCGCTACGCGCATTGCTCGCTCCTTGTGATTGCAATATTAAGACACAAGGCAAAGCGCGCCTGAGCTTCTGAGAAGAGGGGCTCAACCTTGCAACCGGGTCGCTCTTATCTTTACGCTAGGGCCCAGCATCAGGCTAAAGTGAGTGCGTCTGACGTACGTTAATGCCACTAACAAAAAAAGCTCCAGCTTAATCTCTTGGGACATCAGTACAACCAAGCAAGATCAAGGGAGCTTAGTGCTTGCCTTAGGCAATTATGGTCGTAACAACGTTGGTGCGTCAGAGCGTCTCGTTTAAGGACAGAATGCTAAGGCAATAAGCTTAGGCACACTGTGACCTCAAAAGAGCACTTGATGCAGGCACTAAGTAAAGACGTGCAGCCGTGCTGCACGAGCGCCGCTTCACTACAGGGGCAGCAGGTCTGAAAGCTACCGCATGTAGTCATATCTCTATTATCGCCTAAAGACCCTAGGGCGCTCAAGCGCTTTGCACCATGCTAAAGTCTAGGTTATAGCTAGGTTAAGCCCAAGGTTAGAGCTAGCCCCCAGCTTAGGCATGACCTATGAGCGCGCCCTGACAGCTGAGAGCTCAATGAGCAGGCACTAAACCAAGGAGCGGCGCACCAAGTTAGACCAGCATGCCGCGCTAGACCAACAGGCCTTGTTAGGCCCGTAGGTCAGGCTAGACCGCACGCCGGGTTAGACCAGCGTGCCGCGCTAGACCGCATGCCGGGTTAGACCAGCGTGCCGCGCTAGACTAACAGGAGCGTTAGGTCAGTAGGTCACGCTAGACCGCACGCCGGGTTAGACCAGCATGCCCAGTCTGCGCTGCTTAAAGATACTTGCTCAGGTCGGTGACTTTAGGCAGGTAGAACTCGACGTCTAAGTCGTCAAAGTCGTAATCGTCGCTCACGCCGCTTAATACGCCCAGTTCATGGCACTTAGCATTGCGGAACATCTCGATATCAAGCGCGGCGTCGCCAACGCCTAAGATCTCGTGAGGCTTGACGTGGGCGCGGGCGGCGATGATGTTGATCATCGCGGGGCTCGGCTTGGACTCACACATATCGCCGGTGCAGACAATCGAGAAGTAGTCTTGCAGCGCGGGAATATCGGTGAAGACCCGCTTGATGCCCACCTGCGACTTGCCCGAGGCAATAGCCAAGATGTAGCCACGCTCGTTGAGCTGAGCTAAGAGCTCAAGACAGCCAGGGAATAAGCGCGTCTCGCTGATATCCTTGCTTACGGCAAAAGTGTCGCGATAAAGCTGGGTTACTTCCTCGCCTAAGCGCACATCGCTGGGGTCAGGCAGAAGCGAGCGAATGCCTAGATTCAAGGTCATACCAATCGTGCCCTTGATTGCCTCAGGGGTGGGTACCGGGAGGTTGGCATAGGCAAAGGTACGCTGAAAGCAGGTGATGATCTGCTCAATGCTGTCCGTTAAGGTGCCATCGACATCAAAGGCGATAACCTTACACTGGGCCAGGCACTCTCTTAATCCCTCATCGCGTTGCATAGCCGCTCCTTACTCTACTCTGACTTGAGGTCACGCAGGCGCACTAAGATTTGCTCGAGCTCCTCAGGCAATGGTGCTTCGACCTTCACTTGGCGCGCGCTAACCGGATCAATGAAGCTGACTCGATACGCGTGCAAGAACATGCGGTGCATGCCTAAAGACTTAAGCCATGCATTGAACTCTTTATCGCCGTACTTATCATCACCGCCCACAGGGTGCTTGACGTAAGCGCAGTGGACACGGATTTGGTGGGTGCGGCCAGTGTGCGGCATGGCGGCCATCAAGGTCGCAGTCTCGCCAAAGCTCTCGACTAGGTCAAAGCCCGTGGAGGAAGGGGCGCCTTCCTTGAAGTTGACCTCGACCATACGCTCACCTGAACGCAGCTCATTGCGCACCAAGGGTGCATTGATCAAGTTGACGCGGCGATCCCACTTGCCAGGAACCAAGGTCAAATAGCGCTTCTTGACCACGCGGTTACGAAATTGCTCATGGAGATTGCGCAGGGCTGAGCGGCGCTTGCAGATAATGAGGGCGCCCGAGGTCTCACGGTCTAAGCGGTGGGCCAGCTCCAAAAAGCGCTCATTAGGATAGAGCGCGCGCATCGCTTCAATCAGGCCAAACTCGATGCCTGAGCCG
Organism: uncultured Anaerobiospirillum sp.; assembly: GCA_944392765.1. GTDB lineage: Bacteria > Pseudomonadota > Gammaproteobacteria > Enterobacterales > Succinivibrionaceae > Anaerobiospirillum. The sequence goes on from CALXXU010000032.1 coordinate 16,167, forward strand.
CCGTGGGCCGCCAGGCCCGCTGGCTTATCGACCACCAGCAGCATTTCGTTTTCAAACAGGATGCGCTCTTTTAAGTCTTGCACCAATTGCAGATTGGACGAAGGAATGGTGACCGGGCCTGTGCTGACGCGCACCGGCGGTACGCGGATTTCATCGCCTGCTTGCAGCTTATAGGATGGCGACACGCGGCCTTTGTTCACGCGCACTTCACCACGGCGCAAAATGCGGTAGATCATGCTGCGAGGTACGCCCTTTAAGACGCGCGCTAAGTAATTATCCAGGCGCTGTCCGGCATCATCCTCACCTGCGGTGTGGTAAGTAACCTTGAACTGCGTGGTGTTCTCTGCCATACCAAAAATCCCCATCCTGCCTAGCCCCTAAGGCCCTGAATCTTGCACAAGATGCGCTATTTTACAGATTTTGGCGCCATCATGCGACTATCTTGGGCCGCCTAATTAAGCTCAGGATTGAGGGCAGAGCGCGGCTGGGGCTAGAAGATAATGTGGCTTAGGCGGTGAGCGCGCAGCTCGTTGCGCTCTTCTTGGGTCAAGATCGTCATGCGGCGTTCGTCGCGCATTGAGACCTCGCGCCCCTTCTTGGCCTCAAAGTACTCCTTGAGGTAACGGTAGTCGCGGTCGCGGTGCTCCTCTTTGTTGGTCTGCATGCGCGCGTCGGCGCGGTCGATGACTTGGCGTAAGTCATCGCTGGTGGGCAGGCGCTCGCCTGTGACCGCAGGCAGCTCAAACTTGGCCTCGCCCATAGTGGCCACACCTAAGCCAAAGAACACCGGTACTGGGCGTACGTCAATAGCGCTGTGCTCGTGATGGTAGAGGTTGTTGTGCTCCCTTAGCTCGTCGATGCGCGCGGCAATGGCCGCTGCCTCCGCGTAAGGGCAGTTAGGCAACAGCACTAAGAACTCGTCGCCTGCCAGGCGCAAAATTTCACTCTTGCCCATAGTGACGTTTTCTTCATCCCCGGTGCGCAGCACCGAAGTGCTTGCCGGACTACTTGCTGCAGTGCTTGCCGCAGTGGCCTCTTGGCGTTTTAAGTCGGAGATTAAAGCCTGATCCATCGTGATGTGGGGCAGGCGGGCTTTAAGCTGATCAATATGACAGCAGGTTTGGGCGTTTTCACTGACCGCCTGGGAGATGAGCTCGCAGGTCTTGATTAACAGGTAGTCGCCGTAGGAGTGGCCTAAGATATCGTTGGTGAGTTTTAAGCCAGTGACGTCCACAAAGATAATCGAGAGCGGTTGGATCTTCGGGTCGATATAGCGCGCCGCTTGCTGCTGGAAGTAGTTGCGGTTGTGCAGGCCCGTCAGCGAGTCGGTGAACATCATGAGCTTGATGTTATCGAAGTTGCTTTGCATCAAGTTGATATTGGTGCGCGAGCCGATAATCTTGAGGGCTTGGCCTTGGGCATTGCGCTCGATCACTAGGCCTCGGCCAATCATCCACAGATAGTGTCCGTCCTTGTGCTTGAGGCGCTGGCAGCTCTCAAAGTAATTGCCGTACTGGGGGCTTTGCGCAATCTTCTTTTGCACGATAAAGACGTCGTTATCATCAGGGTGCACGACCGTGCTCACGTACTCTTCCATCGTGCGCGGAAATTCCTGCTCGGTGTAACCCAAGATGGCATGGAATGAGGCGCTGCAAATGATCTCATCAGTTGGGGGATACCACAGGTAGAGACCATCGCCAGAGAGCTCACGAGGAATATACTCAGAATAAGGGCTGGATTCGTGCGAGATATAGCCCGTAGCATAGAGTGCAGCGCCGGTATGATCGCGCTTTAAGATCGAGCCTTGAATGACAAAAGTCTGTCCCTTATAGGGGCCGCCGTAGAGCTCAGCGCGCTCGAAGATCACGCTGCCTAAGGTGTCTTGCTTCATATTGAGCCAAAAGCGCTCAGCATCACTTGGGCTCAAGACATTAATGACCGTTTCCACCGGGTACCAGTGATAATGATCGGGGAGATCGAGGATTTCAACGCAGGTGCGGTCAAAGAGGAATTGTCCTTTTTCGCCATTAAAGACCCAATGTCCTAGCATCTGAAAGTAAGGCGCAAAAAGAGTGTTGCAGGCTTGTCCCTGCACACGCTCGCAGGGCTCAGCTAGATTTTCCTGGTGGCCTAACCCGACGTCTTCAGATACGACGCGCTCATTTAGGCTCACCGTATGGGAGCTGGGATTGAGTTCGGACATGGCTCCTCCTCTCGCACCAAGGCTAGGACAACTTTAATGTTAAACGGCTAAAAACAGCGGCTCACAGCAACGACACCAGGTCAGAACAAGCGGCGATCGTGCAGCGAAATCGGGTGTTTGAGTTGATGCTCAATATAGGCCTGCACTAAGGTGTAATGTTCTTGGTGCGCGAGGCGCTTGTTTTGGCGCATCTGGGTGTCAGCCTCTTGCATCGCCTGATAAAAGAGCTCTTGGGCCTTCTCCTTTTCCTCTGGTTTTAGTTTACGCCCGGCGTAAGCGCTTAAGTCGACCGTTTTGGTGCCTAAGGAAAAGAATACCGGCATACGCACTGGGGCATCGCTGTTATAGGCGATAAGTGCGCCAATGAGCTTATGCACGGTTGTGCTCGCTTCGGTCTCATCGCAGTTGGGCAGGAGGCAGACAATCTCATCGCCGCTGATACGAATCAGCTCACGGTTGCGGTCAATATTGTCCTGGAACAAGAGGGCCGCCGCACACAGGAGCTTATCGCCAATGGCGTGGCCTAAGTAATCGTTGTAAACCTTAAGCGCCGTGATATCCGCAAAGATGATCGTCAGAGGACGGTGCGCGGCGGCAATGAACTCATCTAAATGCGTGATGAGGTAGATGCGGTTCTTAAGTCCGGTCAGAATGTCGGTGAAAACGCGCGATTGCAGCTGCTCATAGCCCTCGAGTACGCGGTTGATATCGATGTTGATCCCTAAGACGCGGGTTGCACGGCCTTGCGCATCACGGCCCAGCACTTTGCCGATATATTTGGTCCAAATATAGGAATTGTTGTGGCACTTGGAGCGATAGAGCAGCTCATAGTTGTCACCATGGGCGGGGCTGTCTAAGACCTCGCTTGACTTGTGGATCGTCGCCAGATCATCGGGGTGAATGACCATTTGCTCCCATTCTTGCTTCTTTTCAGGCAGTTCTGAATCCTTGAAGCTGTAGCCTAACATGGTTAAGTAATTGCGCCCGTAAACGCATTTGTTGGTCGGGATAATCCAGTCAAAGCTGGCCGAGTCCGTAACCATGTGCGGTACCAGCTCAAAGAGGTTCGAGGCAACGCGGGTAAAGGTCACCACGATATGGCTTAACTTGCCCAGCTCGAACAGGCCACTGAACTTCACATAGAGCTTAGTGCCTGCATAAGCGCCATGGCGCAAGATGACGAAAAACGAGGCACGGTCGCCGTGCGGATCGATGCGATGCTCCTGCACTAAACGCTCAGCGTTAGCGCAGTCGCGTGCCGTGCCGCAAGTAGCGGCTGTCGTCATTGCGCTTACCGCTGGCGCGGCGCTCAGAGCGCCTTCCATGGCACCTACAGTGGCACCTGTAGTGGCATCTTCCGAGGCCGTAGCTTGCAGTGTAGCTTGGAGCGCAGTTTGCTCTTCAGCGCTGCCTTGCTTCATGGCAGAGGGGATGACTAAAGGGGGCATCATGTGATGCTGCTGCTCAATACGGCAGCAATAGCCACCCTTAGGGCATGGGCTTTCATGGAGCTTGTAATTTGCTTTGCTCATCGCCCGATCGAGCATGTCGCTGTAGCTCTGGCCACTGATGCTCAAGCTGGTTGCAGGCACGGTGCTCTCGGGTGCGTCCGGCGGCAAACTAGCACTTTCTTGCGCTAACAGCGGTTTGACCGTGCTGTGCAGCTTATAGCAATTGTAGGCATTGAGCCCATAAGGGCAAGGCAGCTTGAGCTTGCGCACATTGTGCATGCACACTTGGCTATCACGCAGCTGCTTGGTGTAGAAAAAGGCTTTGCTCTTGATCTCTGGGCCTAAGGTGCGCAAGAGTTGTTTGACGTCAACCCAAGTCTGAGCCAGCTTCGGATCTAAGTCCATCAGGCGTACCGCCCACTCATCTAAGAAGATGGCCTGCTTTTGCATGAAGACTAAAGCAAAGCCGGGCAACGCACTCTTACGCCCGGAGGCATATTGAGGCAGGATGCTGCTTGCCGCCTTGTTGGCAGGCTGGGCGCTGCTCTCAGCTGCTTGAGCCAGCTCCAGGAGTTGATCGGGGATAACCTGGGGCTCTAAGCCTAGGGCTTTACTGGCACGCTCAGCGCGTGTGAGACGGCCCTCACGGCCTTGGCCATGGGCATTAGGGGCAAAGGTGCTAGGCTGAGGGTGCGCGCAATCCTCTCGCTTCTGTGAAGTTGAAGCAAGATCAGTCGCTTGCGACCTAATGTTTTGAGCTTTTTCCTGATCTTGGAACGATATCATCCCCGTACACCGCCCAAACAAATTGATAGCACCGATGGATCGGTCGTTAGTACCCTTTTTAGAGCACATAACTCCAACCTAATTATAAGACTAAGATAAGTTGGGACGGGTCTTGATGCCCAGAAAAAGCCAAAATTTTGAGCTATGGCTAGAATTTGCACCATGACGCACGCCCATAGTTATGCCTTGTTTTGGTTCAAAAAAACAACTCGCTCTGGGCTTTGATTCACGGCGATTTTAGGATTTTTGCACCAACTTGAGCGCAAATCTGGGGGCGATCAGCGCGGCAGCTTGAGGCTGCCGCTTGCACCTTGTCGCTTGCTCTGTTTTGGTGCAGCGAGTTCGCAGTTATGGTTCCAGAAAACGTCCTGGGGAGTGCTGCTGGGGGCGGCGCGCAGTGGTGGCGCCGGGGGTTGCTTGCAGTGGTAGCGCCGCGCAGTGGTAGCGCCGGGGGATGCTTGCAGTGGTAGCGCTGGGGGATGCGCACAGTGATAGCGCCGAGGGCTGCTTGCAGTGGCAGTGCCGGGGGCTGCTTGCAGTGGCAGCGCCGGGGGCTGCTTGCAGTGGCAGCGCCGGGGGCATCTGTGCTCTGAGGCATGGGCTAAAAAGCCCCTCTTGAGAGGGGCTTGGGGCGCTCTATTAGTGGTAGACGCCAAAGTGCTCCTTGGCAAAGGCGACCTTGGCCTCAATGCTCATATTGGATTTGCGATTGAGCGCTTCGATGAGGCGCAGGCGCGGTAAGAGGCCCGCGTTATTGGCGGTTTGAATCGCCATGCCGGGGCGGGCGTTGAGCTCTAAGAGCATCGGTCCTCGGTACTTATCGAGCACGATATCGGTGCCGATATAGCCCAGGCCTGACATGTCATAGCACGAAGACGCCAGATGCAGCACCTCGTCCCATTGCGGTACGCGCAGCTGGTAGAGATCTTTATTGGTGTCAGGGTGGAACTCAATCGGCTCATTGTGCTGCACCGCACGCACCGCGCGCCCGGTACGAATGTCGATGCCCACGCCAACGGCACCTTGGTGCAAATTGGCCTTACCGTCGGAGGCGGCGGTGGACAAGCGCATCATGCACATTACCGGAAAGCCTTGGAACACAATCACGCGCGTGTCGGGCACGCCTTCATAGCTGTAGCCCTCGAAGCACGGGTCAAAGTGAATTAAGTCTTCAATCAAGGCAAAGTCAGGCTTGCCACCTAAGGAGAAAAGCCCGGCTAGGATATTGGAGACATGGCGGCGCAGGTCATGAGAGTTGATGACCTGACCTGAGGCTTTGACAAAGTGCTTGCCCTCGCGCCCGGTGATCACCAAGATGCCCTTACCGCCCGAGCCCTGCGCGGGTTTAATGCAGAACTCGGTTCTATCGCCGATGATATCGACGATATGCTGGGCCTCCACCTGGTTGCGCACCGAGCCCACCAAGTTCGGCGTATTGACGTGGTGCGCCAGCGCCATTTGCTTGGTTAAGAGCTTGTTATCGACCAAGGGGTAGAGCTTACGCTTGTTATAGCGGCCGATATAGTTCACGTTGCGTTGGTTCATGCCCATGATGCCCATGGACATGAGTTTAAACGGACTCGTGTACTGCGATAAAAAGCCGAACATGAGCTACTCCTTGCCCTTAGGGGCTGGGGTGTCTAGCTTTTGATCCTCTGGCTTTTGCGCTTCGGCCTTTTGATCCGCAGCTTTTTGCCCTTGCGTGATAGTGTCAAAGGCGCGAGGGTTGCTCTTTAAAGTGTTGAGCTCACGCTTTAAGCGCACGTACTCAGGCTCGGTCTCATCGCCGTTGCGGTGGGCATTGATTTGCTCGACTAAAGGCTTGAAGCGCTTTAACTCGCTTAAGCGGAAGCCGGTGTAATTACCCATAATCAGCACTAAGGCTAAGATGACCAGCTGGAGACCTAAGAAGTTAAAGGTCAGGTGCTGGATAATGAGGCTGTCCATCGCAATGAAAGCGCAGATTGCCACAAAGAGCGAACCGCCACCTTGCTTTAATACTTCCTTGTAGCCCTCTTCCTCCCAGAGAATCGACATACGCTCGATCGTCCACGAGAGAATAATCATAGGGAAGAAGGTGACCTTGATGCCCTCGGTTAAGCCGATCTTGTAGGTCAAAAGCGAGATGGCGCCAATAATGCCGATCACCACGATAATGACCGCTGAGATACGCGCCACCAGCAAGAGGTTTAAGTGCGAAAGCCACGAACGCACCACCAGGCCAATGCAGACAATCGAGACGAAGCCGATCAGGCCCACTAAGAGCGAGGTCTGCAAGAAGGCCATCGCAATCAGCACCGGCATAAAGGTACCGGAGGTCTTGATGCCGATAATGACGCGCAAGAAGACTACGATAATAACGCCGATCGGTAAGAGCAAGATGCCCTTGAATAAGGACTGCTCCTCAAGTGGCAAGGACTCAATCGATAAGGAAACGACATCGTTGCCTTGGGCTTGCTCGGTCATAACCTTGAGCAGACCCGCCTGAGCTACCGGTACCGAGCTTCTAATCGTGGTAAAGGACAGACGAGCGTTCTTACCGCCTTGCACGTCTAAGCGCGAGCCGCCGTTAGCGTTCCAAATCAGCTGGTTTGGACGGATGCCGCTGGTGCCGCTGACCGGATCAAAGATTTCGTAGTGGGTGCCCTCAAAGACCGCAATGCGTGGGGTTAAGGTGCGGTTACGACGGCCGTCCTCGAGATCGAGTACCTCTACGATGCGGGCTGGGATCTTGGCATAGTGCAGGATATTGAGAATAAGCTCTGGGCGCGAGAAGTTCTGACTCAGTAAGGAGTAAATCTCCGACTGCCGCTCTAACTCTGCGATCACCTGGACGGTAAAGGAGAAAGGATCGGCCGAGCGCTCACGGGCCGAGGCGACAATGGCGCCGATCGCTGTGGCATAAGGCTCTTCGATCACAACCTCAGGGATGCTTGGCACAATCATGGCCGAGCCTTGGGCGTTAGGATCGGACAAGAACTCACCACGATAGTAGAGCGTTTGCAGACCAACTGGATTGCGCTTAGTCCACTCGACATAGGAGCTGTTTTGGCGCTGGAGGTAGGTTGCACCATAGCCAATCGAGGCCGTGGTTTGACTCAGCTGGAAAAAGTTAGGCTGAATATCTGGAATGACCAAGTCCACGGTCGCTGGCCCTGAACCGGTTGGCTCAAATTCGACCTTAGCCTCGACTTGCCAGACGACGCGTTGCTCGCCGGGCAAGAACGGAATTTCAAAAGTTACGTGTTGGTAGGCCATCAACAGCAGGCCCGCGATAAAGAGCGCTGCGGTGACCAGATAGAACACACCACGTGAAACCATGCCACTACCCCTTATTCGTTGTCGCTTTCTTCAATTACTGGCTCAGCAGCCTGAGACTTGTTCTGAGGCTCGGTTTTAGGCTCTTTGCTTTGGTCAGCAGCAGACTGGTCAGCTGCATCCTTATTGTCAGCGCCAGCTTGCTGGTCAGCGGCATCCTGAGCCGGAGCATCAGGCTGAGCGAGCTTGGTGCGTACGACCGGCAGTGCGTTTTCCGAGTTGGTGCCGAGGTTGGCGCCATAGGAGCGCGACGGATGAGCGATTTGACCTGCCGAGGAGGCATGCTTTTGCTTGAACTCAGCGTTCGGATCCTTGCCTGCCTTCATCGCAGCTTCATAGTCGTCCTTGTTCAAGATTAAGTAGGTATCCTTGTTGCGCCCTTGGATGTGGTCACGGGCCACGTCCACTACCGCAATGTCCTGGATTAAGGTACGACCAATGAGCAGTGGGTACTGCATGTGAGTGCGGTCGGTTAAAGTGAACTCACTCTTGGTTGAGAAAGAGCCGATCTTCAAGTTTAAGGACACCACGATACGCTCGGTTAAGGTGTTCTTGGAAGATTGGCGGATCTGCGAGGTACGTACGTATGGGGCCTCGACTTCAAAACTTTGGTCATTGGCCTCGATGGTGAAACGGTACCAGCGCTTACCATTGCGCTCAAACTCGGTGATATTTTTGGCCGAGATCGACGATACCGCCGCACCGGTGTCGATACGGGCGTCAAAGGTAGCATCGGCTTCCTTGATGTAGATGTACTCGTCTTCGCCTAAATACATCTTGCCATCAGGAGTTTGCAAGTCGTAATTGCGCAGCGGTTTAATTTCGGTTGCCTCATCTGGAGTAAGGATCAAGTGTTGATCGTAGAGACTGTCGACCAAGGATTGGTTCTGACGGCGCAAAGCCTTGAGCTCTTTTAACAGGGAACGACGAAAAGCGTCATTGTCCTCGCGTTGGCCCACCAGCTCCGCTTGCAGACGGCCTAAGTTGGCACGCTGCCCCGAGAGCTCTTCATTGATGCTTTGGATTTGGCCCTTCATCTCAATGAGGCGCTCACTATTATTTTGGCTACTTTCTTGAGCGCTTTTTGCGGCCTGGATCGCGTCGTTGACTTCAGCTTCAGTAGGTGCAGCTAGCGCTGAGCTACTCATCACAACTAAGCTGCTCACCACTGCCGAGCTGCTAATTAGCAGTGCCATGCCTAGGCTCTGTATGATGCGGGCAAGAGAAGCGCCACTGCGGGCGCGTGTTAAAGCAAAATCAGCTGCAAAAGACATCAGCTCTAATCCCTTCCAAGGATGATGGAAATTTGTGTGCTCCCAAGGAGCGTTTGCGCTTCAAAGAAAAGCTTTAAGTATAGCCCAAAGCGCACGGGCCCGGCGCCTCAGGGCAAAATCTGCCTCGGCGCCTTAAGGCAAAATCTGCACGGCGCCTTAGGGCAAAATCTGCGCCGTTAGACCGACCAAGGTCCAAAAAGTTAAGTTTAAGCTGTAAGACACAGCGTCACATTAGGAATGTGAGCTAGCGCAAGAAAAGATAAGTGCTCGCGCGCGGATTTGTTTTCGCACCGCGCTGATGGCTGCAAGCCTAGCGGCCCCAAGGTCACGCTTATTACCGCAAGATTTGCAAACGGACTCACTGTGGTGCACAGCGTGACTAAGATCACAATTGCATCGGGGTATTTGCTATATTTTGCGCCGGTCGCTGCTGCGATTGTTGTCAGTTGTTGGTACTTGTTATGGATTTTTTAGCCACCTTAGGCCAGATGGGCGTGCTCTTTGTCGTCGTCATCATTGGCTTTGTCTGCTCCAAGCTTAACATCATGAACGATGCCTTCAATCGTTCCCTTTCGGTGCTGATCATCAATGTCACCGCCCCGTGCATCATTCTCTCTTCGGTGATGGGTGACACCTTGCCTGAGCGCAGCGAAATTGTGCCGGTCTTCTTGCTGGGCACTGCGACCTTGCTTATGCTGCTCATTTTCGGCTATATCGGGGCTAAGCTGCTGCGCACCGGGGACATGGAAGGCATTTACCGCTTCATGTTTGCCTTTGGCAACATCAACTTTATCGGTATTCCGGTCGCGACTTCGCTCTTTGGTCAGTACGCCATGTTCTATATCGCGGTGCTGACGATTCCGTTTAACCTGCTCATCTTCCTCTTAGGCCAGATCTTCATTCGCTCGTGCAGCCCGCAGTCACGTGACAACAAGATTTCCTTTAACTGGCGCATGATCTTGTCCCCCGCTCTGACCTCGACCTATATCGTGATTGCCCTGGTGGCCTTCCAGGTTAAGACCCCGCACATTATCGGCACCGCCTTCTCCTTAGTGGGCAATATGACCATTCCGGCCTCGCTCTTGGTCATCGGTGCGACTTTAGCCAATATTAAGGTCTTAGAGATGTTCGGCAATTGGCGCGTCTACGTTATGTGCGCCTTGAAGCTGCTGGGCATCCCAGTTCTGATCTTCATCATCTACAGCTTAAGCCCATTTGATCACCGTTACACCGATGTCTTGGTGGTCTTGGCGGCGATGCCGGTTGCCTCCTACGGCACCATGATCTGCCTCAAGGAAAACATCGACCCGAAGATTATGGCGCAAGGCACCTTCATGAGCACCTTGCTCTCCATCATCTCCATCCCAGTCCTGGCACTGATTCTTTAGCCTGAACAGCATAGTCACTTAACTTGCGCGATACCCGCTGGCCTAGGCTCTTGGCCCGCGCTCTTGGCAGGGGCTCTTGTCCTAGGCTTTTAGCCTGTGCCCTAGGGGTGCGGACTAAAGCTCACAGGGCGGCAGGCTTATTGGCTTGTGGCCTAATCCTACGGGTGGGGCTAGCAGCTTGGCCCTTAGGTTAGTTCCAGCAGCTTGGCCTTTAGTTGAGCCTTAGTCTTCGGCGGCGTTTAAGGCATCCTGGAGCATTTGCGCCACGATAATGGCCAAGGTGCCTAAAGCGCGCTGGCTATAGAGGCGCACCGGGTCGATCAGGTAGTAGTGGTTGGTGAAGAAGTTGGTGCTCGGATCGCCTCCGGTCTGAATCTTGTTGTGAAAGAGATTGTAGATGGTGGCGGGCTCCTTAAGCTCCGGGCTATAGGCTAAGACATAGCGGCACTGATGCTCGATGGCGTCCAGGCAAGCTTGCTTGTTGATAGTGGTCTTGGCCTTGACCTGCACTCCCATAAACTCACCTAAGCCGGTGCGGCCCACCTTCTCACGCGCGGCCACGAAGTGCACGTCAGTCAGCTGAGCAAAACGCAGATGTGCAAAGGCCGCATCTAGCGCCGCTTGCGCGGCCTCCGCATCTGGGTAGAGCTCGCGCTTGATGCTGACTAGCACCTTATTCATCTCTTTTTGCTCTTGTTCGGCCTGCGCGTTAATGAGATTACGCCAGGTCAGGCGCTGCTCGGAGGCATCGACCGCCATCAAATTAAGGCTGGCGCTGCGCTTGGTGCGGTGATCTAAGAGCTCGAGCGTGCTGTTGTCGAGCGCGGCCTGCACCGTAATCGGCTTGCCATCGCCATCGCGCACGGAGATCGGCTGCAGCTGTAAGAGATTGAGCTCCAGCTTGTGCTTAATCAGCTGCACTTCGTCGAGCTTATCGGGCAAGCGCACAATAACTGGTAGATTTGAAGTTAAACAGGATAGAATTACATTCTGATGCTCGCCCCCCCCCCCCCATTTAAGCTAATTTCTAGAGTAATGGCTTTAAGATAAGGCAAAATTCCAGCGATAGCTTGCGGGGTGATGGTAACCCAGTTCACAGCATCGGGCAGATTTTGGGGATCGCGCGGCGCCTGTGCTGGGTCGTCATGCGTGGCAAAGTATTGATCCCAGGCGGCCTGAGCTTGCGCTTTAGTCTGGGCTAAACTGTCATCGGCGGCATCGAGCTCATCTAACACTTGCTCGGTGAGCGCAGCCCACTGCGCGTCAGTGCGTGGCATGATGGCGTCGGCCAAATTGAAGGCAAAGCGCGCCGGATCGTAGAGTGCAATGCGCTCCATTAAGCGTACCGCCTGGCGGTTGAAGCTATCGGCGGTGAAGTCAGTAGGGCCAAAAATGGAGTTGAGGTCGAGCTTACGGCTGTACTCACCTAATTTGAGCAAGCCGTTGTACTCGCCCACCAGCATGCCCAGCACATTAAGGTAGAGGCAGGCGGCAGCATCACAGGTCACAAAGGGGCCAAGCTGCGGTAAATGCTGCGTGGTGCAGGTGTTGAGCTTGAGGTAATCAAAGATGTGCTTAAGCAGCGTGCCTTGCGCGCTAGGAAAGGAGCCTGCTTTAAAGAGCATCTCCAGGTAGGGCTGAGGCCGCGCTACATAGTGTGATTTGGCCGAGGCTGTGGCTTTCTGTGCTGTCTTCTGTGCAGCCTTTGGCGCAGTTTTCTGCGTAGCCTTTGGCGCAGTCTTCTGCGTAGCCTTTGGCTTGGCTTTCTGTGCAGTCTTCTGCGCAGCCTGCGGCATGGCTTGCTGCGTATCATTCTGCAATGCTGCTTGCTCTCTTGCCGCTGTCTTGGCCATACCGTCCTCACCTCCAACCAATACCGACCACTTGCCCCGTGCTCTCACCACAAGGATCAAACTACCTGAGTCTAACGGGCGCAAAAATAAGATTTGCACTATCTTTACAATGCGCATTCTTATGCCGTTTGAGCCCGTTGGGTTGTGTATTAAGTTTTTGGTTCGCCTAATAGTAAGATAGGCTTATTATTAGGGACGTTGGCTCCTAGCGGGGCATTTTGTAGCTGGGGTTGAGGCTGCTGTGGCCCACCAGGGCACGCAGTACCATCTCCAGGAGCTTGAGGCGTGGATTCTTTTCACTCTCGGGCAAGTTGTAGCGTAGGGCATTGCTTCGGCTTAAGCGATACTCATTGTGCTTGCTCTTTTGCACTAAGAGCAGGATATAGCTTGGGTCGACCTTGTGGTGCGGCTCAAACTCAATTAAGGCACCGCTTTCGTCGCCGCAAATGCGGCTGATACCTAAGTCGCTCGCATCACGCTTTAAGCGCGAGATGGTAAAGAGGTTCTCGCTCTCAGGCGGTAAGCTGCCAAAGCGGTCGATGAGCTCAATCTTGAGGTCGGCAAATTCGTCCGGGCTTTGGCACGAAGCAATGCGCTTATACAAAGACAGACGGGTGTTGACGTCGCTGATGTAGTCATCGGGCAAGAAGGCCGGAAGATGCATGTCGATATCGCACTCGTTTAAGGTCAGCTCACCCAAGGTCGGCTCATGGCCATTCTTTAAGGCGTTGACCGCTGAGTTGAGCATGTCCATGTACAGCGAGAAGCCGATCGACTCGATTTGACCTGATTGCTCCTCGCCTAAGAGTTCACCGGCGCCACGGATCTCAAGGTCATGAGACGCCAAGACAAAGCCTGCGCCCAGTTCATCAATCGAGGCAATGGCCTCGAGACGGCGCTGCGCATCGTGGGTTAAGACTGCCTTAGGCGGAGTAAAGAAGTAAGCGTAGGCTTGGTGGTGCGAGCGTCCGACGCGGCCACGAATTTGGTGTAATTGCGCTAGACCCAAGAGGTCGGCGCGGTCAATGATAATGGTGTTGGCGCTTGGGATATCCAGGCCGTTTTCGACAATGGTCGAGCATAAGAGCACGTTAAAGCGCTGGTGATAGAAGTCTTGCATCACGTGCTGTAATTGGCGCCCATCCATCTGACCATGGGCAATCTCGATTTTAGCTTCAGGTACAAGCTTGGTTAAGTGCTCGAGCTTTATGTTCATGGTCGCGACGTCATTGTGCAGGTAGTAAACCTGGCCACCACGGCGCAACTCACGCAAAATCGCCTCACGGCATAATTGGTCGCTATCGGCGTGGATAAAGGTCTTGACCGCCAAGCGATGCTCTGGCGGCGTGGCGATAATAGAAAGCTCGCGCATGCCCTCTAAGGCCATATTGAGGGTACGCGGAATTGGGGTCGCAGTTAAGGTTAAAAGGTCGACCTCAGCGCGCAATGCCTTTAATTGCTCCTTTTGGCGCACGCCAAAGCGGTGCTCCTCGTCGATGATGAGTAGGCCTAAGTCCTTAAACTTCATCTTCTGCGACAGGATGCGGTGAGTGCCGATAATGATATCGACGGCACCCGAGGCGATATCGGATAGCACCTTGCTTTGTTCCTTGGAGCTCTTAAAGCGGCTTAACATCTCGACTTTGATCGGAGTGGTGGCAAAGCGCTCGCGGAAGTTTTGGAAGTGCTGCTCGACCAAGATGGTAGTTGGGGCTAGCAGGGCCACCTGCTTGCCGTTCATCGCCGCGACAAAGGCGGCCCGCAGTGCCACCTCGGTCTTGCCAAAGCCGACGTCACCGCAGATTAAGCGGTCCATCGCCACCGGCTTTTGCATATCGGCTAGGGTTTGCTCAATGGCTTTGCGTTGGTCTTCGGTTTCTTCGTACGGGAAGGAGGAGACAAATTCCTCGTAGGCATGCTCATCAAGCTTAAAGGCAAAGCCCTTCTTGAGCTCACGTTGGGCGTAGATATCGAGAAGTTCTGCGGCGACATCGCGCACCTTTTGTGCCGCCTTGCTCTTGCGTTTGGACCAGGCATCTGAGCCTAATTTCGATAGAGCAGGATTTTCCACGCCCGAGTAGCGCGCGACCTTATTTAAGGCGGTAATCGGAATCGAGACCGTGCCGTTTAAGTACTCAATGGTGAGGTACTCACCCTTGATGCCATTGATGACTTCGGTCTTAAGCCCCCGATATTTACCGATACCGTGGTCGATATGCACCACAATCTGGCCTTCCTGCAATTGGGCCAGGTTCTTGATGATGGTGTCTTGGTCAATCTGGGAGCTTTGGGCGGCGCGGGAGCGGCGGCGCTGACGCATCACCTTAAAGCCCAAGAGCTCAGTCTCGGTGATAAAGGCCAGCGGCGTCTTGAGCTCATTGACCGGTAGATTAAGGGCTTTGATCTTCGCGGAGATGCGCTCGGGATCTAAGATCATGCCTTGGTCAAACGGTGTGACCGTGAGCATCAAGGGCGCCGGGGACTCTAAGAACTCGGCTACGCTGGAGGCGGGCTTTAGGCCATAGGTTTTAACCATGGTCGGTGGCAGTAAATCCTTTAAGTTTTGGCGACGGCCCTCAGAGAGTGCCGAGATGATGACGCGACCCTGGCGCTTGCCACAAAACTCCGCCATAAAGTCCATAAACTTTTGGGCGGGATTAGCGTCGTGGTGATCGAGCGCAATGTTTGGAACCTCAAGGCATGGAGCGTTGTAGTGGAGGCGTTGGCCCACCTCTTCATCACTTAAGGCGCGCGGCAGCAGGCGAATCTGCTCCTTGCCCTTTAAGGCACGGTAGAGCTCATCGGGGCTTAAGAAGACCTCATACACTGGTAAGGATGGGTGATCAGGATTGCTGTGATAGAGGTCGGCGCGCTGATGCAGATTGGCATCATAGTCGGCTAAGGCTTGATCGAAGTCGCCCACCAAGACAAAACCGGCCTCAGGGTCGAGGTAATCAAAGAAGGTATTGGTGTGGCTAAAGAATAGCGGCAGATAGTACTCGATACCGCCCGGAACCGCGCCCTTAGAGATAGCCTGGTAGATAATGTGTTCGGCGTAATGGCAGTTAACGAAGTGATCGCGATAGCGGCTGCGGAAAACGGAGATGGCGTCCTTATCGAGCGGAAATTCGTTGGCCGGCAGGAGCTTGACCTCAGTTAACTTCTCGTTCGAGCGCTGGGTTTGGACGTCAAAGTAGGAAATGGTATCGACCTCTTGGTCAAAGAAGTCGATACGCAGGGGCCTAAGTGATCCCATCGGGTAAATATCGAGGATCGAGCCACGGATCGCAAATTCACCGTGAGCGAGAACTTGCTCGACCTGCAAATAGCCATGCGCGATAAAGGAGGCGCGCAGCGCTTCGATATCACGCTCCTCGCCTACCTTTAAGACAAAGGAGTTTTTGACCACATAATCTAGTGGCGCCAGGCGCTGCATCACAGCGTTGATCGAGGTGATGATGAAGCCATCATGAATCGAGGCGGCGCGCGATAAAAACTCCAAGCGAGCCGAAATGATGTCCTGGTGCGGCGAGAGCGTATCAAAAGGTAAGGTCTCGTAGTCGCGAAACGAGGTAATAGGCTCGTGGTAGGCTAGGTAGCGTAGCTCATGTTCTAAGCGGGTGGCATCGGCCGAGTCGGCGCACAGCACCACTAAGGGATGCTTAAACTGGGCTTTGAGCGCAGCAATCTCGACTGCAATGGCACTGCCAAAGAGATTTCCCAACACCTTACGTTGGGTACTCAGGGAGCCTAGTAATAAATCCGATACCAGCATAAGGAATCCTCGATCAAAAGCGCAACAAACCAAGTAGCGCCGTCCCCCCAAAAATAGGGCCAACGCTTGCCCCACTGGGGCTGGCAATAGAACTACCATTCTAGCAACTTTGCCTGACTTTAGCGCACACCGGGCCTTTCAGGCGGCAAGCCCATTATGGCCAGCTGATCACGATGATATAGATCACACTTTCTTACGGCGTTTTGACCGAGTGTGATCTACGCTGCATTTTTACGTCTTTACCCACGTCTCTCCTTAAACAAAGGCTACATAGAACAGCGCCATTAAGCGGATCCCGTCCCCAACAAGAACCGAGGGCTGCTAGGTCTTTGTGACTAAGATCACACCGCGTCGCAACGCCGTACACTTTCTGCACAGCTTAAAATAGAGCACATGTTCTGTCGCCTACTACTTGGAGGTGGATATATGAGCTCTCAGCT
>CALXXU010000033.1 GCA_944392765.1 uncultured Anaerobiospirillum sp.
TTTAGGCCTGCCAATTGTGATGACCGTTGCCTCCCGTGCTATCGGTGCCCCAATTAACATTTGGAACGATCACTCCGACTCCCTGTCGCAGCGTGACTCCGGCTGGCTCCAGCTCTTCTGCGAGTCCAACCAAGACGCCGTTGACACCCATATTATGGCTTTCAAGATCGCCGAGCAGGTTGGTCTGCCAGTTATGGTCTTAATGGACGGCTTCGTTTTAACCCACGCTTTCGAGCGTCTTGATATCCCAAGCCAAGAGCAAATTGACTCGTTCTTACCTGAGTACGAGCCAACTGAGTTCTTAAACCCAGAAGAGCCAATCTCGATGGGTGCGATGGTCGGCCCTGAGGCCTTCACCGAAGTACGTCTGTTACAACAGCGCAAGATGTACAAGGCCTTAGACGTCATCGAGGAAGTAACCAAGGAGTACCGCGCTTTAACCGGTCGCAACTCCGGTGGCTTACTTGATTGCTACAACTGCGAAGGCGCTGACGTTAAGTTAGTCGTCGCTGGCTCTTCAGTTGGTACCGCTAAGGACGAAATCGACCGCTTAACCGCTCAAGGTTACAAGGTCGGCCTGATCTCCTTAAAGGCCTTCCGCCCATTCCCATATGCCGCAATGCGTGAGGCTATTGGTGATTGCAAGAAGGTTGCAGTCTTAGAGCGTGCCTTCTCCTTTGGTGCCCGTGGCATTATCGCTCCAGAAATCGAGCGTGCTATGCGCGGTACTGATTGCCAAGTTCGCAGCTGCATCGCCGGCTTAGGTGGTCGTGCTATCGTCGGCAATACCATCAAGAACATTGCTGATTTAGCTCTGAACGACAAGTTAACCGATGAAGTAACTTGGGTTGACGTTGACGCCAATGTCCTCAACAACTACTTGAAGGACGCTGAAGGTGTCACCTTCGAGCAAGGTGCTATCTCTGATAGCACGGTCGAGAAGTCCGTTCGCGCCAAGGCCTAATCAGTTTGGGAGATCGCAATGTTAGACAAAATTAACTTCTATCAGACTGGTTCCAACACTGTCGGTAACCGTCTCTTAAACCCTTCGATGCGTGCCACCCAAGCTGCCGTGGATCGTCCTAACACCTTAACCTCAGGCCACCGTGCCTGCCAAGGTTGCGGTGAGGCTTTAGGTGCACGTACCGCCATTGACGCCGCTATGCGTGCCACTAACGGTCAGCTGGTCGTCTGCAACGCTACCGGTTGCTTGGAAGTTTTCTCCACCCCATATCCAGAATCAGCTTGGCGTTTACCTTGGATTCACTCCCTGTTCGGTAACGCCGCTGCCGTTGGTACCGGTTTAGCCGCTGCTGCCCGTATTCGTGCCAAGAAGTACGGTGGCAAGGCCGCTCGTGTTATCGCCCAAGGCGGTGACGGTGGTACCACCGATATCGGTTTTGGCCCATTATCCGGTATGTTCGAGCGTAACGATGACGTTCTGTACATCTGCTACGACAACCAAGCTTATATGAACACCGGTGTTCAGCGTTCCTCGGCCACCCCACCTGCTGCCCGTACCGCTACTACCCAGTTAGTGGGCGCCGAGCCAGGTTCTGATTGGGGCAAGGGCAAGAACGTTCCATTAATCGCTATGGCTCACGGTATCCCTTATGTTGCTACCGCTTCGGTTGCTGACTTACGCGATATCGAGTACAAGGTCCAAAAGGCTATGACCTTCCATGGCGCCCGTTATATCCAAATCTTCGTACCATGCCCATTAGGCTGGGGTACCGCTTCCTCGAGCACCGTTACCGTAGCTCGTAACGCTGTTGAGTGCGGCTTCTACCCAATCTTCGAGGCTGAGTACGGCAAGGTCACCTCGGTCCACAAGATCAAGCAAAAGCAGCCTCTGATCAACTTCTTGAAGTTGCAACGTCGTTATGCCCACTTAACGGGCAAGAAGGCCGATCCTAAGGTCTTAGAGCGCTTACAGGCTATGTGCGACGAGAACATTCGTCAGTACGACCTCTTAGGCGACTCCATCCCAGAGACGGTACCAACCGCCATTCAGGCTTATGAGCGCCAAGAGCTCATGTAATGCAGTTGCTACAAGGAGTTTTACCAAATGATGAAAAAGCCTTTTGCCACGACCTTGGATCCAGCAACTTCGCTTGCTAATCATACTGGTTCTTGGCGTACCTTACGTCCAGTCAACGTCTTCAAGCTGCCACCTTGCAACAAGCAGTGCCCAGCTGGTGAGAACATCCAGCAATGGCTCTACTACGCCGCTGAGGGTGACTATGAGCAAGCTTGGCGCGTCTTAACCGAGAACAACCCACTGCCTGCTTGCATGGGCCGTGTTTGCTATCACACCTGCGAGGGTAAGTGCAACCGTGGCTTCTTAGATGAGAGCGTCGGTATCAACTCGGTTGAGCGTTTCTTAGGTGACTATGCTTTAGCCCACAAGCTCGCTTTCAAGAAGCCAGCTCGTGAGACCGGTAAGCGTGTCTTAATCATTGGTTCGGGCCCTGCTGGCTTATCGGCTGCCTACCAATTACGCCGCTTTGGCCACACCGTCCACATCGTTGAGATGGCCCAAAAGGCTGGCGGTATGATGCGCTATGGCATCCCAGTTTATCGTCTGCCACGCGAGATCTTAGATGCTGAGATTCAACGCATCTTAGATATGGGCGTTACGATCGAGTACGGCCGCAAGGTTGAGGACGTCTTAGCCGAGAAGGAAAAGGGCAAGTACGATGCCGTAATTATGGGCATGGGTGCTTCCCTGTCGACCAACGTTGACATTCCATCGGGCGACACCACCCACATCCTGACCGCCTTAAACGTCTTAGAGAAGATCTCGAGCGACGGCGACATCCAAATCGGCCGCAAGGTTGCAGTTTACGGTGGTGGTAACACCGCAGTGGACGTAGCCCGCTCCTTACGTCGTTTAGGCGCTGAGCCAATCATCGTTTACCGTCGTAACCGCGATAAGATGCCAGCCAACGAAGAGGAAATGGATGGCGCTATCGAGGAAGGCATTCAGGTTAAGTGGCTCACCACCATTCAAGAAGCTCAAGGCGAGAAGCTCAAGATTGAGAAGATGGCCTTAGACGAGAGGGGCTATCCTCAGCCAACCGGCGAGTACGAGGAAATGGACGCAGACAGCGTAGTCCTCGCTATTGGCCAGAACGTTGACCTCTCGGTCTTAAAGACCATTCCAGGCCTCGAGCTGCAAAAGGATGCCGTAACCGTCAACACCACCACCTTCGAGACCACAGTTCCAGGCCTCTTTGCAGCCGGTGATATGGTTCCAGGTGATCGTACCGTTACTGCCGCTATCGGTATGGGCAAGCATGCCGCCCGTGGCGTCAATGGCTACTTAAATGGCCGTCCATACGTCAAGCCAGAGAAGCATGAAGATGCACGCTTTGAGGACATGCACCCATACTACTACACCGACGCACCTAAGAAGGTTCGTCCTCAGCTCGAGTTAGCCCGTCGTACCTCGACCTTCGACGAGGTTCAACACGGCTTAACCGAGGAGAATGCCGTCTTCGAGGCTCGTCGTTGCTTATCGTGCGGCAACTGCATGGAGTGTGACAACTGCTACGGCGTCTGCCCTGACAATGCCATCATCAAGTTAGGCCCAGGCAAGCACTACGAGTTCAACTACACCTACTGCAAGGGCTGCGGTGTTTGCGCTCAAGAGTGCCCATGCGGCCACATCAAGATGGTTCCAGAGCTGATCTAACAAGCTCAAAAAAATGGGGACGAAACCCTAGGCTTCGTTCCCGACATTTTCTCCACAAATTAACTTGAAGCGGGGCCTTGTGCTCCCCACAAAGCGGGCTTTGGCCCGCTTTTTTTGTCACTGGTGCAATGTACTCCCCTCTGGAGCAGTACTCCAGATAAGCGCAGCCAAATTTGCACTTTGCGATCGCTGTGGCATTACGGCTAGGGAGGGCGGTGTTACATTCGAGAGTGTGAAAAAGAAAGAAAAGGAGAAAAGGAATGCAGAAAAAATTTGTCTTATCTGCTTTAGCCGCAGCCCTACTCTTAGTCCAAGGCTGCACCATGACGCAAGAGCAAGTAGCCCCGACCGCGAATGCAGCAGAGAGCACAGTCGATGCGGTATCAGGCGCGACCCCAGTCCCAATGGCTCCAACTGAAGCACAAAAGCAATTCAGGGGCTACACCGAAGGTGCCACCATTCTGTCCGGAGTCAAGCCAACCATTGCGACCATCGATGCGCGCAGTGGTGTCATCTACTCGCAGCACGCCACCCCACATGAGCTGGTGCAGCTGAAGATGCACCTGTTAATTCCACAAAGCGCCGAACCTAAGCCTGCGATCGTCTTCTTCCCAGGTGGTGGCTTTACTACAGCGGATTTAGACCGCTATTTCCAATTCCGCTACATCTTGGCCGAGTACGGCTTTGTGGTGGCGACCGCTGAATATCGCGTCGTGCCTAATAAGTTCCCGGCCTTGCTCGAAGATGGTAAGGCCGCCGTACGCTATCTGCGCTACCATGCCAAGGATCTCGGCATCGACCCGAACCGCATCGGCGTCTTAGGTGATTCCGCCGGTGGCTATATGGCTCAAATCGTGGGCACCACCAATGGTGAGACCAAGTACGACCAAGGCGACTACACTGAGGTCAGCTCCGATGTCCAGGCCGCCTGCTCAATCTACGGCATTTCGGACCTGCTCAATATCGGCGAGGGCTATAGCGAAGATATCGTCGCGGTGCACCATTCCCCAGCCGTGACCGAGGCCCTCTTGGTCAACGGCCCAGCCTTTAACACCTTCCCGGGCGCCAGCATCGACGCTGACCTCAAGCGCGCCCAAGAGGCCAGTGCCATCAACCACGTCGACGCCAATGACCCACCAATGCTGCTGTTGCATGGCAGCGCCGATACCTTGGTTAGCCCATGGCAAAGTGCCCATATGTTCGAAAAGATGAAGTCTGCAGGCGTGGACGTCAACTATGTCATGGTTGAAGGCGCCCCACATGGCGGTGAACTGTGGCATCAATTCCCGGTAGTTAAGGTGGTCGCAGAGTTCTTTAAGGATAAGCTCAGCACCGCAGAAACCGCCAAGTAACAGCTGAGACCCAGCTTAAACCTTTAGCTACGACAAGGCTCGCCCCAATACTGGGGCGAGCCTTGTTTGCAAAGCGCGGCACAAACACGATGCCGCATAGGAGCCGCTTACAGAGCCTGATGCAAAGTGCTCAGGCGGCTCCTAACAAAAAGCAGCTAACCTGCTAGAGGAAAGGAAGCCACGAGAAGAAGCCTTCATCTTCTTCAGCGGCAGCATCAGTTGCCTCACCCTCAGCGGGTGCCTCATCAGATACCTCAGCTACCACCGGGGCCTCGGCAGCGGGCGCAGCTTCTTGCTGCGGTGCCGGGGCTGCCCCGTCAGGGCTGCCGTCACGGTCGCGCATATTGCCGATATTGCGATCGGCAAAGACCTTTTTGCCCGTAATGATCGAGCTGACGTAGCCTTCAATAATGGCACGCGCGGCATTGTTGTAGTCGCCGGTAAGCTCAATCACGTACATATTGTCGACCTCGCCAATCACGATCGCGTAGGTGTTCGACTCCAGGCAGTCAGCGGTATAGAAGCCGGTGCCTTGCTTAAACATATTGGTGCAGGAATGGTTATAGACGTAGTTGCGCATATAACGCTCTGCGTCCATTTTGGCCGTCTTGCGGGTGTAGAACATCTTGATCGTGGTAGTGTGATCAGCACCCTCACTTTGATTGGCGTGTACGTAGCTTACGGAATTATCCGAGCCCACTACTACCTGCCAGCCAAAAGGAACCGGCGGATAATAGACCGGCTCGATATTCTTCATATAGGCGTCGTACTTGGCCTGAATTTCCGGAGGTGGGGCCGGACGCTTAAACTTGACAGCTTGCTCTTCCATTGCCGCATGGGCGACACAGACACTGAAGGTCAGGGCTGTCGCCAAGCCTAATAAGGCGGCGCCCATTTTCTGCCAAGCCATATTCTCTTCCTCGTACCAACTCAACCAGATTGCCGACGCACTTGGGCCCGATAAAATACAACAGCCCTCAGTGTGCCCTCATTAGAGCTTATGCCAAATTAGAGTTTACCCCTAACTTACAACTGAGCCTAGATGGCCCCGGTAAAAATGAGAGCAAAGCCGCACCGAGCGGGCCTTAGGCGCCCAGCTCAGTTTTCTTGGTCGAAAGCAATTGCTGTGCCTCAACTAAGGTTTGGGCGCGGCAGAAGGTGTAGAAGAATGGAGCCAGCACTTCCTTGAAGCGGTACTTATTGGCATAGCCCAAGAACTGCTTTAAGCGGTCCATGGTCGACTTTTCTGGGCAGCCAAACTTTTGCAGCTCCACGCCAAATTCCCAGGCGACATCAAGCACTGAAGCTAACGACATCGCATCCTCACTGCCCCTTAATACCTGCGGCATATTAGGAGTACCAAAGGCAGCGCGCCCGACCATTTGGCGCTGGCAGCGCGTGACCGCACGGCATTGGCACGAAGAGGCAAAATCGGAGACATCGCCGTTAGCAACCACCGGGATGCCATGACATAAACCCGAAGTCTCATCATCCATCACTGTGGTGATGGCAGGCCAGTTAAGGCCTTCGGCCTTGTAAAGGTCTTTGCGTGTACGGGCGTGGATAATGAGCTCGTTGACGCCGGGTACCGCCACCGCATTCACAATGGTAGTAAGCTCAGAGGCGCTCATGACTCCTAGGCGGAACTTGACCGAGAGGAAGATGGCCGGGTCTAAAGCCTCGCGCACCCGCGCCGTAATTTCATGAATAAGCTCCGGCTCCTTGAGCAAAATAGCGCCGCCATGATGGACAAAGCGCGATGGGCAGCCAAAGTTAAGGTCGATGCTCTTAGCGCCCAGCTCCACCGCGCGCAGGGCGGTCACAGCCATAGCCTCAGCGTTATCACCCAAGAGCTGCACGCGGCACAAACAGCCTGAATCGGTCTTGCCATCGTGCTCGAGCTCGGGCACTTCACGCAGCAGCGATTTGTACGGGATTGGCTCGGTGGTGACACGGATAAACTCCGAGAAGCACTCGTCGTAGTGACCATGCCGCGTGATCACTTGGCGCATTGGTGGATCGCACACGCCCTCCATTGGCGCCAAATAAACGCGCGACAGCGGCACATTGGCGCCCGCTGCAACCAAGTTTGGATCAAGCTCCAGAGCCTTAGGCTCTGGCATCTGAGTAACCGTGACCACTAAGGCCCCTCCACCAAAAAAACAAAAAAAAAACGCACCCAAAAGCGCGCCTATTGTACCCAAAGCACCAAGACAAACAAGCCCCCGAGGCATTGCTACCTCGAGGGCCTGCTCCACCAACAGAAATTGTTAGCGCTTAGAAGTTCTTAAAGAGCCACTTGCCGCGCAGCAAGACACCCTTTAAGTTGAGGTCAGAATCGACCACCAGCATAGAGGCGATCTTACCAGGCTCGATCGTGCCGTAGTCGTCTAAGACCTTGATCGAGCGGGCTGGGTTATAGGTAGCGCAGCGAATGACGGTGGCTAAAGGCAAGCCCATGGTCTTGTAGGCGTTAGCCATGCAGTCGTAGAGGTTGGTAGCAGAACCGGCGATGGTACCCGACTTCAGGGTGGCAAGACGGCCCTTAACGTAAACCGGCTGACCACCTAATTCGTAGGTACCGTCATCTAAGCCCACCGCCATCATCGAGTCGGAGATGAAGATCATGCGCTCCTCACCTAACATGCGGAATGCAGCACGAACGGCGGCTGGGTGGATGTGGATGCCATCGCAGATAATCTCAGCTTCACCCCAGCGCGCATCAGCCATCGCGGCGATTGGGCCTGGTTCACGGTGAGCTAAACCTGGCATGGCGTTATAGCAGTGAGTTAAGTGAGTGGCGCCAGCGGCAATAGCCTCACAAGCAACATCGTAGCTGCAGCAGGTGTGAGCAATCGAGGAGAGCACTTCCTTATTGAGCAGACGAATGACCTCGATGGCATTTGGCTCTTCTGGGGCGATCGCCATGAGCTTGATCTTGCCGCCCGCAGCCGCGTTGCAGCGACGGAAAAATTCGGCATCAGGCTTGTGGACGAACTCTGGGTTTTGGGCGCCAACCTTCTTAGGCGAGACAAATGGGCCTTCCATATTGATGCCAACCACCTCAGCGCCATCGTCCTTGACCTGATACTCACGGACATTGGCGCAGGCCTTAGTGATATCGGCCTCGGACATAGTCATGGTCGCAGGGCAGATCGCGGTGATACCGCACTTAGCCTCGTACTTAGCGATCGCGTCTAAGGCCTCTTCGGTGCCTTCCATCAGATCGTGGCCGACCGCGCCGTGAAAGTGAATATCCACCAGACCTGGAATTAACGACAAGCCCTTTAAGTCAACCACTTCCTCAGCACCGACCTCTGGAGTGTGGCCTTCGGCCACCGAGGCAATGCGCGCACCCTCAACCTGCACTGAGCTCTCAGGAGCGAAGCGGAAATCCTTAGTATAGAGGTTGGCATGTGACAACAGCATAAACAACATTCCTCACTATGGGCAAGGCGCTCACGCGCCCCCAAAAGCACTAAACAAGAACAAACCTAAAGCACAATATGAAAGAAGCGACCATAGAGGACGCCGCATTTGTGGCTAAACCAAGAACAAGGTCAGTGTAGCCCAAATTAGAGCAACAAGCTGGACCCAAGGGGCCAAATGAGACCAATTCCCAACAAGGCACGACTAAGCAGCCACGCTAGGCCCGAAACCACAACTAATAGCGCCGCCTCCATAACTCACCTCAAAGCCACTACTCCACCCGAGTTAGCGCAAAGAACTCAGGTAAGTGGAAATTAGGTGTTGGTACGTCCACTGGGTTAAAGGCGACATAATGCTCATGCTCCTTGGTCTCAGAAATCTTGTAGAGATTTAAGGCAAAGGTTTGCCCCACAGCAAAAGCGTCGTAGCCAGCTAACGCGGCAATGAAGTCACGTGGTACTACCAGCGACACCGACCAAGCCTCCCCACTTTGCTCAGCCTTAATCTGTAATGCCGCAATCTCAGCGGGGGTAAAGGCAGTGCGCCCCTTACGGCTATGGCCGTGCTTAGCGTAGCAGCAGCCTGCCGAGTTAATTTCGATATTAAGGTAGAGGCAGTGCTCCAAGCGTGGCGCGAACGAGGCATTATCTGAGCTATCGGCAAAGGCTAAGAACAGCTCAACGGCGCTGTCTTGGCAGACCATGAGCATAGGATCTTGCTGCGCAAAGACCGTGGTATAAGGGTCAGCCTCTTTGACCTCAAAGCGGCAGTGCAGGCCATCACTTTCCAAGGCTAGCGTTGCCTGAGCTACTGGGCGCTCGACGCAGTGCCACAAGTAATGGTCAATTGGCAGCGTCTGAGCCGCCCCATTCAAAGGCAAAACTAGCATGATGGCATCTCCCAAAACAAAAAACAGGCCCCAAGGCTTAGCGCCCATTTTATGACTGAGCGCCCATTCTGTAAAAATTTTCTCTAAATTCTGTGACGTACACGAAATATTTTTTCACAGCGCCCGCCCCTACCACTTGCCCACACAGAACTCATCGAGCATAGCCAGCATGAGACAGCTGCGCTTAAACCATCACGTCGCGCCAATCCTCTACTCATCACTGTGTCCCATTTAACTTAGCTCAAGAACCATACTCACCGTATCGCCAGAAAATGGCTTATTTAAGCCATTTCTATCTATATTAAAAATTCGACGCACTCAAATTTTTGCAAAAAAAAAAAAGACTTTATTCGTATCCTACGGATTGGTATAAGGCACTATGCGGACAACTGTGTCTAATTGATTTTGCAGCCAAATATAGCCCTATGTGAACTTAGCCTGATTTCAGTTAGCAGCTCATACCTCCGCGCCCGTTCCTTACAACTATCAATTTCATCAAGTCCCATGTGGCGAGGTCACAGTCCATGTCCTACATCTCAGAAGCACAAATAGAGCAAGACCTGCTCACACAGCTTAAGAGTCTAGGCTACGAGCTGGTGACCATTCGCGACCATAACGACCTTGTGGTCAACTTCCGCAAGCAGCTGGCGCGCTTAAACCAAGCCGATCTGGACGCCAAGAAGGGTGATGTCTCATTTTCGGACGCTGAATTTACCCAGGTTCTCAATAACTTAGAGCAAGACCAAGTCTATGATGCAGCTAAGAGCTTACGTGACCGTTGCCTCATCGAGCTCGATAATGGCCAAACCGTTTACTTGGACTTATTGCATCAAGACCCAGCGCGCAACCTCTTTCAGGTCGCCAACCAAATCAAGATGGAGCGTGACGGGCTCAGCACAGTTGAGCATGACAACCGCTATGACGTCACCATCTTGGTCAATGGCCTGCCCCTAGTCTCGATTGAGCTCAAACGCCCCGGCGTGGAGCTGAGCCAAGCTCTGGCGCAAATCAACCGCTACCGCAAGCACTCGATGCGCGGGTTGTTCACCTACACCCAGCTCTTTGTGATCTCCAATGGGGTCAACACTCAGTACTGCTGCAACCAAAACCGCATGTGCGGCAACAGCTTTTTCCCTATCTCCAAAGGCCAAGCCTTCTTTTGGTCTAAAGCGGACAATGAGCTCATCACCAATCTAACCGACTTTGCTCAGGACTTCTTAGCCCCAGCCCACTTGGTGGAGATGATCACCAAATTCATGATCATCAAAGAAACCCAAGAATTGATGGTGATGCGCCCCTACCAGATTTACGCGGTCAAATCCGCACAAAAGCGCATCTTGGTCGAACAGCAAAACGGCTACGTCTTTGCCTGCACCGGCTCGGGCAAGACCTTGACCTCATT
This sequence comes from uncultured Anaerobiospirillum sp., assembly GCA_944392765.1. Taxonomy (GTDB): domain Bacteria; phylum Pseudomonadota; class Gammaproteobacteria; order Enterobacterales; family Succinivibrionaceae; genus Anaerobiospirillum. The sequence goes on from CALXXU010000033.1 coordinate 10,770, forward strand.
TAAGCTCGCCCAGCTCTTGCGCGATGAGAGCAGCTACGCGGGGCAAACGCGCATCGCCAAGATTATCTTTTTGGTCGACCGTAAAGACCTCGATGATCAGACTATCGGGGAGTACAACGCCTTTGAGCCAGGCTGCGTTGACAATACCAATTCAACTGCCAAGTTAGTGGCTCAGCTCAAAACACAAAAGAGCGAACTGATAGTTACGACCATCCAAAAGCTGGCCTGCGCGCTTAACAGCGAAGGCCATCAAAAGGTCATGAAAAAACTGCGCGCTGCACGGATTGTCTTCATCATCGATGAGTGCCACCGCAGCCAGTTTGGAAAGATGCACGCCGACATTAAGCGCCACTTCAAAAATGCGCTCTACATCGGCTTTACCGGCACTCCAATCTTCGATGAAAACAAGAACAAAGGCCGTACTACTGCTGACGTCTTTCACGCCGGTAACCTTGAGCCCTGCCTGCACCGCTACATGATCAAGGATGCTATCCGCGATCACAATGTCCTGCCCTTCTCGGTTGAGCACAAGAGCTCTATCTTGGGGACAAAGGATGCGCAGTACAAAGCCGAAGATCTGGAGAATGCGAGTTTTTGCAGTGCCCATCACATCGACCGTGATGCCCTATACCACGATGAAGAGCGTCTAGAGCACATCGCGCGCGATATCATGGAGCGCCACGACCAAAAGACGCAGCAACGCAGCTTTACTGCCATGTTTGCGGTCGACTCCATTGCAACTCTAGGGCGCTACTACGACCTGCTGCGCCAACTCAACACTGAGCGCCAAGATCCGCTGCGTATCGCAGCTATTTTCAGCTTTCGCGCCAATGAAGATTATGACGATGGCGAGTCCAAAGATCCGACCAGCAAAGAGCTAAGCCAAGAGCTGCTCGCCCGCTGCATCAAGGACTACAACGAGACTTTCGGCACCAACTATGGCCTTGAAACCTTCGATGGCTATCGCCAAGACATTGCTCGGCGCATGAAGCAGGCCGATCTGCCGCAGATCGATCTACTCTTAGTCGTTGACATGATGCTCACCGGCTTTGACGCTCGGCCGCTCAACACCCTGTACCTTGACAAGACGTTGCGCTGGCACGGCTTGCTGCAAGCTTACAGCCGCACCAACCGCATCGATACCATCAATAAACAGAGTGGGCAGATCGTCACCTATCGCAACATCAAGCAAGCTCAAGACAACGCGCTGCGCCTCTTCTCAGGCAACGGCGACCCTAACGAGTACCTGCTCGAGGGCTATGAGCACTTCTTGGAGCAATGGCAAGAGTTCAGCGCCCAGCTCAAAAAGGTCGCGTCCACACCAGAGAGCGTAGCCAAGATGGAGAGCGAGGACGAGCTGATGGCCTTTATCGAGGCCTTCAAGAAGCTCCCGCGCATCCTAGGCCTGCTCATGAGTTTTAGCCAATTTAATTGGCAGGACTTGGCCAAGCATGGCCTCAATTGCCAAGAGTACAACGAATACAAGAGCCGCTACGTCGATCTATACAACCAATCCAAGCGCCCCGACGCCAACCAAAAGCTAGCCCTTGATGTGGACTACGAAATTGATTTGGTCTGCATCGATCACATCAACGTCGCCTACATCCTGCGCCTACTCGAACAGGTGCGTACGCACGCTAAGGCGCAGCAAGACAAGGTACTCAGTGAGCTCCAGCAAGCCATTAAGGATAGCGATAACCCTGAGGTACGCCTCAAGAGCGACATCATTGAGACCTTTGTGGTCTCCACCTACCCGAACTTAGACCCCAACACCTCGGTCCAGACCGCCTACCAGCAGTTTGAGCACGACGAGCGCGAACGCGAACTGCAAGACTTTGCTGAGAAGCAAGGTATCGCGCCCGACATCATTGCTCATGCCTTGGATGACTACGAGTTTAAAGGCTACATCCCTGATGAAGAGCTGCGCAAGCAACTAAGGGCACAGCCGTACAACCTTGGCTTTTTGCAGCTCAAGCCAATCACTAACAGCATTAAAGATTTCATTTTACAGACAGCCCTTCGCTTTAAGGACTTAGGAGACTAACCCCCATGTCGAAAATCGACAGCTCGGCCCAAGCGCAAGTACTTGCCAGCAAGCTCTGGGAGATCGCCAATGAGTTGCGCGGCACCATGGATGCCTCAAAGTTCAAGAACTACATCTTAGGCACCATCTTCTACCGCTACCTGTCCGAGCACACTGAGCGATACCTGAACGAGCAACTGGTTAATGATGAGTTAACCTATGAGGAGGCTTTCCCCCTTGATGACTACCATGATGAGTTGACAGCTTGCTCGTTAAGTGAATTGGGCTATGTCATCAAGCCGGTGCACTTGTTCCGCACCTTGGTGCAAAAGATCCAAGCTCCAGTAGATGAGGATGATAGGTTCAGCATCGAAGACTACGAGAAAGCAATCAAGGCTCTGACCGAAACAACCCAAGGTCGCGACTCCGAGACAACCTTTGCAGGGCTCTTTGACGACATGCGTCTGCAAGATAAAGAGTTAGGCCGCACTGTCGCCGAGCGAACCAGTCACATATCCTCAGTCATCATCAAGATTAACGAGCTGGATTTTGACCTTACCGACATTGATCTCTTAGGCACAGCCTACATGCAGTTAATTGGCCTTTTTGCCTCCGATGCTGGCAAAAAAGCAGGTGAGTTCTTTACCCCAACCTGCCTTGCTAAGTTAGTGGCTACTTTGGCTACTATCGGCTTGAGCGAGGCCAAGTCGGTGGGCGACTGTACCTGTGGCTCAGCCTCTATGCTGCTTGAGGTACAAAAGCACCTCAGCGCTCATAAGGTTGGTCACTTCTACGGTCAAGAGAAAAATGCCAGTAACTATAATCTTGCCCGTATGAACATGCTGATGCACGGCATCAACTACCACGACTTTAGCATCTACAACGGCGATACCCTGACCGAAGACCACTACGACGATCTTAAGCTCACGGTACAGGTGTGCAATCCGCCTTACTCACTCGAGTACAACCCTAAAACACCAGGCCTAGCAGAAGATCCTCGTTATCGTGATGCCGGAGCTGTACCTGCCAAAAAATACGCTGACTTGCTGTTTCTTGAGCACATGATTCACCACATGGATCCACGCGATGGACGCATAGCGGTGCTGATGGCCCAAGGAGTGCTCTTCCGTGGCAGCGCTGAGGAAACCATTCGCAAGTACATCATCCAAAAGCTCAACTGCCTCGATGCTGTGATTGGCCTTCCTGAAAACCTTTTCCATGGCACTGCTATTTCTGTATGCTTGCTAGTGCTCAAAGCCAATCGCAACAAAAATGCTGATAACATCCTCTTCATAAACGCCAGCAATGAGTTCAAACCGGGCAAGAACCAAAACACCCTAGAGCATGAGCACATTGCCAAAATCGTGGACGCATACATCAAACGTGAAGACATCGACCAGTTTGCTCACGTCGCATCCCTCAAGGAGATTGAGGCAAACGACTTTAACCTCAATATTCCGCGCTACGTCAACGTTCCCGAAGCTAAACAAGAGGTTGATCTTGCAGCAACGCGCGCAGAGCTCAACTCCATTACCAACGACAAGCAAGAAGCAATAGTCAAAGTTAACGCTATGTTAGCGCAACTTGGGCTCTAACGTGGACGGATAAATGATGGCTATGCATAAGCTTAGATTTAAGGCCGATGATGGCTCGGATTTTCCAGCTTGGAAATGCAAAACACTGGGTGAGCTTGGCACCTTTCAAAAGGGCGCACCACTTTCTAAAGCCGCCATCTCAGATAACGGCACGCCACTCATCCTATATGGAGAGCTATACACCACCTACGAAGAAGTAGCATACAACATCGTACGACGAACCGAGAAAAAGGTAGAACCAAAGTTCTTAAGCCACATAGGTGATGTGCTCATACCTACATCAGGTGAAACTGCAGAAGAAATCTCAACTGCAACTTGCGTGATGCAAGAAGGTGTAATTCTTGGCAGCGATCTGCTTATCTACCGCCCTGTGCCTTGGCTCGATGGCAGGATTCTAAGCTATGTAATTAACCATCAGGTCAAGCAAGAAATTTCCCGTGTTGCTCAGGGCCCGCAAATTGTTCATGTCAACAAAAAAGATATCAGTAAAATCAAGGCTTATGTGCCTTCAAGCCAAGCAGAGCAGCGCAAGATCACCGAGTTCCTTGACGCCATAGATGATATCATCGCTAAGCAGCAAGCCGAGATTAAGGCTTGGGAGCAGTACAAGAAGGGCTTAGCCCAGAAGCTCTTTGACCAAGAAGTTCGCTTCAAGGCCGACGATGGCTCTGACTTTCCAGCTTGGGAATCAATTCCATTAGCTATGGCGTGCGACATCAACCCTAAAACAGAACCGCTTGCTGCTCAGTTCTACTACATGGATCTAAATAGTGTGGACTCAGGTCAATGGAATGAACCTCAACTTTTGCAGCGCGCTGATGCCCCAAGCAGAGCACAAAGAGTAGCAACTCTCGATGATGTATTCTTCCAGTCAGTACGTCCATACAACCAAGGTCATTACCACATCACTCGGTTACTGGATAAGCAAATCGTAGCTTCAACTGGATTTATCCAAACAAGGATGCGCAATGGGTGCAATAGCTTCCTATACCACATGTTTTTTGAAGAAGGCTTCAATAAAGAGATTAACCTCCGCTGTACCGGTTCCAACTATCCTGCAATTAACGCAACCGAATTTGGGAAAATCGTTATATCTTTGCCTTCATCCCCAGAGCAGCGCAAGATCGCTGAATGTCTTGACGCCATTGATGAGGTGATTGCGCTGGCCAAGGCAGAGCTTGAAAAGTGGCATGAGCTCAAGAAAGGCCTGCTCCAACAGCTCTTTGTCTAAACTAAGGCTTCGCTTCAAGGGCATCTCCCTCACGGCAGATGCCCTTGTCGTCTCGGACTAAACCATCAACGCTGGCGCCATGCCACAGCGGCTTCTGACGTGTTCAGCGCCCGCACCGCGCACGCTTCATTTGGCAGCCACACTCAAGCCATCGTCACGCCGCTCGTCCCCCTTAGAGACTAAGGCTGCCTGATACCACTACCGCATGTGGGCGTAAGCTCTCAATAAACCTGGCGCCATCACTAAGCCATTGAGACTAAGGCGCCTTAAGGCATCACAAGATGCAAGCCAACGCCGGATCTGCGCTTGGCACGCACTAAGGGCGGCGGCGGGGGTGGCGGGAGGGCGCACTGTGATTGAAGCTGGTCACGAAAGACGCCGCGTCTTGCTGGAGACACGCAACCTCGATTGGAGCCGCCGCCCGTAGTGCCAAGACGCACAAAGGGCATCTCACTTGCGAAAGATGCCCTCTGTGTGTTCTAAGCTTGAGCTTACTAAGCGGTGGGCTTAGCTAAGCTTGAGGCTTAGGCCTCTTCAATCGCGGTAGCGTGCTGGCCGCCCTTGAAGTGGATGCGTAAGTGGTGGCTGATGATCGATAAGCCTAAGGCAATCATGAGAACTGCCATAACTACTAAGAAGCAGCCTGCGACCACCAGCACCATGTTCTTACCCCATTGCTGGGTAATAACCTGGATGACTCCCCATAAGCTCATGACCATCATGAAGACCATTGGGATAAAGGCGATATACCACTTCGAGCCCTTGACCAAGAGGTAGATGGTGATGCCTAAGAAGGTTAAGGCGGCCATCAGCTGGTTGCTGGCACCGAAGATTGGCCAAATGCTGGCGGCACTGCCCGATAAGGCCATCAGAATCGAGGCACCAACCACGATAATGGCAGCGGTGTAGGTGTTGGTGAGGTGACGACGCCATGGGGCTAACTGAGCACGAGCCGTCTTTGGATCAACCTCGATTTCCTTGCCCTCTTGGTCGATGGTGCGTGGTAAGAAGATCTCTTGCCAAATGAAGCGCCCTAAACGAGTGGCGGTGTCCAGCGAGGTCATCATAAAGGCCGAGATCGCAAGCGAGATGAAGACCTTGGCATAAACCTCAGGGATGCCCACTGCAGTCGAGAACGAAGCAATCGCGGTAGCAAAGGCCATTGGCTGGTTCTTGCCCATCTCCATAAAGGTGGCAGGCTCAAAGGACATCACCGCAACTAAGGCCATGACACCAACGATACCTTCCATGATCATGCCGCCATAGCCGATCTTGACCATATCCTTTTCGGAGTTGATCTGCTTGGAGGTAGTACCCGAAGCCACCAAGGAGTGGAAGCCCGAGCACGCACCGCAGGCAATGAAGATGAACAGGGCTGGAATCATGGCGGTCATATTGCCATCAGCGGTGACCGCTTCCCAACCATTGAAGGCAGCCATCTTGATCTCTGGGTTGTAAGCCAAAATCGAGACGATACCTAAGGCTAACATACCGTAGAGCAGATAGCTGTTGAGGTAGTCACGAGGCTGGAGTAACCATTGTACTGGGATGACCGAAGCACCAAAGATATAGAGCGCTAAGACCGCAAGCCAAACCATGGTGGCCGAACCTGCGTCCATATTAAAGGCATTGACTAAGTCAATTGGAACAATGGTGCCTAAATAAACGCATAAGAAGACCAGCGGCACAAAGATAAACGAAGCTGGGGCTAAGCGCATCTTGAGGCGCACGGTGCAGAAGGCAAAGATTGGAGCCAGTACAATGAACATGACGCTGGCCGAAGCTACCTCAGGCAGCTGGACAAACATGCCCGCAATCATAAGCGAGAAGATGGCGACAATCAGCACCAAGCAGGCCATGCAGAAGATTAAGAAGAGCTGGCGGCCGGTATAGCCCATCAAGCGCTCCATAATAAAGGAGATGGAACGACCACGGTTACGCACCGACATCACCAAGGCAGCAAAGTCGTGGAAAGCACCGACAAAGACACAGCCGACTAAAATCCAAATCAGAGCAGGCAGGAAGCCGAAGTAAGCGGCCATAATTGGGCCGACGATTGGGCCTGGGCCGGCAATCGAGGCAAAGTGGTGGCCGTACAGCACTGGGGCTGGAGTAGGCACATAGTCCACACCATCATATTGGGTATGGGCAGGGGTCGGACGATTAGGATCGATCTTGAAAACGCGTGCTAAAAATCCGCCATAGACAAAGTAGGCTAAGACGAAGTAAGCAAGGCAGATGCAGAAAAGTACAGAGCCGCTCATTAAATCATGCTCCTTGACCCTCGGCCTCAAGGAGTGCAGCGACTACTTGAGTCTCTGCAAAGATCATGGTGCTCCGCTAGGCGGCAGCATCAAGCTTGGGGCATGTGGGTCAATAACCAACAAACAGCGCTAAGGGGCCAGACTTCACAGTCAGACCGCATGGCTTGAAACCACGTCACACTTAACGTGTGCTTAGTGTGCACCGGCACGACCCTACCTCGGGCCTTTTGCGCATTTAGTGATCACACTAACCCCTTCTTTGCACCATTTTGGCGCTTACTTATAGTACTTGGCAAAGTACGATGCCGCATCACGAGCTTCGGTATTACCTAATGATTCGTAGCGCTTGGGCTCATTATTTGGTTCCAAAGCCCCGTCATTTTGAGTGCGTTGTTCCTCTGCTGGGGAGCTTGAGCTCTCAGCTTGATGGCCTTGCGGCTCTGACTGGGACTCAGACTGGCTTTGCTGCTCTGACTGTCTTTGTGGCGCTGACTGACTGCGCTGGAGGTCTTGGCGGGCGGGCACACCATAATCGTTCTCATCGTCATAGGTGCCGTGCTTATTGATAAGACCCTTGGCGTGGCGCTCTGCCAGCACCTTTTTGAGCTGCCCGTCTTCGAGCACCTTTTGCTCTTTGATGGCGCTATAGACCACGCCCACTAAAAAGAGAAAGGGCACGGCAAGCGCCAATACGATGTACCAGTTCACGGCTTAATTCTCGTGACGCTTTAAGATGTCCGCGAAGACCGAGTAATCGTTGATAGCACCGCGAATGACCTCACCGTCTAAGATGAAGAATGGGGTGCCACGCACGCCCAGGTTCTGACCTAAGAGCATATTGGCACGCAGGGCGCGTTGGATCTTGATATCGGTCATGGCCTTAGCGGCAATCTTGTCATAGTCGCCGCCTGCCTCAGTGATAAACTCACGCAGCTGATCCTCAGAGTCGATCTTGCCCTTGTAGGTCATAACCTTCTCTTGATAGTCAAAGTACAGCTTAGGATCTTGTTGATAGAGCGACAGACCTAAGGCTGCGGCCTTGACCGAGGTCTCAGATAAGATTGGGAACTCGATGTAGAAGATGGCCACATCCTCTTCTTGAGCTAAGCGATGGGTGAGCGGACGCACCACCTTGCAATAGCCGCAATTGACGTCGTAGAACTCGATTAAATAGTGCTTAGCGTCGCGCTTGCCTCGTACTGGCACCATATCGTTAGTACGCAGCTCATCGATCGCAGTAGAGATAAGCTCCTGTTGCTGCTCTTGCTGGGCCTGCTCTAAGGCGCGCGCGGTATCCACCAAAATTTCTGGGTGGGTAATGAGGTAGTTGCGCACAATTTGCTCGATGGCCGCTTGCTCCTCGGCGTTAAAGACCTCGCTAGTATTTTCTTCTGCCACAGCGGCACCACCCCACAGCGTGAGCAGGCTCAAGGTGAGCGGAGCTAACTTACGACCAAGGCGCGAACGTAATGAAAGATGAGCGGACATCAGCTTTTCCTTAAAAATAGATCGGGTCAAGCGCTTACGCTAAGCAAAGCGCTTGCCCATTATAACGGCAAGCTCATGCCGTTGGAGCAACCTTATCACTTCCCGCGTCCCATCGGAGGTACAGACCAAACAGCCCCCACCTGCGGAGTTTTTTGCTATGACAACAGCGCACTTGGTGGGCGGTACGGTTCTGGCAGTTTTACCCCATCTTTGCTGCCGTTTGCGCCGATCGTATCAGGCCCAGCTTAATCAAGATAAACGCGCCCACACTGCAAACTAGCATCACCAGCATCAAGGGCGCCATAGAGGTCTCACCCATGAGGCCGACTAAAGGCGCGGTCAAGGCACCAAATAAGAAGGTGAGTACGCCAAACAAGCCCGTGCTTTGCGCCGCGCCCCCTTGTCGTACCGCCATAACCTCAGTAAAGCCCGTGCTTTGCGCCGCGCCATTCATCACGATAAAGAGTGCTAGGCTCACCGCCACCAAGTAAAAGCTGTGGAGCGCGAAGATAATCTCTGTGAGCAAACCCAGCGGCGCTAGCAGCATGATCAAAATCGCTGCGCTCGCAATCTTGCGTTCGGGGATACGCCGTGCCAGCCATGCCGCTACGTTCGCGCCCACCGTAACACAGACGGCGTTGAGGCCAAACACCAGAGAGTACTCAAAAGGTGTGAGGCCAAAGATCTCTTGAAAAATAAAGGGCGAGGCCGCCAAGTAGCCAAAGAAAGCGCCTGAAATCAATGAAAGCGCCAGGGCCAAGCACATAAAGGGTGGGTTCTTGAGCTCACGCCCCAGGTCAAAGATCGCCTCTTTAATCTGCGGACTGCGCTTATCTGGAGGTAAGGTCTCGTCAATAGCCTTGAACGAGGCCAATAGCAATAAGGAACCCCAGAGCGCCAGAAAGAGGAACAGCGCGGGCCAATCAAAGTGTGTAGCGATGAGCGAACCGCAGATCGGGCCTAAGATCGGCGCCAAGCTGTTGATCGTCATGAGCAGGCTCATGAACTGCGTTAGGCGTGCTCCTTGGTACAGATCGCAGGCAATGGCACGCGAGAGCACAATGCCTCCGGCTCCGGCTAAGCCCTGAAAGAAACGAGCAATGATCAGAAACGTGATGTTAGGCGCGAGGGCACACGCTATCGACGAAAGCGCAAAGACGATGAGGCTCAGATAAAGCGGCCGTTTGCGCCCATAGGCATCGGAAAGCGGACCAATGAAGAGCTGGCCTAAGGCTAGACCTAAGAAGGAAGTGGTGAGCGTCAGCTGAATCGCTGCGGCGTCAGTATTGAGCTCACGGGTAATGGCTGGGAGCGCCGGGAGGTAAAGATCAGTACAGAACGGGCCAAATGCGGCGAGCATCGCCAACATGATGATGTTGACCCAAGCAATGTGATCAGTGGTGGTTATTGTTTCACTGTGAATGTCCTTTGTCATAATGGGAATCCCCGCCTCGGCCGCAGCAAGCTGCGGTCAGTTGCTTCCACCTAAAGCTTGATGGTAAGGCGCGTTCAGCATGATGCACTCTGAGCCAGATTGAATCTCAGCAACAGCTGAATTGAGCCTAAGCTTTAGCAGAAGGGGGCAGACGCGTGACTGAGCTCCGTTTGCGGTGACCATCACTCACCGTATGGTCAACTCAGTCCTCACGCCCGCACGGCCGTTTAAGGCCGTTGTGACTTGCATTAAGCAAGGCACTCTTTGTAATTTCTATTCAAAGCGATGCTGCTTGAGACCTACGTGGAACAAGACCATTGCACAGATAGTGCAGACCGCCATGATGGCCAGCTGCGGCACCATCGAGGTCTCACCCATGAGGCCCACCAGAGGCGCGCTAATCGCGCCAAAGACGAATTGCAGCACGCCAAAAAGGCCTGAAGCTGCACCCGCACCGCCCGAGCGTGCGCCCATCACTAAGCCAAAACCTGCGGTCTGGGCAGCGCCCATCATCGCCACGAATAAGGCAAAGCTCAGGCATACCACGACAATGCTGTTCAGCTCTAAGAGCACATCAAGACCAAAGGCCACGGTGGCAACCAGCTGTAAGAACAGCGCAAGCTTAACCACGAACGGCTCGGAAAGGCGCTTAGCCATCATGCCAGCAATGTTGGCGGCCACCGTGATACACACAGCGTTGAGGGCAAAGACGACCGAGTAAGCAAACGGGCTTAAGCCAAAGATGGTCTGGAAGATAAAAGGCGAGGATGCCAAATAACCAAAGAACGCACCTTGAACAAAGGACAAGGACAGAGCCAAACACATAAAACGGGCATTGGTGAACTCCTTGCACATGCCCCAAATGGCCCCGCTAATCTGAGGCGAGCGCTTAGCGGGAGGTAAGCTCTCAGGTACCGCCTTGAGTGAGCCTAAGAGTAACAGCACGCCCCACAGCGCCAAGAAAAGGAACATCGCAGGCCAATCAAAGAAGGTCGTGATGAGCGAGCCCACAATTGGACCTAAGATCGGCGCTAAGCTGTTCACCGTCATGAGCAGACTCATGAACTGTGTTAGGCGTGCTCCTTGGTACATATCGCAGGCAATAGCACGCGAGAGCACGATGCCACCTGCACCGGCCATACCTTGGAACAGACGGGCGATGATGAGGAAGGTGATATTAGGCGCTACCGCACAAGCTACCGACGAAAGCGCAAAGACGATGAGGCTCAGATAGAGCGGACGTTTGCGCCCAAAGGCATCGGAGATTGGTCCAATAAAGAGCTGACCTAAGGCTAAACCTAAGAACGACGTGGTCAGCGTCAGCTGCATAGTCGAAGCATCGGTTAGCAGCTCGCGGGTAATGGTCGGTACCGCCGGTAAGTACAGGTCGGTGCAGAACGGACCAAATGCGGCGAGCATACCCAGCATGATAATGGAGCTCCACGCAATCTTATCGCCCGCTGTAACTTGCTCCACCACGGTTGGCTGAATACCCGTAGGTCCATGATCGGCGGTAGATGCAGCGGCAGCTGCATTTTGTTGTCTATGAGGCTGCGCCTCGTTTAGTGAAGTTGCGGTGAAATCTGGTGCAGTTACGTTATCCTTTGCCATGCAGCATATTATCCAAAGACAGGGGAGTGAGCGTGCTCACTCCTAGTTGCTCCTCACCTTCAGCTCACTTGGCCGAGCATACTTGCTGTTTTGAGCTGAGGCAGGAGGGGGCAAAAGTTAACTTGCGCGGACGCAAAAGGTACTCGAACTGACAACGGCGCACCCGCTTGAGGCCGCAGGCGAGGCGCAAGATTTCCGGACAAATTAAGCTTTGCGTGCCGCGCATTATAACGGCAATTTGTCCGATCGCGCAGCTTTAATGCAGAGCCCGCTTATCGGGCAAATTTGCACCCCAACAAGGCAAAAATAATGAACTTTGCTGAGAGCGCGCGAAGCTGGCGCTCGAAGCAAAGCTGGCGCTCGGAGCTACGCTTAATGCAAGAAGCTAACGCTTAGCTCGAAGAGCGTATTTCGAGGCTGGGCTCGATGAGCTGGATACGCGGCCCGTTCTTTTTGAGCATGTCATAAGCGCAGTAACCAAGTTCCATATCAGGGAGCTTAACGGCAGTGATAGGAGCTGGGAAAAAGCGGCACCAGTCGGGATCGCCAATGGAGACTAAGGCCATATCCTGCGGCATCTGCACATTGCGCTGGGTGAGCGCATAGACCACGCCTGAGGTGATGGCATTATTGGCGGTGATAATAGCGCTCGGGCGATCGCTGCGCTTAAGTAAGATATCAGCGCGCATAATCGCTTGGTTGTAGAGCTCACTGTACTCTAAGGCATCAAGCTCAAAGCACTCGAGGCCATAGCTCTTGGCAGCCTCAAGACGTACGCGAAAAGTATAGAGACTTGATTTGCCCGACAAAAAGGCAATGCGCTCATGGCCTCGGGCCTTGAGGTGCTCGCAGGCAATGGCTACTGCCTGAGCATTGTTGAGTAAGGCGCACTTATAGTCCTTATCTTCCCAAGGACGGTCGACCGTAACCACATTACGGCAGTTGAGATTAATCGTGAGCTGCGCCCCTACCGGCATCGCGATGAGGCCCAGTAAGTCGCATTGATTGAAGTCATTTAAGAGCTGGCGTTCTAACACCGCACTTTCATTACTTACGCCCAAGAGAATGCGAATACCGTCTTCGTGGGCACGCTCACTAATGGCATTGAGCACGCCTGCCGAGAAGGGATTATTGAGATCGGCGACAATTACGCCTAAGCACCTATCTTCGTTTGAGTCTGATTTTCTTTTGGCTTCAGGCTTTAAACCCAAGGCGCGGGCCTTGGCTAAGACGCGGTCACGAGTATCAGCTGCTACCATTTCCGGCCGGGTGAGAGCCCGCGACACGGTAGAGACCGAGATTCCCAGCTCGCGAGCAATCTGCGTATTAGTGGCCATAACTAACCCCAAGATCTAACGCAATACGCTTGCCTAGCCAACAGTGACCAAAGACAAGAAAAGCTAGCCGGGGCTAGCTTCGATTTGATTCTAACTACAGCTTGCCTCTGCAAGCTTGGCACTAAGTACCGGAGCACCACCTTGAGCCGAGCACTACATTTACTGGCCATTGCTGGCTGAGTTAATGAATGCTTGCCGTGACACAAGAGTAAGCGCGAACGCTTAAACCTGCTGCCTTAATGGCTATCCCTTCCACTAAAGCACTTAGTCCGTGGTATTGGTGGCTCAAGGTAAGCTAAGTGAAGTTCTATCCCTATGGGCGCGGAGCATCAAGCCAAACGGCCTCAACCCTTTGCCCCAATCACTTAGTAGTGCAAGCTAACCTTACCACAAGCACCGGGTCTTAGGCAAACCCAATGCAAAGTTGTGCAAAGATTACATCGAGTTTTGCAACAAGCCTCTCACTTTGAGCCGCGCATAATTCAGCCAGTAACATCCCAAAATGGGCATTTGATGGCTTAATTACCATCACCAAGCTAAGGATGAGAGAGTGCACCATTATGGTTCACAAGCGCGAACCCGAAGCTGCCACCAAGCAAGTTGCTCCCGCCTCAACCGCGCCCTGCCCCTCCGCGCACGGAGCGCACCGAACAATGAGCCAACTGAGCGCAGCAAAAACTGGGTCAACTGAACACTGAGCAAACCGGGCACTGAGTGAGTCGAGCTTTGGCTCAGCCGAGCTTTGGCTCAACCGGACTTTAGCCTCAGCTGGGATTTGGCTCAACGGGGATTTGGCTCAACCGGACTTTGAGCGCGCGCTCTACCGACGCGCATTAGGCTTTAGCCTCTACTCAGCGCGTGCTACGACTCGGAGCTGTCGTCACCGGGGATATCCACCACCGGCACTTCACCTGAGGTAATCTGATCCATATGCTCTTGCACGACCAAGGCATGCTTGAACGCATTGGATTCGGCCTTCTTGAGCTGGCGGCTCTTGGCGAGATCGCGCTTGACGCTGCGCTCGGATAAGCGCACATCGTCCGGACTTAAGTACTTGCTGATGATCTTATTGGTATAAGCATCATCGAACATGCAGTGCAGCGCACGCCGCCACTGGACCGGACGACGCTTGAGCGTATAGTAACGCTCAATCTCTAACACCCGGCATAAGGTGTGGAGCACGTCGCAGAACATATAGCTGTGATCATTGCGAATGGCGCGGCGCACATTGTTGATGATGTTATCGAGCGGCTTGAGCGCCCGCAGCGAGGCACGAATCGCGGGCTCCGCTGCATAGTACTGCTCAAAGAACACAAAGTTCTCGCGCAAAAAGTCAATCGTGCGATCAGCGCCCGAAAATTTGCCCTGCCAACGCCGCTCGTAAATGCTAAAGAGCTTCATACACTCTAGCAGCGTCTTGCACGAACCTAAGCTGCGAAAATGATTGGTGAAGTCGTTAAAGTCCGAAGCGGAAATATCAGAGCCATAGCTGCCAGCTAAAGCCAAGGCCTCATCGAGCATTGAACTAATACAGCGCTGGTAAATCGCCTGCGGATAGATCTCACGCAGGGGCTCACCAAACTCTTGCAGCGCCCCTGTGACAAAGTAAATAGGATCAATCAGCCCACGGTCTTTGAGGTCTTGTAAAGCCCGGCGCCACATCTTGGCTTGAGCCCCAGGCTTTTCGTAATCCTTAGGCAAATTAAAGACTTTAAGTAGCTCCTGGTCGCCTTTGAAATCTAAGCCCATGATGAAGTAAAAGGGGTGCTCAACCAGCAAATTGGCGCTCGTGAGCATACGCAGCGACACGACCTCAACGTAAATGATTGGATAGCAGGGATTGAGACGGCGCTGGTTGAACTCATTTAGTTCACGCAGACCATAGCGCAACAAGGAGCTTAAGCGATTGACCGAAACCTGAATCTTAAAGCGTGCCTGAACCTGGGTTGAGATTTCCTCTAAGGTTAGGCCGCGCGCATTGAGTTCTTTGACCGCAGCTAAGAGCTCAGGGGCCATCGCATAGCGTGACCCACGGTACTTGGCAGCCGGAGTGAGCTGAGCTAAACGCGAGGAAACGCCGCGTGATTTGTAAATCGAGCGGACATTAGTGGTGGCTTGAACGTTTCTGAGCTCCCAGAACTCATAACTAAAGGGACTTTGGTAGTGAACTTTTCTGGCCGCAGGCACTCTAGTCCCAGGAGCAGCATCGTCTACCGAAGCGGCACCATCATCTTGTGCTGCTGTGGTGTCACTGCTGTCCTCATCGGACCAGTCATCACTTTGAGGCTTGGAATGTAAGGCCATGCTCTCATTTTTCAGCGCCTCAAAGTCATAGGTACGCAGGGCTTCGGCTTTAGCAGCGTCATCGAGGTAGGGAAAAGTAAGTGCTGTCTCTAAGGCTGCACGCTGGTACTCTTCGCTTGCAAGCAAGGCCGCCATTTGCTCATCACTCAGGTCACCATTTAAAGCCTGATCACGGGCCATGCCTTGCCCCAGACTCTTGATGAGGCTTAAGACCTCAGCACCAGACTTGGCCTCATCTAAATTAGGGCCATAGACCTGCTGCATCAATTCGTCTCTTAGCTTGTTGCTATCCTGCATATCGAGCCAAAGTCCAGTCCAAACCAGTCGTTAAGCTAAGTGCAATTATGTTACTTAGCCGTTATCGCCTCATAGGCAATGTCCCAATTGAAGTCACTGCAACTATCTGTACCATGAACCTCCCAGCCCTAGGGAAAGCTTGGATTTGGTACAGCGTGCTCTTAGGCTAAAGCCCAAGGAGTACGGCCCTGACGGCCCTACCACAACATTACTAGTCGGCTCCGCCGGAGCTCAGCTCCGGGTTAACGCGCCCGCGCGGCCTTACCTCCACAAAGGGCATTACCCTTACATGGGACGTTAATCCCACGTCGGACGTTAACCTCACGCGAGAGTATTAACCCCACGTCGGACGTTAACCTCACATGGAGCGCTAACCTCACATGGGGCGCTAACCTCACATGGGGCGCCAACCGCACATGGAGCGTTAACGCTGAGAACAGCCCCTAACGCCCAAGATGGAGCTGCTCGCGCTAAGGCTTAGGCATACGCTCACACGTGGCACCTTACGATGTACCATCAGACCAAATCGGCTATCCCGTTGGGCACAACACAGTGCCCCAGCGTCTAGACTCACTCTTCCATCAATCCAGACTCGATAAACCTCTCAGCCCAGACGCAAGCAATCCACACGGAACTAATAACGTTACTGGCATTTACGCACCTTTTTGGTGCAGTGGTGCCCACCATGCCCGAAGCTTTGCACACTATGTGCCAGTAACCGGTCAATTAGACTGGTACAAACTGAGCTAAAGACCAATAACCATGCGGTTTTAGTACCTATCTAGATACAAGTTTAACTACCTAGAGGTAGACTAAAGCACCCGCAGCGTCGGCCGCCCTGTTACTTTAACCCGTGGTCTACCCTTTATTTGGCTCTTAACAGCGCTAAAAGCTGATTTTAACCAAATGTAAACGTTTACATTATGTCAAGATACCGCACTTAATTGCAGATTTGCCCCCTTTGTCTACCAAAAAGTGGCATTTGAGGTATCGTGTACCCTGTCGCCGAGCTCGCAATTTGATCTGAAACCGCACAAATATGGGCTGCGCCGCCCTGGGATACCAGCAGGGCCTTAAATTGTCATCTACCAACTGACTTTGGCCCCAACTTTCTCTGCGCAGTTGCGGGCCCAACAGTTTAAGCGCGCATAAAAGCCGTTTTTGTCTACAGTTATGCCCGCTTACAGTGTGCTCTTCTATCTTCCTCGCAAAGCTAGGCGGTTAGTCCTTTGCGCCCATACCCGAGCCCACTTTGAGCTCTTACTAACCCCGCATGTGGTATCTGTGCTCGTGCCCTAATCACTTTAAGTTAAACTGGAGAAAAAAGTTTCACGCTGTAACTAGCTGCAATCTTGGCGCCAATAAATTGTTACCAACTCAAGTTGCTCGGCAGCTCTCGGGCTTAATGTTTTTGTCGCCGCGCCGACAGCGGCAGACCACGCATGCCCCTAAGCAAAAAGATTGGGCGCTAGCAAGAAAAAAAAAAGGCCGTGCCTGAGCACACAGACACAGCCCTTGAGCAAAAAATTGAGCTATGTGATTAAACTCTGAGCTTAAGCTAGCAGCTTAAACAATGGGCTTAATCAGCAGCGCGCAAGGTGAAACGCGTGATTTCAGCTGGCACTAAGACGCGGCAAGAGAAGCCCGACCAAATGCCGGTGCCGTTAGAGACGTAAAGCTTAGTGCGTTCATTGACCTGATACAGGCCTGACACATAACCCAAATTAAAGCGCGCGATGAGCGGCTGTAAAAAGAACATCGTGCCGCCATGGGTATGGCCAGTCAGTACTAAATCGACATCTGGATTTTGCGCCATGATGGTCGGCTCGTGCGCCAGCAGGATCTTGACCACTGCGTCATTGGCACTCACATCACTCAAGGCATCGGTGACATAGGAGCTGACATTAAGGGCGGCACTACCGGCGGCGGCGCCCACTGCAGCGACACTATCAGTCCAGTGGCGATAGGCCGCCTCAGTGAAAGGATATGGGCGCACCGTCTTGAGCGCCTTATTCACATCCGCGCCCGAAACAGGGACTAACCCCATTCGTGGGTCAGGCACTCCGGCAATGGCAAGAGGCACCTTTAATAAACGCACATGCTGATTATCAAGGAAGGTAATGCCCTGAGCTTCCCAAGTCTCAAGCCACGAGTTCACGCCCGAGTAATATTCATGATTACCCGTGACCGCAAGCACGCCATAACTGGCCTTGAGGTCATTGAGGGGTAAGAACTCATCCTTGAGAACCGAGACCGGACCGTCCACCAAGTCACCAGTGATCACCACCAAGTCCGGCTTAAGCTCGTTGGTGCGGGCCACGACTCCCGCTAAGAAGTCACGCTTGAGAATTGGACCTAAGTGCAAATCGGTCAGCTGGACAATAGTGAAGCCCTCGAGTTCCTCCGGCAGGTTCTTGATCGCAATTTCATGCTCGACCACGTCCGGCACTGAGAACTGGCTAATAGTGCCACCAAAGCCTGCCACTAAGGCCACGGCGGCAATAGCGCTATGGAGCAAAATGCGGGGACGGCCATAGCCACTGCGCTTATTGACGAAGATAAACTCGCTCTTGCCGACCTGGCGGTGCGCATCGACCTGAGAGCTGGTAGTTGCTACGGTCGCACCTTTGGTTGCCACCGCTGAGCCCTTAGTAGAGGCTGAGCCCTTAATAGTCTGGGCGGCGCTCTTTTGGATAGCACGGGAGCGCTTAAACTTGCGGTACAGCCAGCACAGGAATAAGAAGATATCCTTGATCAAGGCCATCAGCACCATCAGCATCAGGGCTGAGTAGGCGGCCTCCATCGCCACAATTAAGTACGGAGGCAAATCTGGCATCAAGATGGAGCCAAAGTGCGAGTACACCACGTACTTGAGGCCAAAGGCAATCACGATGGCGCCCAAGACGAGCTTGAGGCCGGTCTTAATTCTAAGCGGCCACACCAGTGAGACCAGGGCGTAAATCACTAAGATCGCCGCCGAGATATGCAACGCTGCCATTGCTTCTCCTACCAACAAAAGACACACTCTACATTAAGGCTTCTGCACCGAGCCTAGTTTGCGCCTCATTATAAAGACTGTGAGTTAGGCTGAAATTAGCTAGCAGTCTTAACAACTTGCCTATTTTTCTCACGACAGGCGCGCTAAACTAAGAGCGATCGTATTGCAGCAACCGTGTACGCTCCTGGCACAGAGTTTGGAGCAAGGGAAATTTGATTTTTGGCTTGAGGGTTAAGGGGCAAAGCTATGGCCATGAGCCCATACTATGTACAGTACTTGTTAACGCAAGGCGACCTCTTCGGTCGCATCTTGAGCTTTAATGCTGATTTCAGCGCTAAGCAGCGTACTTTGCGCCAACAGGACCCCAATGCGATCACTGACAGCCTTTACCGGCTCCATCCACAGCTGGCGCGCTTTCACGAAGAGCACAATATTTCCTATTACTTTGAGCGCCCGGTCGACCGCTACTGTCTGCTCAAAAACGACGAGCTCGACCAGCTCATCATCTACTTAGGCGCCTGCATCAGCGCCCAGCAGCTCGCGCGCATCACGGTGCAAAGCGAGCTCGATCAAGTCTATGAGGCCATTGGGCGCGACGTGTACAATTTCGCCCTTGACTATGGCTATCTCATCAAGAACTTTGACTACGAGCCCAATCTCTCTGCCATAAAGCAAGATTGCGCCTACTTAGGGCTATGCGCGATCAAAGGCTTAAGCACGCTCTTTAGCTCGCAGGAATTAGGTGAGTACTTCACCGATAAGCTCATCGCCTACACCAAGGAGCGCAAGCTCAACCCAAGCATCATCACCTCGCACACCCACGTCTTAAGCACGGTGGATACCCCTGCAACCTTGATGAAAGCGCCCGCCCCTGAGCTTATGAACACTCCGGTGCAATATGCACCCATTGATGCGCACCCGGCACGCGACCCGGCGCAAGCCTTAAGTGCGCGCACCATGTCCTCAGCTGAGCTCAATGATCCCGTCATGAGTGCTCCGGCCTTAACCAATGCTGATTTGGCCAAAAGACGGATCGAGCTTGAGACCAAGCGCCAAGGCAAGCGCGTCAACCCGACTCCTTTCGAGCACATCAAGGGCCCGGCCTTTGGCGTGATCGGTGGTAACAAGGTCGTAGCCATGTCCGATGGCGTCAATGCCTACCTCATCGACAGTGACGACGATAAAGCCCACATCGAGGCAACCTTAGCGCAATACACGCCCGAAGAGCTCTCAGCTCTGACCCACCACCAACAAGACCTCAATGAGCCCGAAAGTCAGGTCTTAAAAGCCCTCGCCGCCCAAGCTGCCGCCCCACAGAGCGCAACACAGAGCGCAACACAGAGCGCAGGACAAAACGCAGAACAAAACGCAGACCTCAAGGCACCTGCCCCCAAAGCTGCCGTCACTCAAAACGAGCATGCTGACGCAAAAAACGAGGTCAAAAACGAGGTCGTCGGCACTGAAGCCTATGCCGCTCAGGATCAACCTGACAGTGAGCAGCTTGCGGCC
The DNA here is from genome assembly GCA_944392765.1 of uncultured Anaerobiospirillum sp. GTDB lineage: Bacteria > Pseudomonadota > Gammaproteobacteria > Enterobacterales > Succinivibrionaceae > Anaerobiospirillum. The sequence continues at coordinate 30,862 of CALXXU010000033.1, forward strand.
GCACAGCTGGCTGCCGCATCGTTTGCAGATTACGACTCAGATTTTATCGATGAAGACCCAGATTTTGCTGACGATGACGAGTGGGTGAAGAGCCACCTACGTGCCGACCCACTGCAAGACTCAGCAAAGAGCGAATTTAACGACGTAGCTATACCCGTAAACGCGGCTTCAGCCTCCAACAATACGCCAGCTAACGCGGCTCCAGCCTCCAACGATATGCCGACTGACGCGACCTCAGCCTCCAACGACGCGGGCCAGGCGGGCGCTGAGCGTGCGCCGCACGCAGAGCTTAATACCACGCAGCTTGATTATGAGCACACGGCCCTTTATGCTGGAATCAATACCAAGGAACGCCGTGCTTTTCGTGCTGCCTCCCTACGCCAACATGAGGCTTATCAGGACTTGGTCACGCCCCCTGAGCGCAAGCGCGAGTCCTTAGAGCACGAGACCTTGGTCACCTTGGACTTTAGCCCCAACCAAGTTTTGGAACTGAGCACCTTGATTTTAGAAAGCCAAATCAACGAGTGCTGGTACGAGTACCTTAAACCTTAAGCTACCCACAAAGGACGTAAGATGAGATTTGACGTAAGCTCTGAGCTGCTCGACTCCGAGCCGCAACTGGGCAATATCAGCCTTAATGAAGAAAAGCTCCAGGCCTGCATTGGCCTGAGCTGCCAAGAGTTGCAAGACATCTTAGCTAGTCCTAATGCAAAAAAGCGCGACGCGCTCTTTGGCAAGGTACTGCGCCGCACCACTACGTTTAAGCACCACGGTCTGGCCATTTTTGCCCTCGATATCAACAATCTGAGCAGCATCACCGGCGACGCCATCCCCTGCCATGACCCAAAATACTTTATGTTCTTAGCTGGTTGTGACAATGGCATGGTGCGCTACGCTCAGCCCGTGTTAGGCAAGCTCAATAATGCGCAAGCTTTCCTCACTCAAGCGCGCGCCCTCACGCAGTTTGTGATGAGGCACGTCCCAATTCGCTCACCTCAAGATCAGGCTAATGTCACCCCAGTTATCGTATTGCGCCATATATTGCAAGCCCCTGAAGACTTAGCTCAATTAGCACAGAGCTATGATTTAGTGGTGGACATCAGCGGCAATAACGAAGAGGCACAACGGCTTATGCCGCAAGTCTGTGCCGATCTGAGGGCACATGAATTTATCGAGCGCTTCCCCGACGGATACCGCACCTGGATCGAACGGGGCGGCAACAACGTCTCCGGCGGGCAGAAGCAGCGGCTGTGCATCGCCCGTGCCCTGCTGAAAAAGCCCAAGGTGCTGATTCTGGACGACTCCACCAGCGCGGTGGATACCAAGACCGACGCGCTGATCC